>JBDTMB010000117.1:0-13624 GCA_039934485.1 Vicinamibacterales bacterium
GCTTGAGGACGTCGACCATGTCCACGTCGATTCCCTGGGGGCCCACGCTGATGCTGCCGCGATCGCCTGGCGCCAGCGGCTCGTTGGCGGCCGCCTTTTCGGCGCGGCGCTTGCGGCGCTCCTCGCGCGATTTCTCGCGCTTCAGCCATTCGTCTTCGGCCTTGCGCCGGTCGGACTCCGACACGGTGACGCCGTTGGCCTTGAGCGGGCTCCGCACGAACACGCCCTGCCGGATGAACCAGGTGTAGTCACGCCGCATGCCCCAGAGCGGCAATCCGCCGGGCCCGGTAAGGTCGAACGCCTCGCGTTCCTCGAGGACGTATTGCTGGAGCTTCTTCCAATTGTCGTCGCGGCGGGCCAGCACGCGCTCCATGAAGGCGTCGAGGTCCGACTGGGCGGCCACGCCAACCGGCAGGCTGGCGCAGACCGCTGCCGCACAAGCGAGAGCGAGAAGGGTGTTGTTGAACATGGCTGGATCTACACCTCAGACGAGCAGGGCCGGCCGATGGTTCCTTGGCCCGTGGAGGCAAACCCTCAGGGTGGCCTAACGGGTGGTGGTGGCTTCGGGGGCGTCGCGGCGATACACGACCTTGCCGTCGACGATGGTCACGACCACTTGCGCATCGGTAAGGCGAGACGCGGGACGGGCGAAAATGTCGTCCGAGAACACCACCAGGTCGGCCAGCATGTCGTGGGAGAGCGTGCCCTTGCGCAGCTCATCGTAAGACGCCCACGCGGCGTCGCGGGTGTAGGCGTCAATCGCCTTCCGCAGCGGCAGTCGTTCCCCGGGCAGCCATCCGCCTTCTGGCAGTCCATCAAGCGTGGTGCGATTGACCGCGACGTGCAGTCCCGGGCGCGGGTCCAGGGTGACCACGGGCCAGTCGCTGCCGAACGCCAGCCGGCCGCCGGCGCGGCTGATGCTGCCCCACAACCATCCGTGCGCGGCACGTTCCGGGCCGATGTTCGTGCTCCACACATCGCCAGGCTCCGGGCTCGGCAGGCCGTGCAGCGGCTGCATCGAGGCGATCACGCCGAGCTTGGCGAAGCGGGGAATGTCGGCCGGGTCGATGCTCTCGATGTGCTCCACGCGATGCCGCCGCCCCCGCGCCGGTGCGGGATTGGCGCGGGCGGCGGCTTCGTAGGCATCCAGCGTCATGCGGATTGCGGCGTCGCCGATCGCGTGCGTCATCACCTGCCACTCGCGACGGTCCAGCATCGCCACGGTCTTGTTGAGGGCCTCCGGCGTGAATCTCGGATCCCCTTTCGTGCGGGGCCGGTTGGCGTAGGGCTCCAGCATCGCGGCGGTATGGGTTTCGATCACGCCGTCGGCGATGAGCTTGATCGCCCCGGTCTTGAGGAGCGGATCGTCGGCAAAGCGCGCGCGCACCTGATCAAGCCGATCGAGATCCGCTTCCGTTGTCGACGCATCGGCCGACAGCGCCTGGTAGATGCGGACGGTCAGCTCGCCCTGCTTGCGCAGGGCATCGTAGAGTTCGAGATCGTCTGGCGATCCCGACGCGCTCTGCACGCTGGTGACGCCGTAGCGGTGCGCCTCGCCGAGGCTGGCGCGGATCGCGGCGAGCTTGTCCTCGCGCGTCGGCTGCGGCGCCGCGGTGGCCATCAACGCCATCGCCGCCTCTTTCAACACGCCGGTGGGCTCGCCGTTGCGCGGATCCTTCACGATGAGGCCGTTGACCGGGTTCTTCGTCCGCCGGGTGATGCCGGCGAGCTTGAGCGCCTTGGTGTTGGCCCACCCGGTGTGGCCGTCGTAGGCCGTCAGGTACGCCGGGCGATCGGGCACCAGCGCATCGAGGAGTTGGCGCGTCGGGAGCCCGCCGGCAAACGGCTGGTAGTACCAGCCGCGGCCGACGATCCATTCACGCTCGGGATGCGCCTCGGCCCAGACCCGCACGGTGTCCTTCACCGCGTCCAGGGTGAGGGCCTCGAGCAAGCTGACCTGATCCAGCGAGAGGCCGCCGCTGATGAAGTGGGCGTGCGCGTCGTTGAAGCCGGGCACCACGGCGCCGCCCTTGGCGTCGACCACCACGGTCTGCGCGCGACGCAGACGTTGAATTTCGCGGTTCGTGCCGACGCGAATCACCTTGTTGCCGCGCACCGCCACCGCTTCGCGCAGCGCTTCCTCGCCATCGGCCGCGTAGACCTTGCCGTTGACGACAATCAGATCCACCGCGCCATCGTCTTCGCGCTGCGCGCGCACAATCAGCCCCGCGATCAGCGTGACGCCGACGATACAGGCGACGAGATAGGCAACGAGGCGGGCCGCCACAGGGAAATTCTAACACCGCTGGTTTCCGGGTTTCGCGGTTCCGTGTCAGCATTTGTGGATGAAATTTGCGATTCTCGGTTCGGGGGCGGTGGGGGGCTACTTTGGCGCGAAGCTCGCCTGGTCCGGCCAGGACGTGACTTTCGTCGCGCGCGGCGCGCACCTGGAGGCGATTCGATCGCGCGGGCTGCAGGTGAAGAGCGCCACGCTCGGCGACTTTCACGTGCGCGCGGCCGCCGAGAGCGACACGGCAAAAGTGGGGCCCGTCGATGTCGCCATCGTGGCGGTGAAGACCTACGACAATGCCACGGCGCTGCCGATGCTGAAGCCGCTGGTCGGACCCGGGACGGTGGTGCTCACGCTGCAGAACGGCGTCGATAGCGTTGAGGACGTGGCCGCCATCGCCGGGGACGGGCACGTGCTCGGTGGCACCACCTACGTCGCCACCGCGCTCGAGGCGCCGGGGCTGATCGTGCAGACCGGCGTGCACCGATCGATCATCTTCGGCGAAGTGTTCGGCGACCGCCGCCGGGTCTCGGCCCGGGTCGAGGCCCTCGCCGAGGTGCTCGCGGCGGCCGACATTCAGGCGACGGCGGTGGCCGATGCGCGCGTGAACATCTGGGACAAGTTCGTCTACCTGGTGCCCTTCTCGGGCTTTACCGGATCGGCGCGCCTGCCGATCGGCCACGTGTGGCAACACGCGGCGGCTCAGGAGATGTTCTACGCGGCGGCGCGCGAAGTGGCCGCGATCGCAAAGGCCGAGGGCGTGACGATCTCCGCGGATCGGTTCGAGACGCTCAAGCAATACATGGACAACATCCCGTTCACCACCCGCTCGTCGCTGCTGATCGATCTGGAGTCCGGCAAGCGAATCGAGGTAGAGGCGCTCCAGGGCGCGGCCATGAGACGCGCCAAGAAGCACGGCATCCCGGCGCCGATCGTGTCGACGCTCCATGCGGTGTTGAAGCCCTGGGAAGCCGGACGGCCCAAGAGCGACCGGCAATGACGCCGCTCTGGGCGCTCACCGTTGCGCTTGCCGGAACCGTGGCCGGTGCTCTTGGGGCGATGCTTGGCATCGGTGGTGGCGTGTTGCTGGTGCCGTTCCTGGTGATCGGCCTGCACCTTCCCATTCAGCAAGCCGTCGGCGTCAGCCTCATCACCGTGATTGCGACCTCGAGCGCAGTGTCGGCCGGCACCGCGGGACGGCATCTGATCAATCTGCGGCTTGGCATGCTGCTCGAGATCGCCACTGCCGCCGGCGGATTGGTCGGCGGCGTGACGGCCGCCGCGCTGTCGGCCCGCGCCCTGGCCTGGCTCTTTAGCGGTGTCACCGCCGGCATCGCCATCCTCACCCTCACGCGATTGCATCGAAGAAACGTCCTTCACGAGGGCACCCACCCCGGTGCATGGGGCGGCAGGATCCACGACGCAGAAACCGGACGGATGGTCGCTTACCGGGTCAAGCGCCTGCCGCTGGCGTTGGCCGGCTCGTTTGTCGCGGGCAATCTTTCGACCTTGCTCGGGATCGGCGGCGGCACGATCAAGGTGCCGTTGTTGAACGCCTTGTGCGGCGTCCCGCTGCGGGTGGCCACCGCCACGAGCGCGTTCATGATCGGCGTCACCGCCACCTCGGGCGCCCTCGTGTACTACGGCCAGGGCCTGATCGTCCCCAGCACCGCCGCGGCCGCGGTGCTCGGCGTGCTCGCCGGTTCGACGCTGGGGCTGCGGCTCGGTACGGCGTTGCCGGTGAGAGGGCTCAAGATCCTGATGGCGGTGGTCCTGCTGACCGTGTCGGCCCTGATGCTGGTGCGCACGCCATGAGCAGCCCCGACTCCGCCGATCGGATCGAAGCCATCCTCGGCCGGGTGCTTGGCGCCGGCAGCGCCGTGAGCACGGCGCTCCTCGCGCTCGGCCTGCTTTTGACGATCGCCGCCCCCGCCGCCCCGGCGACGGCGTTCATCTTGCGCGCCGGGCTGCTGATCCTGATGGCCACACCAATGGCCCGCGTCCTCGTCGCCACCATCGCGTACTCCCGCGCCCGTGAGTGGTCCTCAACACTCATGGCCGGCACCGTGTTGCTCGTGCTCCTTGGATCCGTCGTCATCGCGCTTCGCCACTGAATGCATTCACGGAAACACGGAAACACTCAACCACGGGTTCGATCCGCGACGTCATGATGGAGCATTGGATTTCTCCGTGTTTCGGTGTTTCCGTGTTTCCGCGTCATGCATTTGAGCGTCGAGGCACGCGGCCCTGAGTTCTCGTGGCAGCAGCGGAAAGCTCTCGACGACATGCGCGTACTCCTCTCGCGTCAACCCGTACAGCCCCGCGACGATGGCGTTGAGCCTGGCGAACAGGTGGGGAGCGGCGTCGACCCCGGACTTTGCCAGCGAGCGCGACAGGCACGCCAATTCCCTCGACACCGCTGAACCTCGAACCGGCCGCGGCACCGGGAGACGCGCCATCAACGCCGTGGTGACGTGCGTGGTCACGCCGAGCCGCACGAGATAGTTGACCGGGAGGCTGTTGAGAAGCGCCAGCAAGCACCACTGCTCGGCCAGCGCGAGCGGCGTCTTCAGGCAGAACACGGTGTGCGTCGAGAGCGTGCCCCTTGGCAGCAGCGCGGCGATGAGCGTGACGCGATTGGTGGCGCTCGCGACGTCCCGGTAGGCAATCCGCATGCGGTCGAACGTCGAGGCCCCGTCGATCAGCGCCGCCGCCTTCTCCCTGGTGATCGCCAGCGCAGCCTGCCGCCACGACACTCGAAACGGCGCGAGATGTTTGCCCTCAATGATGGGCATGGTCCGCGCCCCCGTCTTGCGCGGGATGAAGTGCGGGCGATCATCGGTGGCGTTCAACTCGCGGCCAAAGCGGGCGGCCCAGCCGTCGGCTGCCGAAAGCCTGGGCGCCGCGGCCGCGGCTCTGGTGAGAATCGCCAGCGCGATCGGCGTCGACACCTCGGGCAGCGTCAGGTGCTCGGGATCCCATACCTCAAGCCGCGTCCGCGAGATCGCGATGCTGTCCCGTGCTTCACCCTCGAGCGGCCCGCTCGGGTACTGCTCGAGCACGGCGGCGTCGGTGAGGCCGCAACGAAAACTGAGGCGATCGGTCCGCCCTCCCTTGGCGGCACCGAGCAGCACAAAACGCATGCTGCGATGAATCGGGAAGATCGACAGTCGATTGTCGAAGCCGAGCCACGTGTCGATGTCGCACCGGTCGAACAGGAGACGACGAAGCGGCGCGCTTCCATGATCGGTGGCCAGTCCCGATGGCAGGATGAGGCCGAGCCGCCCGCCTGGCCGCGTCAACTGAAGCGCCCGTTCGAGAAACAGCTGATAGCGATTGGGATGGCCGGTGCCCTGGCTCCGGTAAATGCCGGAGGCTCGAAAGAACGTGAGGAGCGCCGAGGTGCGGAGCCGCTCCGAGGCGCGGTCCGCCGTGGAGCCGAGGTCGGCGCGCAGCATGTCCCACGGCGGATTGCCGATGACCGCATCAAAGCCCGCGTCGGCGCGCGGCCGGCCATGGGCATCGAAGAACACTTCGGGGAAGGCGACTTCCCAGTGAAATGCGGCGCGATCGCGGGCGATCGTCGAGGCGCGGGCCATCCACGCGTCGAGTTGTTTCGCGGGCAGCGTCGTCGTTCCGCCCAACGCGCGGGCCATCAGCTCGCCGGCGAGTGCCGTAGACGGCGGCGGTCCCGGCCACAACGGCACGGCGCACCACACATCCGCGGCGCGCGACCACGACGCGAACGGGCCGTCCGGCGCCGTCAGCGCGGCCAGGCGGCGTTCCTTTTGCCGGACCGCCTCGAGCGTGTCCGACGGTTCGAGTGCGAGGCGGATGCGGTCGGGCAGCACGCGCGTGGCCACGACGCCGGCGAGCTCGTCCTCGAACATCGGCAGGACAGGCGATTGCGGATCCAATCTTCGTTGACGGCTACGCGCGACGGGTGACCTCGCGAGGTCCTGCAGCCGCGCGCCGATCAGGCTGTCGCCGACCGCGAGATGGTGGTCGAGGAACGTCAGCGGGCGATCCGACGCCAGCGTGGTGAGCCACAGCGACAGCCGCGCCAGTTGCACCGCGGTGGGATTGAGATCGACGCCAAACAGGCAGCGTTCCGCGACCCGCCGCCGGATCGCGGCCTTCTCCGCGGTCGACACCTCAGCGGCGGCAAGCTGCCCGTCACGGACCATCGCCTGCTCGCATTGCTCGGCCAGGTAGTGGCACGCAGCCACCAGGAACGCGCCGCTGCCCATCGACGGATCGACGACGCGCAAGGCGAGAATGTCGTCCGCGGTCTTCCCGGCCACCAGCGGATGCAGGGTTCGGCGGACGAGGAATTCCGTAATCGCGCGCGGGGTGTAGAAACTGCCGGTGGCCTTGCGTTCAGTCGAGGTCCGCGCGAGCCCGGTCGTTGCGGGCGCGGGCTCGTACTCGAGCACCCGTTCGTAGACGGCCCCCAACTGCTCGACGCCCAGGTCGTGATACGCGATGCGCTGGCGGCCGATCCGCGTCTCGGTGGTCGCCAGCGCCAGCACCATGCGCCTGACGACCGCGTCCGGCACCGGCCGGCCCTCCGCCAGCGGCGTGTGAAACGGTGAAAACAACCGCCCGTTGAACGCCGTCACGTCGAGATCGCCGGCTCGGCATCCCGCGTGCGCCATCCGCGAGATCGCCAGCAGCGCGTCCCACAATCCCGGTGCGCCCGGCCGTTCGGAGATCCGCCGGCACATCGCGTCGATGGTGTAACCGTCGCGGTAGATCTCATTCCAGACCGGCACCAGCCCCCGCGCTTCGGCGAAGAGAAGAAACAACACGCGGTAGACGATCGTGAGCGCCTGCTCGAATGTCGCTTTGCCCACCGCACGGCGCCCGTCGATGAGACGGCGTGGGTGCCGCTCGAGCGCCGCCGCCAGGTGCGGCAGCGCATCGAGCACGCCGTCGCCGAGCGACCGGCACACCTGCGCGGCTTGTCGATCGGAATTGGCGACGATGGTCGCGAGCGTGGCAGTCGCGAGGACCTCCGCGCGGGCGAGCGCCCACAGAGCCGCGACGCCGCGCGGGTCGTTGGCGAGGGCGGGGAAGGAGAAGTCGATCGACAGCCGCGTCCAGGTGCGCGTGCAGTCCACCAGCCGCAACGAATGGCCATTGCTGACCAGCGCCCATCGCGTGCCGGCGGCGAGGCCGCCGCGGACGGCGTCCCGCCATCGCTCGTTGAGGCCGGCGGTCCAGGGCAGCACGATGAGGACGAGTGCGGAGTCCGCGCCGCCCACCCGGCCCGCCAGGCCCCAGGCGTCTGGAATCAGCGCCGGCGGTTGGTGCCCGAGGATCGACAGCAGCGGCCCCACAGCCACGTCAAACACGGCGCGGGTGCTCGACGCCGGGCCGATCGATCTCGCCACGGTTCGCCACCAGCGCGACAGGTCGCGCGAGAATTCGCCGAGCGCGTTCGTGTGCCCGGGGCCGAGCAGGGCCGGCAACAGTTGCAGCTCGACATACGACTGCGACACCAGGTGGCCGCCAAGACCGGGCACCATGCCTATTGCCTGCCCGCCGGCTCCTCGTGGGCGCCGTCTGAGGACTCCGTATCTGCGTTCATCTGTGGCCCGTCTGCGGCCCATGCGGCGACCAGGCGGACCGTGAAACGGGCAGGGTTCGCCACGATGCCCGAAAACTGGCGCGCGCGTTCTTCCAGATGCGCGTCGAGCGTCAGCCGGACGTGCCGTCTGGACTCAGCCTCGCGCTCCAAGCGGCGATCGAACAACGACACCTGTCTCAGCGGCAGCCGGGCCGGCGTGAGCCGCCGCCGGATCCGTTCGACTCGCTTGACGAGGGCGTCAACCAATGGCCGCAACGCCCGGGCCGCCGCGGCGGCACACCGCTCGCCTTCAATCGAGCACGTACGCCGGATGACTTCGTCACGCGCCAGCGCCTGGATCGCGATGCGCCACTGCTTCTTGCAGCGCGGCGCCCGCGCCAGATGCACGCTGATGGGCAGGCACCACACCGTCGTCGTTCGAAAGCCGCCATCCAACAGGCGGACCACGTGCAGGAGAACCACTCGAAGGGTGGCGGCCTGGCGTCTCGGGAGGGCCCAGCTCGCGTCCGCGGCTGCAGCATCCCTGAGCGGTGCGCGAAGGCGCCGCTGCTCGTCGGCTCGCGCCACTTCGGCTGCGGCGCGCGAGACGCTCGTGGTGCGGATTCGCGGTGCCGGCCGCGTCGTCGCGGGCGCGGCGCCGAGCGCGGCCTGCGCGATGTCCTCTTCGCTCATCCACGCGCCCGCGGTCTGCCGCCGGCGCTCCAGCCGGGCCAACACCGTCTCTTCAATGCTGTTGCGATGAAACAGATGCACGGCGTGCACGCGTCGCGACTGGCCGATGCGATCGACGCGCCCAATACGCTGTTCGAGCCGGAGCGGATTCCACGGCAACTCGACGTTGACGACGAGGCGGCACCGCTGGTGCAGGTTGAGTCCTTCGCCGGCCGCATCCGTGGCGATGAGCACATCGGCGCTGCCGCGCGTGAAGCGATCCACCGCCAGTTGGCGGAGCGCCGGTGCCAGGCCGCCGTGGATCACCGCGATCGAACGGCCCGCTTCGAGCACTTGCTGCAGCGCCTCGAGCGTGTCGCGATACTCGGTGAAGATCACGGCCGGCTCACGTGCCAACCCGAGAAGGCGCACCAGGCGATGGGTCTTGGATGAGTGCGGTTCGGCGGACTGCGCCAGTCGGATCAATTCCTCGAGCCGTTGCCGTTCGTCCGCACCATTCTCGAGGCCCGCACAGCCCAGCCACGCGGGGTCGTCGTCATCGCTGCCGTCGACGTCGTCCCATGGCAGTGGGGGTTGTTGAGGCGAGGGGTCGTCGTTTCCGGAGAGCAGTGCGAGACGCCGCACGAGCGTGCGCCGCAGCGCGGCGGCGCTCGAGGCCGCCCGGCGCGCAAGCGTCGTGGCCACCAGGCGAACGGCCTGCTCGCTGGCGCCACGCGACTGCCATATCGCGCGGGCGTATCGCTCCGTGGCGCGCAGCATTTCGGCTTCGACCGGCTGCGGCGCAACGGCGCACCAGTGGACCCGTCGTCCAACGGCGATGCCCACGTCGGCGCGTGAACGGTGAAAGACGCTGAGGCCCTCCCCGAGCGCGCCCAACCCCGTGAGGTAGCTGAACGCCGCTTCGTCGCCTGAATGTGGCGTGGCCGAGACGAGGACCACCCAGGGCACGCGCACCGCGAGGCGCGCGACGGCGGCGCCGCGATCGCTGCCGGGCGTGAGGTGATGCGCTTCGTCGGCGATCACCAGGTCGAGCGGCGCCTCTTCGATGGCGGCGAGGACCTCCGGCCGCTTCGCGAAATCGAGCGAAGCGATCGTGATGCCTTTTAGCGTCCAGGGGTTGAAGCCGGCCGGCAGCGCCGCGGTTTGCTGCGCAATGACCGCCTGGTCGAGCACGCGGACCTGCAGCCCAAAGCGATCGCGAAGCTCGCCGGCCCAGGTGTCGCGAAGTCCCGCAGGCGTCAGGATCAACGCCCGATCGACGAGGCCGCGTGCGGCGAGCTCGCCCAGGATCAACCCGGCTTGAATGGTCTTACCCAGGCCCACTTCGTCGGCCAGCAGGATCCGGGTCGCACCATCGAGCACCGCGAGCGCCGGCTCGAGCTGGTAGGGCAGCAGCGTGAGGTTGGCGTCAGCCGCGGTCCATAAGCCGCCGGCGGGCTTCGCTCGTGTCGCCGCCGCCAGCGCGGTTCTGAGTACCGCCTGGCGCTTGCGGTGGCGCAGCCGATCCGGCCGCACGCCTCGCAGCCGATCGAAGGGTTCGACGAATTGGCAGCGCCGGCCGGCGTTGTCTCGCTCGGCGCCCGAGACGACAAACACGCTGCAGGTGCTGAAGCGCTCGCAGCCGACGACCGTCCACCGTTCGCCGCGCACATACACGCTCGATCCCAGGGCGCTCGACATGGCGTCGAGATCTGCAAATCCAGATCCTCGAGCGGGATGCCGGAATTGCTGGGGTTTCAGGGCTCGGTGGGTCGGGAGGTTGCAGTATTTTCCTGCTGGGGCATCGTTCGAGGTGGCGGATTTTTCAACGCGACGTATGGAGGGCGTTGAACAGGAGCCGGAACGTCGCGAGGGACTGGGCCCGATGCTGCGCGCGAAACGCGATCAGGATCGCGCGGCCCCGGCCGGACCTCACTTCCACCACCGCGCCCTTGCCGGCGATGACGCGCTCGCCTTCGAGCCATCCACTGAGCAGCAGGTTGTCCTGCGCATAGCGGCCGATGACCCGGGCGGTGGGCGCTGCGGACGTCCCGGGCGTGCTGGTGGTTGGGACGAGGTCGTAGGCGCTGCTGAACGAGAAGAAGCCTGCCGTTTCGCGCGGCAGGCCGTACGTCAGCGGATCGTCGTCCAGTTCGATTCGGACAAGCGATCCGGGACAGAAGAAGTCGTCTGCCGCCACGCCGCGCGTGGCGTCTTTCACCGGCGCGCCCAGCAGATCGATCGCGAGCTCTCCCGCGGAATCAAGCGCCACCAGCGTCCCGCCGGCGTCGACGAACGTCTTGAGCATGGCGGTGCCATCCATGGTGAGGCCGCCGGTGTATGCGGCGGGCATCGTGCCGCCGGCGTGACCCGTCACCAGGAGGCTCGCGCCCTGATCGGGCAGCACGATCGCATCGAACCGCGCGCGCAGCCCGCCGCGTTTCACGTCAGCGTCGGTAATCGTCTCGAACGGGAACTCGTACTGCTCGAGGATCCACCGGGTCCACCCTTCGTCGGTGTTGGCCACCCACGGTTTGTACAAACCCACGCGCGCCCGGCCAATGGCCCGGACCTCACGCGGTGACGGCCCAATCGCGGCGGTGGCCCGAAGCCCGAGCTGTTGGACGATACCCTCGACCACCGGACGAACGCCGGCCGCGTCGGAGACGATGAGTGCGCCCTTGGCATACGTGTAGCCCTGGATGACGAGAGCGGCCGAGCTCCAGGACACGTTCGCCCCGGCCTTGAGGAGCCGGTTGGCGGCAATACTGGCGCCGTTGCCGCGTCCGTCGATGACGAAGTACGACGCCGCCGGCCGCCGCGCCGTCGGCGTCACCTGCGGCTCTCCCCAGATTCGCGCCGGTGGGATCGTGACGTGATCGAGCCGGGTGGTCCGCGGCGGTTGGAAGTACCCCTCGACGCGATCCACCTTGACGTTCATTTGCAGCGGCAACGTCCAACCAGTCACGTCGTAGGGCCGGTCCCGCGTGGTGCTCGAGGCCTGCCTGGCTGGATAGTGCTGTACTTCGAGCAGCGTCTTCGCGTAGGCGCGGTACGGCTGCGCCATCAACACGATGTCGGTGCCGGCCGGATACAACGTCTCGGCGATGCGGAACGGCTCCAGCGTGCGTTCGACATCGACGGCGCCATCGATCAGCAATTGCGTGAGGTGTTGTGAGGCGTGGAGATCGAATTGATCGGGCGGGATGAGGAAGGCAAACGGCCCGCCCTTGCGCCCGAGTTCCACCTGCCGCGCACCGAGGACGTAGAAGTTGCGGACCAGTTCGCGGCGATACCGCGCGGCGGCGTCGAGCAGGCCGTGGATGGCCGAAAGGTCATAGTCCACGATGTCGCGAAGATGCCACGTGCCCCCGGGCCATGGATGCGGAAAGGCCATCGAGGCCTGGTGACTGGGGAAGCCACGACCCTCGGCCTCCAGTTGGTCCGGCGCGATCCTGATGGGCGTGGCCACCTGGACACCGGCCGCCTCGGTGAGCAGGCTCACCGTGTTGTGGCCGACCAGCGCCGCGTCTTCGTAACCGGGTGAGAAGTAATCGTACAGCGCGTTCTGCAGCACGCCCGCACGGCCGTCCTCTTCCAGACCAAACGCCATCGCGTTGCCGAGCAGGCCCGCGGTGCGCCAGATCAACGGGTCGTAATTGGGATCGATCGGGTCGGTGTTGGGCGGCACGAAGAAGCGCGCCCCGTACGGCCCCATCTGGTGCATCGCGAGAAACACCTGCGGGCGCCAGCGGCGATAGAAAAAATCCGCCATCGCGCGCGTCTCCGCCATGTTCAGCATGAACGCGTCGCGATTGAGATCGTGGCCGGCGTAGCGGTGATACAGGCCCGGCAACTCCGAGCCCTCGTACTCGGTGCCTTTCCACTGGCGATACCAATCCACCGTCAGCACGTGGCCGTCGGGATTGAGGGATGGAAAAAAGATCAGCACCACCTCGCGCAGGACGCGCAACACGTCGGGGTCCTGCGAGGTGGCCAGCCGATACAGCAATTCTGGCGCGGCCTGGGTCGCGCCGATTTCAGAGGCGTGCACGCTCATCCCAATCGCCACGATCACCGGCTGGCGATCGACCAGGGCCGCGGCGGCGTCCGCATCGAGGGTGCGCGGATCCGACAGCCGCATCGCCGTGGCGCGAATCTCTTCGAGGCGGGCGAGGTTGTCCGGGGCCGTGACGATCACCGCCACCAGGCGGCGGCCTTCCGTGGACCGGCCGGCGTCGGTAATCTCGACGCGGTCCGACGCCGCCGCGACCGTCTCAACGTAGCGTTGCAGCGCCGCCCAATCGGCGAGCTCGCGATCGGCGCCCATGCGAAAGCCGAAAAACTGTTCGGGCGTGTGAATCGACGAGCCCGAAGCATCGTCTCCACGGGCCGGTGCGGTCTGCGCGTGCGGCGCGGCGGAGACGACCAAGGCGAAGAGCGAGAGGACCGGCCAGCGCGCGCGACAACGCATTAGCCGGATGATACGGCGAAACGGTCAGTCCACCCGCCGGGCGGCAACCGGACCAGCCGCAGGACGTAGTGACGACGATTTCATCAGTCGCTCCGTAGGGCGCTCATCGGATCCACCAGCGTCGCCCGTCGCGCGGGCAGGTAGCAGGCCACGATCGTGACGAGGAACAGCACGGCGGCCGCGCCGGCCAGCGTGGCGGCATCGCGAGGGGCCACGCCAAACAGCAACGACCGCAGGAGCGACGAGAGGGCAACCGCGCCGATCACACCGGCGACGATGCCAAGCAGGCAAGCGAGCATCTCCTGCCGGAGCACGAGGGCGAGCAGGCGGGACGAATTGGCGCCAAGCGCCATCCGCACGCCGATTTCGTGGGTGCGCTGCGACACCGAATAGGCGGTGACGCCAAAGACGCCAATCGCCGCCATCAGGAGCGCCAGGCCCGCAAAACCCAACAACAGCACCATCGTCATTCGCTGCTGGCCGATGCCCTGGTTGATCACCTCGGACATGGTGCGGACGTTGAAGAGCGGCAGATCCGGATCGACGTGGTGCACCGCTGCTTCGATCGCGCCGGACAGCGCTCGCGGGTCGCCTTCCGCGCGGACCACGAAGGCTC
>JBDTMB010000118.1:0-13611 GCA_039934485.1 Vicinamibacterales bacterium
CAACGAAGTCCTGCTTCAGCTCGCCGGCGTGATCCTCGACGGGGCGAATGAAGGTGCGGCCGAGTCCATCGTCTTCGAAAGCCCGGGCCTCCCGTATCGAACCGAGCCGCGCCGGGGCCTGGAGGCGGTGCGGGACGCACTGCGCCAATCGCATCGCCAACTGTCGATCCGCGACACCGGATCGTCGGGAGCCGGCACACGAGGGCTGGCCCGGCTGATCGAATTTACCGGCGCCGATCGGGCTCGTCCGGAACCGGCGGCGCCCGGCGCGATCGCCGCGCCCGCAACAGGCCGGCCGGCCGGACCGCTGCCGCCGGCGGTGCTGATCGCGATGCAGCACGCGGCGACGTTTGCGCTGCACGCGGCGACGCTGCTTGCCGATGAGCACTACGTGCAGGAGGTGAAGACACGCCCGTCCGCGGGGTCACTCGCCTCGATGTCGCGCAATTCGCTGGCCGGCATTACGATCGAACGTCGCGTGCTCGATTCCGAGGTGGCGTTGATCCACGTCATCGAAGGGGAGTTGTGGCTGCTGGCTCGCGACGTGCAGAAAGTGGATGCCAAGCCCCTCGCCGACTCCCTCCGCGTGCCGTTGCCGTCAGTGCACGCGAATTCCACGCCTGAAGCGATCCAGCAGTTTCGCCAAATCGCACGGCAGGGCGCGCGCTTCAACATCGGCGGCATCCAGCGGGACATCAACGTGCCGACGCTGGCGTTGTGGCTCCTCACGCCGGACATCAGTCCGCGGCTGGCGTTTACCGAAGCAGGGAGGGAAACCGTGGCCGGCGCCAGGTGCGACGTCATCCGGTTCAAGGAGAAAGGCGCGCCATATCTCTTCAACGCCGAGGGCGAGCCGAAACCGGTGGCCGGGCGGTTCTGGATTGATCGGGCGCGTGCGGCAGTGGTGCGGACCGAATTGATCCTCGAAGGCCGGCAGGGCCAGTACTCATCGTCGCGCGCGTTGCTGACCGTTGATTACGCCTTTGATCAAACCCTGGCGGCCTGGGTGCCAAAGACCATGACGGAACGCTACGACCCGTCGTCGCAGGCGACGTTTGTCACCGGCGTGATGACCTACACGAACTACCGGCAGTTCACGACCGGCGCGCGCATCGTGAAGTGATTGGAGGTGCCGCTTCAGCGGGCGACGATCCCCTTGAACTCAATGCGGATCTGCGGGCCCACTTTCAGCAGGCCCGCCATCACCACTGGCGGATCGACGCCGTACTTCGTCATGTCGAGTCGCGTGTTTCCCTCGATCTGCAAGCCCTGGTCCGCGGTATTCAACGCGATCGGCAAGCTGATTGGCTGCGTCACGCCGGTAATCGTGAGCGTGCCGGTGGCCAGGGCTTGCGCGCCCTTGACGTCGTACTTGTCGAGACGAAACACGATCTCCGAAAACTTGTCCGCTTTCATCGCTTGCAGGAGGTGCTCGCGCATCTCGTCGTTGGGGCAGGTGAACGCCTTGACCTGCACCGTGACGGTTGCGGCCTGCACCCCATTGGCAAAGCCCGGCGCCGCCGGCTGGGCCGGGCCGCTGCCGGGCGTGACGGCCATGACGCCTTTCACCGTACACGTCCAGCCGCGGATGGTCGAGGTTCCCGACACGCTGAAGTCGACGTTCTGCTGCTGCGCCGTTGCTGATACACCGATGGCGATCACCAGCGTCGACACGAGTCCCGCTCGTCGCGACATTTGAGAGTTCCTTCCTTCGGTGGCGTTCATCTCAGAGTCCAAAGCCCAGGCTGTTGTTGCGCATCATGATCGGCGTGCGCCCTTCCATCACGTATTGCGGCCCGATCTGATCGAGCGTCGTGGTCCGGGTTTGCCTCATCACCATCGTGAACTCGTCGAGCAGCAGCTCGATCACCTTGTCGACGCCTTCCTGGCCGAACGCGCCAAGCCCCCAGACATAGGGCCGGCCAATCCCCACCGCGTCGGCGCCAAGGGCAAGCGCCTTGAAAATATCCGCGCCGCGGCGGACGCCGCTGTCGATGAGAACGGGCACGCGGCCCCTGACACCGGCCACGACCTCGGGGAGTGCCTCGATCGTCGAGCGGAGGCTGTTCTCGGCACGGCCGCCGTGATTGGACACGAAGATGCCGTCGGCGCCGTTCTCGATGGCCATCTCCGCATCCTCGCGCGTGACGATGCCCTTCAGGAACAGCTTCATGCTGCTCGCGTCCTTCATGCGCTTGATGTAGTCCCACGTGTAGGGGGGACGCGGTCCGGCCGGGCCGTCGAGCCCGCGCCGCATCGGCCGCTGGTAGCCCGGTTGATGGTTGTGACAGTTCTGGCACAGCGGCCGGTTGTATTCCTCCCGGCCCAGCGAGCGCCGCGCGAGTTCCCGATTGCTGCCGCCGAGCAGGTCCACCGTCCAGACCAGCACCGGACAGCCCGCCCCCGACACGCGATCGATCAGCTTCTTGTTCACGTTCCAGTCGGGTGTCGTGTAGATCTGGAACCAGTGCGGCTCGCCCCGCGCTTCGGCGATGGCTTCATACGACTGCGAACTCTGGTTCGACTGGATTTGCAGGATGCCGCGCGCGCGGGCGGCGCGCGCGGCGCCGCTTTCGCCCTGCGTGTGATACGCCTCGAGCGCGGCGACCGGGCAAAGAAACAGCGGCGTGCCCCACTTGCGGCCGAACAACTGGACCGAGGTGTCCACCTTGGTGGCGTCGGGCCCGAGGCGCCGCGGGCGAAGCGCCAGGCGCATGAACCCCACCCGATTCGCCATTCTCGTCTCGAGATCGTCGACCCCCATGTGGAGGTAGTTCCAATGCTGTGGCAGGTTGCCGGCGTGCGCGACGGTTTCGAAGTCCCACACGTTAATGGCATCTTTGGCGTCTTCGATCATCTGCCCGGCAAACTGGGCCTCGAGGGCGCCCGGCGTTTGGGCGGATGCTCCGACCGCCTGCGCCGAATAGCCGGGGGCGTGAGACGCGACGAGCATCTCCTGGCCGCACTCGGCACAGCGCAGGGCGGCAGGTGGGCTCGGGGCGGCGGCGCCTTGTCGCAACTGCCGATCGACGCCACGCCGCCAGTCGGGCGGCAACGCCGGGTAGGCCAGGGCGAGCAGCGGGCTGCCGGCGAGTAACTTGAAGAAGTGTCGCCGGCTGGTGCGATTGTCGGTCGAGCCCGTTTCCGCCGTTCCCCTGGTCATACTCGGTCCTCCTCGGGACCGTTGCCGGTCCCGTTCATGTTCGGCGCCAGGTCCTAGAAGGCGAACCTGAGGCCCATCTGCGCCTGTCGCGGGAAGCCGCCGCCGCCGCGCAGGTTGGTCAACGCCAGGAACGTGCCCGCGGTGCGTCGATCGGACGACGCAGGGGTGGGATTGTCGAAGTTGGCGCGGTTGGTGATGTTGAAGATGTCGAAGAAGAGCTCGACCGTCTTGTCGCCGCTCACCCGGCGCTGCCAACCGGCCCGCAGATCGATCTGGAAGTAATCGGGCCCGATCGCACCGTTGCGCCCGCCCGCATAGTCCACGTTCTTCAACGCGTTGGGATCGGTGCCGCTGTAGGTGCCCGCCGGCAGCGGATCGACGAGTTCGCCGTTCTGGTCGGTGTCGATGCTGCTGTCGTAGAGCGTGAACGGCGCGCCGCTCATGTAACGCACGGTTGTCGACAGCGTGAGGCCGCCGGTCCTGGGGACCTCGGTCCGGGCGCCAATCGACAGGATGTGCCGGCGGTCAACGTCGGACGGGCCGCTCCATTGATCCAGGTTGAGGTTGGTCCCCACCTGGTAGGTGTTCTTGTCGGCCTGGTTGTTCGCCGTGCCCTCACTCTTCGACAGCGAGTACGACACGCGAGCGGACCAGTTGTTGGAGTACCGCTTTTCGAGCGACAGGTTGAGCGCGTTGTAGTCCGATGTGCCGGTGTTCTCCATCAGCCAGACATGCTGGCTGTACGGTTCACCGAGCAGGCCAAAGGCATCCGACCGCGTGATCGCGCCGGTGCGGGTGGTGTTCGCGCGCTGCATCGGGTTCAGGTTGCGCGCGAGGAACATATCCCGGTTCGAGACGCGGACGAAGTCGGCGTGGACGGCGAGCGACGAGGCGAGCTGGCGGACGTAGCCCACCATCATCTGGTGCGCATACGGCGTGCCGCGGTCCGGCGCATCGTAGATGACGTCGCCGGTGTTGCGCAGCGGGACGCCCGGCGGGTAGAGCTGGTCGAGCAACGCCCGGTTGACGTACGGCCCGTTGACCAGGAACGGGTCGGTGGGGAGGCGCCCGGCGCTTGGGCCCGGGTCGGCACTGTTATTCGGGAACGTCAGGTTCACCGACGAGGTGAACTTGCCGAACTCCATCGTGTCGTCGAGCGCGCCCAGGATCGTCCGGTTGTAGAAGATCCCGTAGCCGGCGCGGATCACCGACTTGCCCTGATCGTCGAGCGAGTGGGTGATGCCGATCCGCGGGCTGACGTTGTTCTTGTCGATCGGGTAGTCCTTGGTGCCGGCGGGGAACAACGGGTTGGTGGACTCATCGAGCGGGATGATCTCGAGGTCATAGCGAAGCCCGAGGCTCATCGTCGTCCGGCCGACGGTCCATTTGTCCTGCGCGAAGAACTCGTAAGTGTGGTTCTTGATGTACTCGTTGAACTGGCCCTGCCGGACGGTGAACCGCTCGGGATAGGTCCGCGGGTCGGCAGCGTCGAACGGCAGGTCGGTGTTGAACCGGAACGTGCCGTTCTGGTTGATCTGCGAGACGCGGCGCAGTTCGGTGTAGTTGTAGCGCGCGCCAACCTTGACGTCGTGGTCGCCCTTCTTGCCCGGCAGGAACCAGGACAGATCGTCCTCGACCTGGTAGTTGGAATCCCACGGCCCCTGCGATTCGGTGCTGGCCTGGCCGAGGAAACTCAGCTGGTCGAGTTGCGGCGGGCACAGTGACTGCTGGTTGGTGACGGTGTAGCCGGAACCTTCCTCGCCCTGGGCGCGCCAGCACGCGTTGCCGTGCCACCAGTGTTCCCAGGTCCGTGCCACCCGGAACGTATTGACGCGCGCGTTGCCGACCACGCTGGTCAGGGTTCCGACCAAGGTCTGATCCAGGTCGGTTTCATCCTGCAGCGAATTCAGGGTCTGCCGAGTGCCGACGGTGTTCCACTGCGGCGCGGTTTCCCGCAACCAGCGGACCGCCCAGGTGTGATTGGCGTTGACCTGGTGGTCGAAGCGCACCACCGTGTTCCAGTCGGTGCGGTCTTCGGCGATGGCGAAATCGAGATCGGGCCGCGACGTGAAGGTGCGCGTCCGGTTCGGGTTATCCAGCTGGCGTTCCAGGCTGAAGAAGAAATGCATCTTGTTCTTGATGATCGGTCCCCCGAGCACGCCGCCCCACTCGCGCTTCTTCGTGGTCGGCTTGGCCAGGTTACGGGTCTTCACGAAGTAGTCTTCGGCGGTGAGCGAGTTGCTCGCCGCGTAGCCGAACACCACGCCCCTGAACTGGTTGGTGCCGGCCTTGGTGACGGCATTGACGATGGCGCCGCTGGCGCGGCCGTACTCGGCGTCGTACATGCTGGTGACGACCTGGAATTCCTGGATCGCCTCGAGCGGCGTGCGCACTTGCGCGCCCGAACTGGTGCCCAGCGCGTCGTCGCCGTTGTAGCCGCCGTCAACGGCGACATTGTTACCTTGCGTGGACTGACCCGACGCGACGATCGTGTCGTTGCCCATCTGGTTGGAGGGCGAGAACTGGACGCCCGGCAGCAACGCCACCGCCGCGAAGTAGTTCCGGTTCATCGCCGGCAACTCGCTCAGTTCCGCCGTGCCGATGTTGCCGCCGACGCGCACGCTCGTGGTGTCCACCAGTGGGGTCTGGCCGGTCACGGTCACCGTCTCTTCGAGGCCGCCGACCTTGAGCGTCAAGTTGATGGTCGCGGTGTTGCCGACCGACACCACGATGCCGCTGCGCTCGAGCGCCTGGAAGCCGGTGATCCGGGCCGCGAGCTTGTAGCGTCCGGGCACCAACTGCGACGCGAAGAACGTGCCCTCGCTGCTGCTGGCGACTTCGCGAAACACCCCGGTGTCTTCGTTGGTCACGACAATCGACACCCCGGGCAGGACGGATCCTTGCTCGTCCGTGATCTTGCCCGCGATTTGCGCGGTGCCTTGTTGAGCGTAAAGCGGAGCTGCCAGCGTAAATAGCAGCGCCAGGACCGAACCGACAAGGACTCTTCGCATCTGCCGCCTCCCCTTGACGTCTTTGACTTAAGCCAAGATCAAGAAAGCGCCGTGCCGAGTATGAATGTCGGGGATTACACGCCTAATCCTGCACGCAGTCAACGGTTCCGCGCAGAAACCGTGCACTTCTGTGGCCGGCGGCGAACGGCTTGTGACGCGGTTTAACTGCGGCCGAAGCGCTCGCCAAGCTCATCGGGCGTGACCGTGGCCGCGCCGAACTTGCCGACGACGATGCTCGCGGCTTCGTTGGCGAGGCGCGTGGCTTCGGCGGCGGTGGCGCCGGCGGCGATCGCCAGCGCGACGGTGGCAATCACCGTGTCGCCCGCGCCGGTGACGTCGGCCACTTCCAGCGCCGAGGCGGGCAGGTAGCCGTCGACGCCGGCGTGCGACAACCACATGCCGAATTCTCCCCGCGTGATCAGCACGCCTTCGGCATTCATCCGCTGGCGCAGGATGGTCGCGGCCTTGCGCGCGTCTTCGTGCGAGTCGATCTTCACGTTGGCGGCGCTCTCGGCCTCGTGCTGGTTCGGCGTGACCAGCGTCGCGCCCGAGTAGTAATCGATGTGCGGCACCTTCGGATCGACGATGACGGGAATGCCGTTGGCGTGGCCAAACCCGATCAGTTGCGCCATCGACCGCCGCGTGACCACGCCCTTCTGATAGTCCGACACGAGCAGCACGTGCGCCGCCTTGGCCCGCGATTCGACTTGCGCCACGATCGCTTCTTCCACCGCCGTGCTCACTTCGTGAGCCGACTCGTAGTCGATGCGCGCCACTTGCTGGTTGCGGGTCGTCACCACCCGCATCTTGGTGGTGGTGCGGCGGTCGGGATCGGTGATGAGGCCGGAGGAATGGATGCGCATCGCGGCCAGTTCGGCCTTGATGAACGCCGCCGACTCGTCGTCGCCGATCACGCCGACCAGGTCGACGTTCGCGCCGAGCGCGCGCAGGTTGTTGGCGACGTTGGCCGCGCCGCCAAGCCGGAACTGGTCGTGGTCGAACACCACGACCGGCACCGGCGCTTCCGGCGACATCCGGCTCACGCGGCCGATGAGAAAGCGGTCGAGCATGACGTCGCCGACCACGGTGAGGCGGCAGGACGGAAAGCGGGCGATCAGCTCATGCGCCCGCGCCGCGGGCAGTTCCGGGAGCCGCGACTCGCTCACGACGGGAGGCCTCCGTCGCGTTGCGCCGCAAAGGGCAGCGTGATGATCACCAGCAGCAGCATCAGGAATTCCGAATCGCCGAAGTTGTACTCCGAGAGACCCGCCGCCAGCATCGCGACCATCGCGCCGAGGCCCGCCGCGGCCAGGCCGACATGGCGGGGCCGCTTGAGCAACTTCACCAGGCTCACGATGGCGGTGACGACAAACCAGATCCAGGCGGCCAGCGCCGGCAGCCCGCGCTCGGCGGCGATCTGCATCGGCACGTTGTGCAGATGCGGATTGGTGGCCTTCACCGCGCCGGGGACGCGATAGGTCGGATAGATCCGCTCGATCTGATCCGGGCCGACGCCGGTGAGCGGGTGGTCCTTCACGATGGCGACGCCGGCCTGCAGCATGGCGACGCGGTCGCGGTTGGTGTCGTCGTTCTTGTCGATGGTCGAATACATGCGATCGGTCAGCGACGTCGGCGCAAACGCGAGGACCGCGACCACGACGATGGGAATCAGCGCGATCAGGCGGAAGTCCTTGCTGAGGAACAGCACGCCGACGCCGACCGCCATGCCGACCCAGGCGCCGCGCGTGAGCGTGAGCAGGAGGCTGACGACGAGTGCCGGCATGATGAAGGCGGCCCAGAGCCGTCCGCTCTTGCTGTACAGCAGGCGCGCCACCGCGGCGCAGATCACCAGCATCAGGGTGCCGGAGTAGGTCATCCAGTGCGACAGCGTGCCCTGCGGCCGGCGTCCAAGATTGTCGAAGTTGAGCACGCCGTACTGCACGATGCCGTAGAGCGCGCTGGCGGCGCCGATGCTGAGGACGACGCTCAAGACCGAGTTGGCGCGCGCGCCGCGCGCGTAGTCGTAGACGATCGGCACGAGCATCAGCAGGACGAGCTGCTTGCAGTCGGTGAAGCTCACCCGCGGGTCGAGGGAGAACCCGGCCGAGACCAGCGTGAGCGCGGCGTAGGCGACGAGCGGCCAGAAGAACTCCGGCGCCTCGAGGCGCTCACCACGCGCGATGTGGGAGGCGAGCCAGCACGCCACCGCCACCACCAGCAGGATCTGGGTCGTCGCAATCGACAGCTGGATGGCGGCCACGATGCCGATGAACGCGAACAACCCGAACTGCTCGAGCCGATCTCGCGGTGGTGCGCCGGACATTAGGGGGACAGACGTCATCAGGCTACAGACTACAGGCTACAGGCTTCGGGGGCTACGGGCTACGGGCTACGGGCTACAGGGTCATGGCAACAGCTCGCGCGCGGCTTCGATGACGCGCTCCGGCGTGATCCGGGTCAGGCAGCGAAAGTCCCCCGGCACGCAGTGCCGCTGGTGGCACGGGCGGCATGGCAACTCTCCCACATCCACGGCCGTGGCCCCCAGCGCCGGATCGCGCCACGGCATCGACCGCTCCGGCAAGGTTGGACCAAACAGGGCCACGATCGGCGTCGTCGTCGTCGCCGCCACGTGTAATGGCCCGCTGTCGCCGCCGATGTAGAGCGCGGCGCGTTCCACCAACGCCTTGAGCTCCGACAAATCAAACTCGCCGCAACGCACGATCGCGTCGGCGGCGCCTCCAGCCAACCGGCGCGCCTGGCCGGCCACGACCTCGGCGGCCGCCGATTCCGAGGGGCCCGACGTGATGATAATCCGCCGGCTCGGATCCTCCGCGGCCAGCGCCGCCGCCACCGTGGCAAACGCGGCTGGAGGCCAGCGGCGAAACGGGTTTCCCGCGCTCACGTGGATGACGATGAGCCGGGTGCCGCGAGGCACCCCGGCGCCGAGCAGGCGCGAGGTGACGCGCGCATCCGCATCAGGGTCGAGAGGCATCGACACCGGATCAAGGAGCCGATCGGGCGGCTCGATTCCGAGCGTCGCGATCAAGTCCCACTGATTGAGCACCGAATGCCGCGGCGGCACCAGCGACCGGGTCCACGGCACCCGGGTGGTGTAGCACCAGCCGCGCCCGGGCAAGGCATAGCCGACGCGGGTCGGGGCACCGCTGGCAAAGGTCAGCCACCCGCTGCGCGGTCCGCCGTGAAAGTCGATCGCGATGTCGAATCGCGCCGCGCGCAACCGGCGCGCCAGCTGAAAATCGTAGAGCAGGCGAGCCGCGCCGCGCGGCCGCCCGGCGACGATGATCTCGTTGAGGTCGGGGTGGTGCCGCACCACCGGCTCGGCCGCGGCTTCGACGACGTAGGTGAGGCGCGCCTCGGGAAAGCGCCGGCGCAGGGCGGTGATCGCCGGCGTCGTGAAGACCACGTCGCCAATCAGCCGCAGGCGGATCAGCAGGATGTTCAGGGCTCGACCGTCGCCTCGTCGATCAGCATCACCGGGATGTCGTCCTTGATCGGGTAGACGCGGTGGCACTTCGCGCACTTGAGGGCCGTTCCATCCTTGACCAGCGTGACCGGCGTTTTGCAGGCCGGGCAGGCCAGGATTTCGAGCAACTCAGCATCGACGGGCATGGAGCGAATATACATTAAGATCACCTCATGACCCGCTGCGGTGCCCTTATTCTCGTGCTGGCCGTCGCCGCGCCGCTCCAGGCCCAAACGCCGGAGCCGGCGCCTCCCTCGTCCGCGTTCTACGAGTTCATGATGGCGCGGCGGCTCGAATCCTCTGGCGATACGGCCGGGGCGCTCGCCGCGCTGCAGCGCGCCCAGAAGCTCGACCCCGCGTCCGCCGAACTCCACGCCGAACTGGCCGGCTACTACGCCCGGCAGAACAAGGCGGCCGACGCGGTGACCGAGGCGAACCTGGCGCTCAAGCTCGACGCCCAGAACGTCGAGGCGCATCACATTCTCGCCATGGTCTATTCGGCGTGGGCCGAAGGCGCCGTGCCGCCCCCGGCGGGGCAGACCTCCGCCGCCTTGCGCAACACCGCCGTCGAGCACCTGCTCGCGATCCAGGCGTCGCCGTTGATGGCCACCGATCCGAATCTCCAGATGACGCTCGGCCGCCTGCAGTTGCGATCCGGCAAGGCGAAAGACGCCGTGCCGACGCTCGAACGCGTCGCCGCGCAAGTGCCGTGGGCCGCGGAGCCGCTCGCCCTGCTCGCCGAAGCCCGCACCGCGATCGGCCGCATCGACGAGGCGGCCCAGGCACTCGCCGCCGCCGCGGAGATCAATCCGCGGTACTGGGCGTCGCTCGGCGATCTCTACGAACGCCAAGGCAAGTGGCCCGACGCCGCCGGCGCCTATAGCGAGGCCGTGGATGGCATCAAGAATCCGAGCCGCGATCTGCGCATCAAGCTCGCGAACGCACTGCTGAATGTCAACGGTGGTGCGTCGAAGGCGAAGGACGTGCTCGCCGAATTGCTGAAGGCCACGCCCGACGACACGCGGCTCCTGTACTTGATGTCGAACGCCCAGCGCGCCAGCGGCGACCTGGCCGCCGCCGAAGCCACGGCGCGCCGGATCACCACCATCGATCCCAGCAACATCACCGGGCTCTACGCGCTGTCGCTCACCCTGTTCGATCGCTACGAGTATCGCCAGGCGGTCGAGGCGCTGACGCCGTTTGAGAAAGAATCGGCCGCCCGCGCCAAGGGCCGCGAAACCGAAGGCGCCATGGTGCTGGTACAGCTCGGCATTGCGCACCAGCAACTCGGCGAATTCGACGCCGCGATCACGTCCTTCAACGGCGCCCGGGTGCTCACCCCGAAGGACCCCGAACTGGACGCCTACCTGGTCCAGGCGTATCTTGCGGCGCGCCGTTTCGATCGCGCCGAGACCCTGGCCCGCGAATCGCTCCTGCGCACGCCCGATCAGCCGCGCCTGGTGCGGCTGCGCGCCCAGGCGCTGGCCAAGAGCGGCAAGAACGCGGAAGCCAACAAGCTCCTCGAAGACGCCGTCGCGGCACGCCCCGACAGCCGCGATTACCTCGTCGGGTTGTCCGATCTCTACGCCGATCAAAAGCGCACCGACGACGCGGTGAAGCTCCTCGAGCAGGCGCGCAAGACCTTCGGCGACGACGAGACGCTGACGCTGCGGATGGCGACGGCGTACGAATTGGGCGGGCGCCTGGGTGACGCGGAGAAGGAGTTCCGGCGGCTGCTGTCGGACGATCCGCTGAATGCCAACGCGATGAACTCGCTCAGCTACATGCTGGCGGATCGCAGCCTGCGCCTCCCCGAAGCCGTGGACCTGGCGCAGCGCGCGGTGAAGATTGATCCCGAGAATCCGGCGTACCTCGACACCCTCGGCTGGGCGCTCTTCAAGAGCGGCAAGGCCGACGAGGCCGATGCGCCGCTCGCGCGCGCAGCCGGTGCGTTGCGCGGCAGCTCGGTGATCCAGGTCCATCACGGCGACGTGCTGGCGGGCCGCGGCAAGACGGCGGAAGCCATCGCCGCCTGGGAACGCGCGCTGGCCGGCGACGGCGAGTCGATCGATCGCGCCGCCATCGAAAAGAAAATCAAGGACGCTCGCGCTCGCAAGAAATGATCCCATTCGACTCACATTCGTCAGCCATCGGCCTACGAATGTTCGCTCAGGGCAGGGCGCTGGCCGTGGTAATAGCCACCATCGCCTTGGCGTCGTGCGCCGCGCGCCTGCCGCCGCGTCCCTCCGGCGCGACCACGCCGGATCCCACCGCCATCGAGGCGTTTGCCGCCGCCACCGGCGCGTGCCGCGGGTTCCGCTCCCTGCAAGCCGAGCTCTCGCTGTCGGGCCGCGCCGGCAGTGACAAGATCCGCGGCCGCGTGATCGCCGGCCTTGAAACCGGCGGCGCCGTGCGCCTCGAGGGCCTGGCCCCGTTTGGCGCGCCGATCTTCATCCTCGCCGGACGACAGGAACGCGGCACGTTGCTGCTGCCGCGCGACCACCGGGTGCTGCGCGACACCAGCATCGCCGCCGTCCTGGAGCGCCTCACTGGACTGGCGCTGGGCGCCGATGACCTGCGATTGATGCTCTCCGGCTGCCTCACCGATGCGGCCGCGCCGGTTGATGGACGGCGGTGGGCGAGTGGATGGCAGGCCGTCACGCTGGGCGCCGATCGCGTCGCCTACCTGCGCGCGGCGCAAGGATCCACCGTCGTGGTTGCCGCCGACTACGGCGCGTGGCACGTGGACTACGCGGATCACGCCGGCGGATTTCCGCGCACAGTGCGCGTGCGCCGCGCGGAAGGCAACCCTAAAGGGTTGCCTCCACCTTCAGGGTTGCCTCCACCTTCAGGGTTGCCCCCACCTTCAGGGTTGCCCCCACCTTCAGGGTTGCCTCCACCGGTCGTCGACATCACCGCGCGGATCGGACAACTGGAAACCAACATCACCATCGATCCGGCCGCGTTCGTCGTCGAGATACCCGCGGGTACGGAACTGATGACGCTCGACGAGCTGCGGTCCGTGGCGCCGCTCGTCACCAAGCCATGAGTTCAATATCCTTGCCGGCGTTTGCGAAGATCAACCTCGATCTGCGGATTCTCGGCACCCGGCCCGACGGGTATCACGACCTGCGGACGATTTTTCAGACCCTGGCCTTGTCCGATCGCGTGACGGTCACCGCGCGCCGCGGCGTGTTTGCGATCACGTGTGACGACGAGGACGTGCCCACCGACCGCACCAACCTGGTATGGAAGGCCGCGTCGCTGATGCGGCGGCTGGGCCAGCAGAAGTCGGGTCCGCCGCGCGACCTCGAGATCGACCTGCACAAGCGCATCCCGTCGCAAGCCGGGCTTGGCGGCGGCAGCGCCGATGCCGCGGCCACGCTGCTCGCGCTCAATCATTTGTGGCAGCTTGGGTTGGACCAGGCGACGCTGGCGCGCATCGGGGCGCGGCTTGGCGCCGATGTTCCGTTCTTTCTGGTGGGCGGCACCGCGCTCGGCCTCGGCCGCGGCGACGACATCTATCCCCTGGATGAATTGCCGGTGGTTCACGTGGTGGTGCTGCGCCCGGCGTTTGGCGTCTCCACGGTGGAAGCATACGGGTGGTACGACAAGGACAGCCGCCGCGCGCGGCGGGAACCGCCAGCGCGCCCCGCGCCCGCCGGGTGGCCGTCCTGGTCGGCGTCGCTTCGCAACGACCTCGAGCCGCCGGTCACGAAACATCACCCGGCCATCAGCCGGCTCCGCCAGTCGCTCCTGGACTCGGGTGCCGTGTTCGCGGCGATGTCCGGATCGGGTTCCGCCGTCTTTGGCCTCTTCGAACGGGCCGATGCTGCCCGCCGCACGGCCCACGATCTGGCCCGGCCGGGCTGGGCGGTGGTGTGCACGAAAACGCTGAATCGGCGCGAATATGCGCGGCGTTTGGGGGTTTTGAGCAATTTGGCCCCGACGAA
>JBDTMB010000119.1:0-13539 GCA_039934485.1 Vicinamibacterales bacterium
CTTGACGAGATCGTTCAGCCGGCGGGCTTCGGCGCGCGCCAGCTCGCGGCCCGCCGGCGTGATCCGGTAGTAGCGCCGCCGTTGGTCATCCATGGCGGGGGCGGGACGCTCATGCACCTCCGTGATCAGGTCGTCGTCCAGCATCCGCTGGACGGAGCGGTACAGCGTGCCGGCGCCCAGCCGGACCCGGCCATCGGTGCGGGCAGCAACTTCCTGGATGATGGCGTAGCCGTGGCGGTCTTCGTCGGCCACGGCGAGGAGGATGTGGAAGATGGCCTCGGTCATGCCCCTACTATATCCATGGTGGATATAGACGGAGACCAAGGCGAAAAGGTTTGCCCCGGCACCGCTAAAGCGGTGCCCTACGGACGTAGGCGGTGCCTGTCGTACGTAGGCCACCCCTTTAGGGGTGGCGAGCCGGTTTGGACTGGACCGTGACCTTGTGGCCGCGGATCTTCGCGGTCCGCAGGGCGGCGATGACCTTCTCAGCCAGCTCGTCGGGAATCTCGACGAGCGAGTAGTCGTCGTGGATCTTGATGGCGCCGATGGCGCTCGAGCTGATCTTGGCTTCGCCGGCGATCGCGCCGACCAGGTCCGCCGGCCGGATGCTCGCGTCCTTGCCCACGCTCAGGCGCAGCAGCGTCATCGGCCCAGACGGGCGCGGCGGCCGCGGGCCGCGGTCTTCGTGTTGCCTGCCGTCGCGTGCGCCTCGTTCGTAGGGCGCCCCTTTAGGGGCGCCTGAGTAAGCCGGCTCAGTCTCAACCTCAGGCGTCCCCTTGTCGAACGCGTCGTGGATCATCTTGATCGCCGCCGCGGCGACGTCCATTACGTCGAATTCCTGCACCAGCGCCTGGACGATGTCGCGCACGTCCTCGAGGCCGCCGTCGGCGATCTGCTCGCGCAGCGCTTCGGTGGTCGCCTCGAGGCGCTTCTTCTCCGACGGGAGGCTGAGGATTTCGATCTTCTGCTTGGTGAGCGCTTCGACGAACTTCAGGAACCGGTGCTCGCGCGGATTGGCCAGCGTGATGGCCACGCCCTCGCGCCCGATCCGCCCGGTGCGCCCGATGCGGTGCACGTAGACTTCCGGCGCCGTTGGCAGGTCAAAGTTGATCACGTGGGACACATGGTCGATGTCGAGGCCGCGCGCGGCGACGTCGGTGGCGACGAGGATGTCGGCCTGCTCGCTGCGGAACAGCTGCATCACGCGGTCGCGCTGCTTCTGCACCATGCCGCCGTGCAGCGCCTGCGCGCCATAGCCGTGGGCGTTGAGCGTGTCGGTGAGCTCGTCGACGTCGATGCGCGTGCGGCAGAACACGATCGCCGACTTGGGGCTTTCGAAGTCGAGGATGCGCGCCAGCGCGTTCATCTTCTGCGGGCGGCCGACGATGTAGGCCACCTGGCGCACCTGCGGGAGCTTGCCGGCGGCGAGTTTCTCCTTGGCGATGGTGACGCGCTTGGGATCCTTCAGGTGGCGGCCGGCGATGGCGGCGATGCGCGGCGCAAAGGTGGCGGCAAAGAGGGCGGTCTGGCGCGTCTCCGGCGTTTCCTTGAGGATCGCGTCGATGTCGTCGGCGAAGCCCATGTCGAGCATCTCGTCGGCTTCGTCGAGCACCAGGACCTCGATGCTGTCGAGCACGAGCGTCTTGCGCTGGATGTGATCGATGACGCGGCCCGGGGTGCCCACCACGACCTCGGCGCCGCGGCGCAGCGCGCGGATCTGGTGATCCATCGGCGCGCCGCCGTAGACCGGCACCACGTTCAGGTTGGAACCCTTCGCGTACTTGTGGAGCGCCTCGGCGACCTGCATTGCCAGCTCGCGCGTCGGCACCAGCACCAGCGCCCGCGCCGCGCCACGCCGTGCGGCGCTCGGCTTCAACAGGCGATCGATCAGCGGCAGCGCAAACGCGGCGGTCTTGCCGGTGCCGGTGGCCGCCTGGCCAAGCATGTCGCTGCCCGAGAGCAGCACAGGAATCGCCTCGCGCTGAATCGGCGTCGGCTCTTCGTAGCCAAGGGCGGTGACGGCGGCGACGAGCGGGGCGGCCAGGCCGAGCGAGGCGAAGCCGATGGCGTCGCCGGCAGGAGTGGTCTTCATGTGTTCCGTCTCAATCTTCGTTGCGAGTTGTTATCAGGTTTGCTGTTCTTCTGGAGCCACTCGGCGTAGCCGGCCTCTCCCAGTTCGCCCGCAGCGAGAGCGAGCGTCTGAATCGTCGCGTCAACTTCCGACGCCGTAAATACCAGGCCGTTTCGTTCCAGAAAGATGATGGCGATCGTGAAACCGGTTCGCTTATTGCCATCAACGAATGGGTGCTTCTTCACCACGCCAAAGCCGTAGGCAGAGGCGAGTTCGAACATCGACGGCTCACCGTATGCCAGCAGGTTCTCTGGACGCACCAGCGCGGACTCGAGCAGGCCGCTGTCACGAATGCCGGATGCGCCCCCGAATTCCGACAACAGCCGCTCGTGGGTGGCAATGACCGCTTCCCTGAGCAGCCAAACCGGGGTCTTCACTTTGCGAGTTCACGCAGAGTCCGCCGATAGCGATTGATCACACCTTCGGCCGCCTCCATCTGCTTCTTGAACTCGTCGTTCGATGGACCGACCCTCAGCCCGCCGTCCACGCTTTCGGTGACGCAGATGGTGTCGCCTTCGGTGACCTTGAGATGGGCGAGGACTTCCTTCGGCAGCACAACCCCAAGCGAGTTGCCGATCTTCCGCAACTTGAGTTCAACGACCATGAACCTGAGTGTATCAACAAATGTTATAACACGCCAGTAGTGGCTCAATCTTGATCGAGGCAGCCCTTCAGGCGCGACCGAGCAGCGTGGCCACGACATCTGCGGCGGTGTAATCCGACGCCTCGGGCGCCAGGAAGCGCGTGCAACCGGCGAGGTCGTCACCAGCCGTGACCATTCCGCTCTCGATGTGTTTCCCGGCGCGCACCTGGGCAAGCCCGATGTTCGAGATCAAAGCATTGCAGATGCACTTTCTCCCGGCCGTATCATCCAGGTCGCCACCCTTTGACACGTAGAGCGACTCAGGCTCCGCCGGGCAGCGAAAACCGATCGTGCCTTCCGGTGTTCGATACGCTTCGCGCAGGTACCCGAGATCGCAGATGCGTGGCCGAGCCTGGTAAACAGACGGACTGGACAGCGATCCCTCGACGTCGGCGATCTTGAACGGGAATCCCGTGGGTGACGCCAGCGGATCGGTGAAGACCCCTGCCGTTCCTGCCACGACCTTGCGGAGCAGCGCCTCGCGATAATCCGATCGGAGGCCCGACTCGGCGCAGAGCGCAAACGCGGTGCCCACCTGGATGCCCGCGGCGCCGGCATCGAGGGCGTCGCGCAACCGCTCGGGGATGCCGTATCCGCCGGCCAGCCAGAAGGGCAAGCCGAGCGCGCGCACCTTCTGCAGATCTACGACGTCGCGTTCGCCATACACCGGCTCGCCCGTGTCGTTCAGGTGCATCTTGCCGCGCGGCGGCGCGTTATGGCCGCCCGCGGTCGGACCCTCGACGATGAATCCATCCACGCGGCCGGTGGACTTGCGCTGCAGCGTGATGGCCAGCACGTCCGACGCGACGATCGCCAGGAATTTCGGACGCGTCAGCGGGGGCAGCCTGCCCTCGGTGAACTCGCTGGGATCGAAATGGAGCGTCGTGTCATCGCCCGCGACCGCGCCGGTGACCGTCAGCGGGTAGGTGGCGGGCTCGTGGTTGACGAAGCGGTCGAGGACGCCGGGAATCTTGAGGGGGATGCCGGCGCCCATCAGCACGTATTCGACACCCGCCAGCATGGCGCCGTAGATCGACGGCAGGTGCGGAATCTGGATCTTCTCGAGGTAGTTGATGCCAACGGGTTGGTCGTGCCCCTCGCGCGCGAGAAACACTTCCACGAAGTTGGCGACGATGTAGAGCTCGTGCTGTTCCCGCGTGCCGTCCTTGGATTGCATGGGCAACGTCAGGTACGGCTCGCGGGCGGCCTTGCCGCCGGGCACGAAGTAGGCCTGCCGGATCCGATCGGCCATGGCCTTGACGGGAAAATGGTCGAGGCCGCGGCGCATGTCTCCGCCGGGATCGCCGTCCTGCAGTCGCCTCGCCAGAATCTGATCGAGCGCGGTGCCGGAGACGACGCCAAGCTGGCCCAACCGCGAGACCGCCTGTGCCAGGCGCCAGCTGGAAATGCCGACTCCCATGCCGCCTTGAATGATCGTGGGAGCCGAAGTCATGTCTCTTGATTATGGCACCCGCGTCGGTGGGCAAGCCTAAAGGTTTGGCTCGGAGAGGCACCCCTGAAGGGGCGCCCTACTTACGGTCGACGACGACCTTGCCGTCTTTCATCACCCATTTCACGCCTGAGAACATCACGTCGATGTTGGCCAGCGGGTCGCCGTCCACCGCCACCAGGTCGGCGAGGAAACCGGGGGCCACCTGGCCGAGCCGGTCCGGCATCCCCAGCAGCGCCGCCGGCGTCGTGGTGGCCGCGCCCAGCGCCTGCGCCGGCGTCATGCCGGCCTTCACCAGCCATCCCAGCTCGCGCGTGTTCTGCCCGAACATCGAATACACCGCGTCGGAACCCATCGCGATCTTCACGCCGGCCTTGAAGCCCTTGCTCACCGACGCGAGGTTGCGCGCGATGTAGTCCTTGAGCGCGACCTCGGATCCCGGCGCGAAGCCGTACTCCGCGGCGGCGTCGATGTAGTAGCGGTTGTGATCGACAGTGGGCACCCACACCGTGCCGCGCTTCACCATCTCCGCAAACGTCTCGTCGTCGAGATCCGCTCCGTGCTCGACCGAATCCGCGCCGGCGCGCACCGCGTCCTTGACGCCGGACGCACCGTAGGAGTGAATCGCCACTTTTCTGCCGAGCGCGTGCGCCGTGTCGACGATGAGTTTCATCTCCTCGAAGGACACGGTCTGCGTCCCCTCGACCACTTCAAAACTGCCGCGCGAGCCGAAGACCTTGATCCAGTCCGCGCCCGACTTGACCCGAGTTTCGACAAGCGTCTTCACCGAAGCGGGGTCAAGCGTCTGGCCGGTCCTCGCCGAGATGCCGGGCCCGGACGCGAAGATGCGGGGGCCCACCATCGCGCCCATCGCGATCAGATCCCGCATCGCGAAGTCCATGTCGTTGCCGGCGTTGAGGTCCCGCACCGTGGTCACGCCGGTTTCGAGCGTCCGTCGCGCGTTGCCTTGCGCCAGGTAGACGGTGACGGCGGGCAGGCGGCGCTGCCCGCGCGGGTTGGTGCCGGGCTTGCCGTCCCAGTAATAGGTGATGTGGGTGTGCAGGTCGATCAGGCCGGGCAGGCCCGTGAAACGGCGAAGGTCGGTGACGGGCGCCCCCGCCGGCACCGCGGCGTTTCCGCTCGCTATCGAGACGATGCGATCGCCATCGATCGTGACGACGGCATCGCTGACGACGCGCGTGCCGTCCCACAGCTTGCCAAAGCGCACGATGGAGGGCAAACCTGAAGGTGTGCCCCCACCTGCCTGTGTGCCCCCACCTGCCTGTGGGGGCGAACCTTTAGGTTCGCCCGAAGCCGCAACCGAAATCAGCAGGCAGCCGAGAACGAGTCTGAGCGCGCTCATGGCGGACAGGATAGTCCACCACGCGCGGTCGGGCTACTGCGTGACTTGCACGTTCATGTCGATGATTCGGAACGGCGCGGCCTTCTCGAACGAGAACGCGAACGACGCGTTCAACCCGGCTGGATGCTTCACGGCAATGGTCACCTGGTCGGATGACGCCGACAGCAGGGTGAGCACCGTGAAGTCGCCGAATTCTTGATGCATGCGCGCGTACATCGTCCTGCGTTGATCAGCGGTTCGCGCCGGCAGCATGTGCTCGCCCTGGAAGGTCACAAACGCGGCCTCGCCGGCCTGAAACGCCTTGACGAACCCTTCGACTTGCTTGCCTTGCGGGGTTGACGGGTAGGTGATGGCGGGAGCGGCTTGCAGGGCGAGGCTCAAGACGACAGCGATGAATGTGATCACGAACGGCTCCTATTCGATCCTGAGAGCAGCATTGGGATCGACCCGCATGGCTCTCCGCATGGGGACGATGGTGGCGAGCATTCCGGCAACGAGGACGACGAGGAGCACGACGACCGCCGTGAGTGGATCGCCCGGCTCCACTCCGAAGAGGAGGCTTTCAATCGTTTGCGACAACAGAAACGCGCCGGCGAGGCCCGCCACGGCGCCGGTACCCACCGTCCACGCCGAACCGGCCGCCACCAACCGCGCCACGTCGGACACGCTGGCGCCGATGGCGACGCGAATCCCGATCTCCCTCGATCGCCGCGCGACCCCGTAACTCAACAGTCCGTGCACGCCGACGAGCGCCAGGACGAATGCGACGCCGGCAAACCCGCCGATCATCAGGCTGATGAATCGCGGTTGGGCCAGCGTGCGCCCGAGCATGTCCTCCAGGGTGCGAATCGTGCCTGGCGGAAGGGCGGGATCTTCCGATCGAATCACCGCGCGCAGGCCGGCCGCGGCGGCTTGCGGCGTGGATGCGGCGCGCACGACGATCGACGCTTGCCCGCGGAGCGGCCGTTGATGCATGGAGAAATACATCTCCGGCTCGGGAGGCGTGCCCGGCCCGCGGTGGTGGATGTCGTTGACGATGCCGGCCACCTCGCACGACTGGCCCATCGCAAACAGGCGCGCGCCGAGCGGCGCCGCACCGGACCAGTAGCGTTCGGCCAGCGAGCGATTGATGAGGACCACGCAGGGAGAGTCCAGGCGATCGGTCTCCGCAAATCCGCGCCCCTGCTCGATCCGCATGCCCATTACCTTGAAGTAACCGTTGCTCACCAGCCGAAACCACGCCGTGGGTTCTTCGGCCGGCGTCGCCGGCAGGGGGCGGCCTTCGATCCGGAAGCTGAGGTCGGTATCAGATCCGCTGAGCGGCAGCACCGAGACGATGCCCGCGCCGGCGACGTCGGGCGTGGACCCAAGCCGGTCGAGCACGCTCTCGTAGAACTGGCGGACGCTTTGCTCCGATTGATAACGCGCCCGCGGCAAGCCCACGGTGGCCGCCACCAGGCCAGGAGCGCGGAACCCGAGATCCACGTGCTGCAGCTTGTCGAGGCTGCGCAGCATCTGCCCGGCGCCGCTGAGCAACACCACCGCCAGCGCCACTTCGACGATCACCAGCGCGCGGTGAAGGCGCGACATACCGGGATCGGATCCGGAATCACGCAGCAGCCCCATCAAGTCGGTGCGTGACGCCAGGACGGCCGGCAACAAACCGCCGATCAGGGTGGTGATCAACGTCAGCGCTGCGGTGAAGGTCAGGACGGCCGCGTTGATGTGGACGTCGGCCAGGCGCGCGACCGTCGCGGGCGCGATCGCCAGGATGGAATCGAGCGTCGCCGCGGTGATCACGAGGCCGGCGAGGGCGCCAAGCGCGGCGAGCAACAGCGTTTCCGTGAGCAGCTGCGCGACCAGCCGCCACCGCGACGCGCCGAGCGACGCCCGCAATGTGATCTCACGCGTCCTGGCCGCCGCCCTCGCCATCAGCAACAACGCCACGTTGACGCACGCGATCATCAGCACGAACGCCACCGACGCCATCAGGGCCAGGAGCGGCGTGCGCACCGGTCCGGTCGTCGATTCGGCCAGCGGCTCGAGGAAGATCCCCGAACCGTCTTCGCCCACGTGCGCCTCGACCAACTGCCTGGCCATCGCCGACATCCGCTCGCGCGCGAGCGCCAGTGTGACGTCGGGACGGAGCCGCCCGATTGACTGCAACACCACCATCCCCACGGGCGCGCCAGGGGGAATCCGCGTCGCGGACCAGATCTCCGCATCCACCAACACCGGCTCAAGACCCGGCGCGGTGACGCCGACCACCGTCACCGGCTCTTCGTCGAGCTGCAATGGCTTGCCGACGATCGAAGGGTCGCCGGCGAAGCGGCGAAGCCAGAGTCCGTGGCTGATCACCACCACGGTTGCCGCACCGGGACGGTCGTCGTCGGCATTCAGCAACCGTCCTTGGGCCGCCGTCGCGCCCAGCACCTCGAAGTAACTGCCTGAGACCGCCGCGCCGCGCAGCCGTTCGGGTTCCGCCACCCCGGTGAGGCTCGGTGCCCACCCCCTGACGACGGCAACCGCGGACAGCGCGTCGCCCGATCGGCGTTGCCATTCCAGGAACAGGCCCGGCGAGGTGAACTCGCGTTCGCGGCCGCTGATCTTGCGGAAGTCCTGCCAGACCACGACGATGCGGCCGGGATCGGGATAGGGCAGCGGATCGAGCAGGACGGCGGAGACGATGGAGAAGATGGTGGTATTGGCGGCAACGCCGAGGCCGATGGCCAGGATGGCCGCGAGAATCAGCCCGGGGCTGCGGCGCCAGCTGCGAAGCGCAAAGGCGACGTCGTTGAAGAAGTGACCCACACCACGAGGGTAACGGGCGATTGTGAATTACTTGTGCGGAAGAATGACGCTGACGCGAAAGCCGCGCGGTGAAAGGTTCACCGCTTCCACCGAACCACCCTGGAGCGTGACCAGTTGCTTGACGATGGCGAGGCCGAGCCCCGCCCCGCCCGTTCGCCGGTCGCGCGACTCATCCGCCCGGAAGAAGCGATCGAACAGGCGGGGCAGCTGATCCGCCGGCACGCCGGCGCCTTGATCCGAAACCGAAATGCGCGTTCGTCGGTCGCTGCCGGGTTCGACCGTCACCGTGACGGCGCTCGCCGCCGGCGCGTGCCGGATGGCGTTGTCCAGAAGATTGTCGAGAACCTGGCGGAGGCGTGCAGGGTCCGCCGTGACCATCGACCGATCGGCGCCCGGTTCGATCAGGAGGCGAACCGCCTTTGCCGAAGCGACGGCCTCAAGCGAGGCCACGGCGTCCGAAACGGCGCGGTGCGCGTCAACCATTTCGAGGGCAAGCCGAAGCTGCCCGGCTTCGGCCTCCGCGAGATCACGTAAGTCGTCCACCAGGTGCCCCAGATGCAGCGCGTCGGCGTGGAGGCGATCGATCACTTCGCGGGTGGGCTGGTGCAGGCCGTCTTGCAGCGCCTCGAGTTCGGCGCGGACGTGGGTGAGCGGGGTCCGCAGTTCATGCGCCACATCGTTCAGGAGCGACCGGCGCAACTGTTCGTTCTGCACCTTCATGCGCTCGACCGGCCGCACCAGGCGGCCGGCCAGCCATCCGCCGAGCAGCATGCCGAAAGCGCCGATGCCGAGTGCCACCCACCACAACCCGCGGTTGACCTCGAGGTTGAACTCCCGCCGTTCGCCTCCGGGCCGCGGCACCAGGATCACCGACGCGAGTGGCTGTCCGGCGTCGACGATCTCCGGCAGCTTGCCCTTGAGGACCAGCTCCGACTGCGTGCCGCGGTCGCGGATCGTGACCTTGACGCCGCCGTCCTCGCCGGCGATGTTGACCGTGTCGGGCAGCGCGGGCACCGCGGCGATCGTCGTCGAGCCATGAAAGAGAATGACCAGCGCGCCCGTGCGGTCGTGGATTTGCGCCAGGATCGGATCGATGCCGGCCAGCGAGTGCGTGCGATCGACGTGCGACTGGATCAACGTCACGGCGTTCGCGGCGTCGCGTGACTGGCCGCGTTGAACGAAGTCGTCGAACCGGGACACGATCACTTGCCGCGAGAGCAGCAACGTCGCCGACACGAGGACAGTCACCGACACCAGGACGATCGCCAGCGCCCGGCTCCTCAGGCTAAGCATCGGCCGGACCGTCATTGAAGCGATAGCCGACGCCGTAGACCGTCGTCACGTAGCGCGGGTTGGCGCGATCGGTTTCGATCTTCCGCCGCAGGTGCATGACGTGCGCATCCACCGTGCGCTCAAGGACATCGTCGCCACCCTGGCGAAGCCGGTCGACCAGTTGCGAGCGGCTGTAGACCCGGCCCGGCGACGCGGCGAGGAGGCTGAGCAGGTTGAATTCGGTCACCGTGAGGTCGACGGCGCGGTCGCCAACCGTGACGCGGCGGCGATCGCGATCGATCTCGATGTCGGCGGCTTTCTGGACGCCGGCCAGGCCGTGGCGGCGCAGCACGGCGAGGACCCGGGCGACCAGCTCGCGCGGGGAAAACGGCTTGGTGAGGTAATCGTCGGCGCCGCCGCCGAGCCCGCGGAGTGTATCGTCTTCGCTGGCGCGGGCGGTGAGCATGATGATGGGCACGGCGGATTCGCCGCGGATCTGGCGGCACACCTCGAAGCCGTTGAGCCCGGGGAGCATCAGGTCGAGGACGACCAGGGCTGGACGGTGCTCGCGCGCGAGCTCAACGGCCGACCGCCCATCGCTGCAGCCGAGCACCTCGAATCCCGCGTGCTCGAGATACATCGTGACCAGTTGGACCGTCCGCTCGTCGTCGTCCACCACGAGAATGCGTTGGGGCACTGGAGCATTGTCCCCCGGGGCCGTGAAGAAGCGATGAAGGCGGCCGGCCTTGCGGTCAACGGCCGATCTGTGACTGCAGCGCGGCCCGGCGCGCGGCATCGGCCTCGGGCTTGAGCCAATAACCGTCGTGCACGATCTTGTCGGCAGCCAGGTTGAACTGCTTTACGAACGCCTCATGCGACGGGTAAAGCAGCTTCAGCTTGGGCGCGTCGAAGGGCCGGGTGTGGCCGAACAGGAAGCAGAAGTTCGGCGTCCCCGGCGGCGCCTGCGCCACCTCGTTGCGCACGCCGTCCAGCGTGGCGGTGGGCGCCTCGAGCTCGGGCAGGCGGATGCCGCCTTTCGCGTTGCCGTGTTGATCGCGCGCGATCGGATCATGGATCGCCGCCGGGTCGGCGATCTCGATGGCCGGCGATTGCAGCGGCGGCATCTTGTCCTTCACCCACCGCGTCAGCGCGTGGAGCGCGGCCTTGACCACCGAATGGTGGGGCGCGGCATTCACCGGATCGAGACATCCCGTGGCGTGATCGAGCGGCGGCGGCACTTCCACCACCCACAGCGGCGTTTCCGCGTGCGCCGCGCCGGCGAGTTCCCAACGTCGATAGTTCGGCCGCGGCGGTTCCGCCGTGAGGTGCGCGCGGAGGTTGACGATGTCGCCTTCGGTGACGAGGTCGAGCACCGGGACCTTGAGATCGCTGCGCAGCTTGGCGCCCGACGGCACCGGCGAGTCGGCGTCGCGGCCGAGGCCGTCGGCGGTGAGGCCGGCAGCCGCGGCGCTGCGGCTGTGCACGAGGAAGCCATCGGCGACCGGCGCCAGCGGATGCACGGCGTTGATGAACGTGACGAGCCGAAAGGCCGATTGCGATCGGCCGGTCGCAATGACGTAACGGACCTTGAGCGGGCCGAGGACCGGCCTCAGCGGATGCTTCAACGCCTGCAGCGCCTGGGAAAAGATGTCGTACGAATACTGATCGCCAGGATGCACCAGCGAGGCATAGCGGGTGGGATCCCACGCCTTCAACCCGGATCGCGGCGCGTTGACGCCCGCGCCCTGCGCGCCGATGCCGACCCACGCGTAGCCCTCGCGGACGATTTCCTCTTCCATCTGCATGTAATCGGCGGCGCCTTCGATCAGCGCCGACACGTTGAACCACTCGACGACGAGGATGCCGTTGAAGCGCCTGGCGTCGCGCGGCCTGCGGATCAGCATCCGCACCTTGTATGGCGCGGTGCCGGCGGCGGCGACGTCCCATCGTCCGTCCGCGCCCCACGTTCCGGTCTTCTTGTATGAGGAGGCGGTGCCGGAGAAGAACCGCTCTTCCTCGACGTAACCGGGAGGAAGCCTGTCGAGCGCGCCGAACGGCTGGCCGCGGTCGCCGCCGGTCACGGCGTCGCTCACCTGGGGAGGCGGAGATTCGTCCCTTGGCTGGACGCCTGCCGAGAGGTCGCCCTGAGCGATCGCGAGGACGCCAACCAGGAGGCAGAGGTGGCCCGAGGCCATCCGCGCAAGGTAACACAAGTTGCGCAACACCTGCCGGGGAGGACTTGAGTCTCTTGATCGGGTGATCTGGTGAGCGGGTGATCAAGTTGATCTGGTGAGCGGGTGATCGACCTGTTGATCTGTTGAGCACGTGATCGATCTGATCTGCGGGCGATCAGTTGATCGAGTTCTCGCACCGGCTGCAGTTCAAGAGATGGCAAGCTCAGCAGACCACCCGATCACCAGATCACATCACGCGATCACCAGATCAAAAGGTCACAAGCTGCAAGTCGGTATAGGATTACTGCCGTTAAGGAGTCCCCATGCGACACGTGATGAAACTGACTTTAGCCACCGCTCTTCTCGCATCATTGCCCCAGCTGGTAGCCGACGCACACTTCAAGCTGCTGGCGCCCGAATCCTGGATTGTGGAAGACCAGCGCGGCGACCCGCAGAAACTCGGCCCGTGCGGTGGCACCGCCGCCTTGCCCGGCACGCCCAGCAACATCGTCGGCCAGGTCAAGGGCGGCTCGATGCTGCACATCAAGCTGCTCGAAACCATTTACCACCCTGGCCACTATCGCGTGGCGTTGGCGGTGAACGCGGTGGACGAACTGCCGCCGGATGCGATCGCGGTCGAGCGCTTCACCGAGAAGGGACCGCTGTCGGTGTCGGCACCCATCCAGAATCCGGTGGTGAAGCCGGTCCTCGCCGACGGCCTGTGGCCGCACGCCGCCAAGCCCGCCGCGCCGCAGACCTGGGAAACCGACGTCGAGCTGCCGAACATCAACTGCCCGAAGTGCATGCTGCAGATCACGCAGTTCATGGCCGAGCACGGCTACAACAAGGACGGCGGCTACACCTACCATCACTGCGCAGCGCTGCAGATCACCGCGGATGCCGCGAAGCCGATGTCCACCGGCTGGCCGATGCCGATCATGACGCGGCAGTAGCATCAGGGCCGCGAATGACGCAGAAGTCAGCGTCAGAGCCGCAGATGACGCAGCAATAAACATCAGAGCCGCAGATGACGCAGCAATAAACATCAGAGCCGCAGATGACGCAGAAACAGCATCAGAGCCGCAGATGACGCAGAAGCAGCATCAGAGCCGCAGATGGCGCAGAAACAGCATCAGAGCCGCAGATGACGCAGAAACAGCATCAGAGCCGCAGATGGCGCAGAAATGAGCATTAGAGCCGCAGATGACGGAGAAATCGCCAGCCAGTGGCGACGTGCCCGACAGGGACCGCTCACAGCATCAGAGCCGCAGATGGCGCAGCAATAAGAACCAGAGCCGCAGATGACGCAGAAATAAGAACCAGAGCCGCAGATGACGCAGAAATAAACATCAGAGCCGCAGATGGCGCAGAAATCAGCATCAGAGCCGCAGATGACGCAGAAATCGCCAGCCAGTGGCGACGTGCCCGACAGTGACCGATCACAGCATCAGAGCTCCAGATGGCGCAGAAATAAGCATCAGAGCCGCAGATGACGCAGAGCGTGCTGGTCACAATTCATTTCGCAGAGGTGTGACGGCGTTGAAGGGCTGGAGATCGGCGTCATCCGCGTTATCTACGGCGCTGAGATCTGCGTTATCTGCGGCCCTGAGATCTGCGTCATCTGCGGCCCTGAGACCTGTGTTATCTGTGGCGTTAAAGTCTGCGTCATCTGCGGCCCTGAGATCTGCGTCATCT
>JBDTMB010000120.1:0-13457 GCA_039934485.1 Vicinamibacterales bacterium
GGAAACAGCACTCCGGGCGCGCCATCGGCGTAAGCCCATCGCAGGACCGGTGTCAGCGCGTTTAATTCGAAAGGCAGCACGATCGCGAAGACCGCAACCGCGAGCTCGAGGCCGATGTAGGTGTGCAGGCTTCGGCGCGGCGACAACCGCGACGCGATCGCGCCGCCGGCCCACGCCCCCACGGCGAGGCCGCCGAGGAAGGCGGCCACCACGGCGCTGGCCGCGGCGGTGGTGTGCCCGATGTACAGCGTCAGCAGGCGCGTCCAGCTCACCTCGTAGATCAGGCCGGCCAGGCCCGAACACGCGTAAGCGAGGAGGAAGAGCCAGGGCAATCGCTAGTGGCGAGGGCTAAAGCCCTCGCCCTCCAACTGGACGCGTCAACTATTGGCGCTGCGCCGAGGTGCTGGGGCCGGCTTTCGCTTTTTCCGCGGCCACGGCTGCAGCCACGTCGGCCAGCAGTTTCTGCGCGTCGTAGACGATGCCGTCCTTGACCGTGAACTTCACGCCGCCGACTTTTTCCTGGCGGTTGGTCTGCGGGTTGAGCCGCATGTGGCCGGTGCCGTATAGCGTCTTCAAGTTGGCGAGCGGGTTCTCGGGAGCGATGACGAGATCGGCGAGCATCCCCGCCCGCACCACCCCCATCGGCGCCGCTTCACCCTTCGGCTCGTAGAGCGTCTTGGCGCCCCACATCGTCGCCGATCGGATGATCTCGAGGGGCAGGAAGCCGGCTTCCCGCATCAACTCGAGTTCCTCGATGTAGGCAAAGCCGTAAGTCTTCCAGATGAAGCCGGAGTCGGTGCCCACCGTGACCCGGCCGCCCATGTTCTTGTAGTCGTTGATCAGCCGCATGTAGCGCTGGTAGAAATTCTTCCAGTCCACTTCGTTCTCGGTGGTCCAGTCGTAGAAGTACGAGCCGTGGTTGTCGCGCGTGCTCTGGAAGTAGTTCCACAGCTGCGGCATGGTGTAGGTCTGGTGCCAGTCGGCGTTGCGCGCGCGCATCAGGTCGCGTGACGCGGCGTAGATGTTGAACGTCGGATCGAAGGTGACGTGGTTCGCCTTCTGGTGCTCGAGGTACTCGACCCATTCCTTCGAGCCCGGCTCGTAGGTCTGGTTCCAGATCCGCGCGATGTCGCCAAAACGATCCTGCTCGTTGTTGTAGTCGTATCCGATGGGGAATTCCTGGATGGTCTTGTTCTTCAGGAGCGATTCCATGTGGCCGTAGTAGTGCGTCACGGTGTCGAGGTGCGCGTCGCCGGCGTCGCGGGCGTTGAAGTTGGCGACGCCGTTCTGCGACAGGTGGGCCACGGTGCCCATCTTGTTCTTGTGCGCCTCGTCGATCGCGGCGGTGATGATCTCGGGCGTCTCGTCGCCGCGGTTGAAGAACTTGATGCCGTCGATGTTGTTGGCGGCGGCCCAGCGCACGTACTCGCGGGCCTTCTCCGGCGTCTGCACCGGCCCGTTGGGCCAGCCCGATCCCAGCGTCTGGTAATTGAAGATGCGCGGCGCGGCGATCTCGTTCTTCGCCGAGCGGTTCTTTTCCGAGCTCGTCACCTCCGCCGACGACAGCGAGACGCCGCGGACCGTCGTCACGCCGTGCGCCAGCCACAGCTTGTAGGCGTAGCCGAGGTCCGGCGCCTTGCCGCGCGTCGAGCCGTGCACGTGGACGTCGACGAAGCCGGGCATCACAAACATGCCGGTGCCGTCGATTTCATGATCGAAGTCGCGGGGCTCGCGGTTGGCCTGCATCGGCAGCCCCGGCCATCCCGCCTGGCGAACCTGCGTGATGCGGTTGCCCTCGATGACGATGTCCATCGGGCTCAGCGGCGGGCCGCCGGTGCCGTCGATGATCGTGACGCCGCGAATCACCATCTTCTTGAAGGGCCCGACGCCCTCGCCGGCTTTACGCGCGGGCGCGGGCGTGTCGCCGCCACCGCCGCGGCCACCCCGCCCCTGCTGCGGCTGCTGCGCGGCCGCCGCCGTGGGCGCTTGCGCGTGCAAGGCGGCGAATGAAAGGGACAACGCAAGGGCACCGACAATCGCGAGAGTCTTCATGTTCACAAACCTCTAGGAAGAACGGAATCGCTACAGTCTATCCCCACTTCCGTTAGAATCCGCCTCGATGCGGCGCCACCTGATGATCGTCACGGCGGCCGCGGTCGTGGCTGCATCGGTCATCAGTTTTCGCGGCGCCTACGAGGCCGACTTGTTCTGGCACCTCGCGCAAGGGCGGGAGGTGGCGTCGGGGCACCTGGTTCGGACCAACCTGTTCAGTTACGTCGCACCCGACTATCCGCAGCCGTACACCGGCTGGTTGTTTGATCTCGGACTCTATGGGCTGTGGACCGCCTGGGGCGCGACCGCCGTGCAGGCCGCGCAGGCGATCTTGATCGCGCTGGCGCTGGTCGCGTGCGCGGGCGCCGCCACCACTGGTTCGTCGGGCGCGGCATCGCTCATGGTGTCGGTGTTGATCTGGCTCACCATTGAGCCGCGCGCCATTCCGAGGCCACACGTGTTCTCCTTCGCGGCGCTCGCGGGCTGCGTGTGGCTGATCGAGCAAGCGATCGCGAGGAAGTCGTCGCGGCCGCTCCTGTGGGCCATTCCGCTGGTCGTCGTCTGGAGCAACGTCCACGTCGAGAGCGTGTTTGGCGTGGCACTGCTCGGCATCTTCGCCGGCGGAGAGTGGCTCCGTCCTTCGTCGCTCGCGCGCGGCGAGGCATTACGGGCCGTCGGGATCGCGGCCCTTGCCTTGGCGGCCACGCTGATCACGCCGTACGGCGCCGGCATTCTTCGTTACCTCTACGAAAACACCGCCGTGCCCTCGCTGATCAACATCGCGGAGCTGCAGCCACCTTACTTGCCGAACTACCGGGGTTTCTTTGCCTTCGCCGCCCTGGCAGGGATGGTTGCGGCGTTGCGGTGGCGATCGATCGCATTGTGGGAACTGGCGGCGCTCATGGTCTTTGGCGTTCTCGGGTTTCGCTACCTGAGGTTGACGCCGATGGCTGCGATCGCGACGGCGGCGATCACCGCAAGAGGCATCGACGCGGTATTCGCGCGCGGTCTCGATCGCCGGGCGGCGGTGATCACGACGGTGGCGGCCGGCGTGCTGCTCTCCCGCGTCCCGGCGACGGCGCTGGTGTCGCAGCTGAATATCCGTGCCGATGCGCTGACGCCGCAAGCGTTTTTTTCCGAGGCCGCGATGCAGTACGCGCGCGATCACGCGATGGCCGGGCCGGTCTACGTCAGCAACAACATCGGCGGGTTCGTCGAATGGTCGCTCTATCCTTCCGCACGCGTGTTCCAGGACAGCCGCCTGCAGGCGTATCCACGACAGCACTTTCAGCAGATGCTCGATGCGTGGGGCTCGCCGGCACGGTGGGCGGCGATGGTGGCGGGCGTCGATTGGGCGGTGCTCTCGAGGCCGCGGGATAACGAACTGTCCGGGACCAGCCGATTCAGCACCGCGGAGTGGGCGGTCGTCTTCCGCGACGAGGCCATCGACATCGTCGTACGCAAAACGGGCGCGTATGGCCAACTGGCTACCGCGCCCGCCCGATAGGTGCCCACCCGATAGGCCCGCCCGATAGGTCCGCCCGATAGGTGGGGGCAAACCTTCAGGTTTGCCCAACCGGCGACTATCTACCCTGCGCGAACACGTACCACTTCGCGCCGTCGGTCACGAAGGTCACGTACTCGTATCGTGATTCCAACCGCACCGCATTTGAATTGGAATTGCGCGGTTCACGCATTTCCGCGGCGCCTTCGAGCGGCTCGCCCGCGGTCCGGACAATGACGATGCCCCGAGCGTCGACCCGGCGCACGGTGATGAAGCGGTTCTGAGACGCACTCGCCGCCGGCAGCGTCAGCTCAAGGCGCTGACGCCCGCGTCCCTGCTCCATGCGCGCGAGATACATCACGCTCGGCGAGCCCGTGGGTAACGTCAGCGGGCCGTCTTCGTCGATCGTCAGCGTCACAAAGGCGAGGCCAATGCCCACGGGACCAGTCGGACCAATCGGACCGATGGGACCGGTCGGTCCGGCGATGCCCTGGGCTCCTTGCGGCCCAACCGGTCCAGTGGGACCCACGGGCCCAATCGCACCGGCAGCGCCGGTAGCACCCGTCGCACCTGTCGCACCTGTCGCACCGGGAGCACCGGTGGGGCCAGTGGCGCCGTCGGCACCCGGGCTCCCCGTTGCGCCCGTGGCGCCGTCGGATCCCTGCGCGCCGGGTTGCCCTGCGGGCGGCACGATGCACTGAGGCGTGTTCGCGGTGGGCTCGGCGAGATGCTCCGTGCCACTGACCGGATCAATCACGCGCCACACGACATGCTCGTTGGAGAACGGCACCGAAAACACGTTCACGTGATGGCCCAGTGAGAAGTACGACGGCGGTCCGGACAGGGGACCAGCATCCAAGCCGTTGACGAAGAGCGCGTTGGTGTTGGCGTTGTATTCGTAGAAGTACGGCTGGTTGCTGAGGCCGACCAGCGACGACTGGTACGCGAAGAGCGCCAGCGATCTCGACGGCATCGAGGGATCGGGCATGACGCAGAATACGGACGGCGTGAGCGCATCGTTGCAACCTTGCGTGTTGCAGGCCTGCTGCGCCACCGGCTTGGTTGCTGGATCGCACAGGCTCGCGGGCACCGGCAGGTTCGACTCATCGACGCACATCACCGGACGCGTCTGGGTACCACCGCCGCACGTCTCGGAGCAGGCGCTCCACGCGCCGACCTGCCACGAGTAGGTCGGGCATGCCTGGGTGTTGCAGGCTTGGGCTTGGTCCGGCTTGGTCAGGTTCGCGCAGAACGAGGGGTCGACGTTGACGTTGTTCGAGTCGACGCAGGACAGGCTGCGTGTCCGCGTGCCGCCGCCGCACGCCACTGAACACGCGCTCCAGTCCGACGTCACCCACGAATACGTCAGCACCGTGCCGCATGTGCGGGACCCACCGCTGTTGGTGCAGGTCACACCGGTGCCGCATCCGCCATTGTTCGTGGCGCACTCGTTGATGTCTACGCACGAGTACCCGTTGCCCGTGCTTCCGAGCGGACAAGGCGAGCACTGGTACGACCCCGGATTATTGGCGCACTGGACGGCGGGAATGCCACCGCCACCGGCAAAACAGCCGCCGTTGTTCGTCGAGCACTCGTTGATGTCGGTGCAGGTGACGCCGTCACCCCTGTACCCGGATGGGCAGGCGCTGCAGTTTCGAGAACCGAAGGTGTTCGAGCACGTCGATTGCGCGAAGCACCCGCCGTTGCTGGTGGCGCACTCGTTGATGTCGGTGCAGGAGAGGGTCGTGCCGTCGCTCCTGAGTCCAGTTGGGCACGTGGCGCACGATCGGTCCGAGGTTGGCGTGCACGCCACGCCGCCAACGCCGTTGACTCCGGTGCCGGGCCCACACGTCGGGGAGCACGACGAGCAATTGAGAAAACGGCCGTCGTTAAAACTCACGCCGGCGACGCACTGGTTTCCGCACACCCGATCGGCCGTGGGGCTACACGCGACCACTTGCCCAAGTCCGGCAGGACACTCCGTCGAGCACGCCTGACATGCGCCAGTGCCTGGATCGAACTGGCCCGTCGGACACGCGACCGTAGACGGCGCAGGCGCCGCAGAGACGACGGCGGTTTGTCCTGGCGTTGAAAACCACGTGTTGAGGGCAAAGACCAGGGCGATACCGGCGGCGGTCTGCCACAGGGTGCGGGCAAAACTGTTGTGAGAAGCCATGAGCGGTGGACATCCTAACCCGACTCGGCCGTTTTCGAAAAGAGTGTGCAATCAGGGTCGCTGGATGGCTCTCACCGCACGCAAACCGAAGCCTGGACGCCGGCTAACCGACAATTCTGCTGCCGGAATCCACTTGAATGACGCGATCTCAACCCCCGCCGGGTTGCGGCGATAGCCGGCTGGCGCGCAAAAGACGTTCGGGGCCACGCGGTCCAGTCGCACGGACCCGAGCGCAATCTCGATCGACGCCTCTTTCCCGGCGTCAGCATTCGCAAGGTCCAGCTCCAGGCATTGAGCCTCCGGCGGCATCGAGAAGAACAACGTCGATCCCGCGGCCAGGCCGCAGTCGGCGGCCCAATTCCATCCGATCCCGTTGAACGGCACGCCAAGCTCGTCGATCCGATCACCACAGGCATAACGTGACGGCAAGGCCGGACCGGTTGTGACCGGCGCCGGCATGGTCTGCGCCAGCTGGGCCCAGCCAACGAGGGGCTGTGCCGCGTGCGTCGGGCTCACGGAGACTGTGGCCAGACCGTAGAGCCACGAGGCGCCGAGGACTACCGCCAATGGCACCAGCCGCGCCGGTCTCTTCGCGGCAACCGTCATGACGATCCCGATCACCGCCGCCGCCACCGCCGCCGCGAAGTCCACGGCGTATCGCGTCGTCATCGTCGGCATCCGCACGTAGAAGATCGCCATCGACGAAAACGTCAACAGCGACCACAGCAACACGGCGCCGGCCGGGTCGTCCAGCGCGCGCGCCCGCTGCCGAGCGAGGCGGACCGCCACCAGCATCCACCCGCCGATCGCGAGGGCCATGAAGATCCAGGTGGCGCCGCTCGACGCGTAGAACTCGCGAAAGCGGATCGTCGAGGAGAACCACGCATGCATCGCCGCGCCACTGCCGTAGAAGTCCACGCCGTTGAACCGGATACCGATGCCGACGAGCGCGGCGATCAGCTCACGCGACGCGCTGAAGAGCGGCTCGTGCGCAAAGGGATAGTCGAAGTTCTTCGCAAACTGATCGGGGATCCACCGCGAGACGTTGACGCGTTGTCCAAACTCGAGCGGATAGCCGAAACGGAGCGCGTTGGTCCAGAGCGTCAACGCGATCCCCGAGAGAAATGACGCGATGGTGGTGACCGTCGTGGTGCGGCGGACGCGACCGCGGAGCTGAACGCCAACCACGATCGCAATCGTGACAACGCCGTAGAGGAACAGGGTCGGCCGAATCAGCGCACCCGCACCAGCCACGGCTGCCGCGGCGAAGGACCAGGACCTGGGCGCGCCGCCGGCGACGCCGACGACCAGCGCCACCTGCAGCGCTGCCCACAGGTATCCATAAACGACGGCTTCCTCGTAAACAAAGAGGCGCGTGCGGCTGAGGGCGACGAATGCCGGCATCAGGCCGATGGTGGCGGCCACCAGGCCGGCGACGATCGAGCGCGACGTCGTGACCGTCCCGGGCACGGACCGCACCGCCACGATCATGACGAGTGCGAAGAACGCGACCAGCGTGATGCGATCGGGGAACGCCGGCCAGCCCAGCACGCGCGCGACCAGTTCGCCGGGCATCCGCAGCAACGGCACGCCAATGCCCCACACCTGCTGGCTGCCATTGCCCCAGGCCCAATCGGCGCGCTGGCCGTGCGGCACGGGCTGCAGGGCCAAGGTGCCGCGAAGCATCGCGCCGGTCTGGAGGCGATACCGGACATCGGGCGAATACAGACCGCCGCCCGGTCGCACCCCCACCATCATCGCGAAGGCCAGCGTCAGCGCCGCGACGACGATCCAGCGGGCCATGTTAGGCTTCGGCGGTGGGCCGTCCATACGCCTCCGTATCGATCGTCATCCCGTGCTTCAACGAGGCCAATACCCTTCGCGCCATCGTGCGCCGCGTCCTCGCGGCGCCGCTCGCGCTTCGCAAGGAAGTGATTATCGTTGATGACGGGTCCACCGACGGATCGGCAGCCATCGCGAAAGAGTTGGCTGATGATGGTGAGTTGACTGATGAAGGTGGGGGCAAACCTTTAGGTTTGCCCACCCGCATCATCGCCATTCACCACCCGCGCAATCGCGGCAAGGGCGCGGCGCTGCAATCGGGATTCGCCGCCGCCACCGGCGACATCGTGATCATCCAGGACGCCGACCTCGAATATAACCCGGCCGACTACACCTCGCTGACGCGGCCCATCGTCGACGGCGTGGCCCAAGTCGTCTACGGATCGCGCTGGATCAACCGCCACCTGCGCACGCCCCTGAAGGGTCACTGGAAATACATGGCCGGCAACTGGATCGTGACCGCGGCGACCAATCTCCTGTATGACGCCAGGGTCACCGACCAGTGCGCCGGTTACAAGGTGATGGACGGTGAGATCGCGAGGGCCCTGCAGTTGCAAACCACCGGGTTCGAGGTGTGCAGCGAGATCACCGCCAAGATCCGCCGCATGGGTTACGCGGTGTGGGAGGTCCCGATCTACTACGAGCCGCGCACGGTGGCCGAGGGCAAGAAGATCCGCGCGGTGGACGCCCTCCGCGCCATGTGGACGCTCGTTCGCTTCAGGAGCCTCTCCCCGCATCCATCACGATGGCCCTCTTCGATCGTCACTGGCGACTAATCGTCGTCCTCTCTGTCACGCTCGTCACGTTCAGTGCGGTCGTCCGGTTTCCGTTCAGCATCATCGACGACCCGTCCAACGTGGTCCGCAACCCGCTGGTCGCGGCGCCGCTGTCGCAAGGCCTGATGGGTCTGCTCCGCACGCCGGCGATGGGATATCCCCACACCGTCACCGTGTTGTCGTTCGCGCTCGACCGCGCGCTGGCCGGCGAGGATCCCTCGTACTACCACGCCGTCAACCTGCTGGTGCACCTGGTCAACATCGCCCTGCTTTACATGCTGCTCCTGCGATTTGGCATCTCGACCGAATGGGCCTGGCTCCCCGCCGCGATCTTCGCGTTGCATCCGCTGGTGGCCGAACCGGTGTCGTGGGTGATTGCGCGAAAAGACCTGCTGGCCACCGGCTTCCTGCTGGGTGCGTTCAACGTGATCGCCACCGGCCCGGCCGAGACGGCCGGCGTCTTCCGCGACTGGCGATGGGGCACCGCCGCCGCGTTGTGCATCCTCGCGATCTTCTCGAAGCCGGCCGCGATCACCGCGCCGGTGTTGCTGTGGCTGGTGATCCGCTACGCGCGGCCGTCGTGGACACTCCGCGACGTGGCGATCGCGCTGGCGCCGATCGTGGCGGCGGGTGCGTTCACGATGGCGGTCGGCGTGCCCGATCTGCAGGCGCAGGGCGCGGTGGTCCAACGCTCGGTGATGCAGAGCGGGTTTGACATGACACGGGCCTGGACGATTCACGTCTGGCACCTGTTCTGGCCACGGGATCTGCTGGCTGAATACGAGCGAACGGCGACCGCCGATCCCGCAGTGTGGAAGATCGTCGCGGCCTTTGCCGTATCGCTGGCGATCGCGGCCGCCGCGCTGCGCACACCTCGCGGGTCCGCCGCGCGCATGGCGGTGCTCTTCATCATCGCCGCCGGCGCGCCCGTCGCCGGTGTGCTGCCCACGTGGCACTGGACCGCGGATTCGTATGTCTACCTGCCGCTGGTTGGTGTGGTGATGCTCGCCGCCGCAAGCTTGCCTGCCGCGGATGTCCCGCGCGCCTGGACCCTCGCGTGGGCGGTGCTGCCGCTGCTGGCGTGGCTGTCGTACCAACAGTCGATCACGTGGTCCAGCGGTCCGGCCACCTTTGCGCCGGTGGCGGCCCACTACGCCGACAATCCGCGGCCGCTCAATCGACTGGCGTTTGCGTATCTCTATGAAAATCGTCCGGACCAGGCGGCGCCGTTGCTGGTGAAGCTCGATGCGATGGCGCCCGGGTTTGAATTCAACCGCGCCCAGCGGGCGTGGGCCGCCTATCGCCTTGGCGAGGCCTCGCGCGGCGACGCCGTGATCGCCCGGTGCGTCGCGGCCGCCGACGTGGAATGCCTCACGGTGTTCTGGAATGACGTGCTCGCGATGAACATCGCACCGGATCGTCCGGGCACCGGTGCGCTCGCGGATGCCTACCTGGGGCTGGCCGAGGCGGGGACGCCACTGCCCGCAGCCACTCTGCGCGGAATCGCGGATGCACTTCGCCAGCGCGGCCTCATCGCGCTCGCATTTCGCGCCACCGTGGCCGCCGCGCGAAGTGAGCGATGAGCTAGACTCCCTTTTGTGAACAGGCGCGTTCCTCGACACCGATCGTCACGACCGGCCCACACTCGTCCAGCGCCTCCGCGTTCTCCGGCGGCACGGCTTGCGGAGTCGGAGCGTTTATTTCGGGAGTTTGAGCAACTCACGCCCTACCCGTATCCGAAGCCGTTCACCAAGAGCTTCAACACGTGGGCTGAATACGAGCGCTGGCGCCGTGCGCAAACCAACCCCTGGCTCCGATAACCGTGCCCTGCTGGTGTGCCGCTTGCTCAACAGCAAGCGCGCGCGCTATTTGCTGACTGGTGGCATTGCCGCGAACCTCCATGGCTCGGTCCGGGCAACAAAGGACGTCGACGTCCTCATTCCCAGGGACGTAGCCAACGCCGAGCGCGTTTAGGCACCCTTCGCCCGCCTTCGCTTGTGTCCGAGGTGAGGTCGTCATGGGAGAGCCGGGACCCGGGGCCGAGGCTCATCGGTGCTAAGCTTCGCACATGAGCGGGCCGATCGCCACGCGTCGCCGGGCCACTTACGAGGACCTCTGCGCGGTCCCGGATCACAAGGTGGCGGAGATCCTGGACGGTGAACTCATCGTCTCACCCCGCCCAGCCCTTCGGCATGCCAGCGCAAGCTCGAGTCTCGGGGGAAACATCTGGGGTCCCTTCCACGGCGGACGGGGCGGACCGGGCGGATGGTGGATCCTCTTCGAACCCGAACTGCACCACGCCGACGACGTTCTGGTTCCAGACCTGGCCGGCTGGCGGCGCGAGCGCGTGCCGGTGCTTCCCGACGCGGCCTTCATGACGATGGCGCCCGACTGGGTGTGCGAGGTCATCTCGCCGTCGACGGAACGCATCGATCGATCGCGCAAGATGCGCATCTACGCTCGAGAAGGCGTTCGGCACCTTTGGCTGGTGGACCCGATTGTTCGAACGCTCGAAGTGTTACGGCTCGAAGGTGGACGCTGGGTCCTCCTCACGACGCACACGGACACGGACGTTGTGCGCGCAGAGCCCTTCGACGCGATCGAGATCGACCTGACATCGCTGTGGCCCGCGCCCCCGTCCGCTCCCGGGTAGCCCCTTGCGCCAAGCGCCGTGCTATGGATTCTCAGCAGGCGCGAACGGATTGCTGATGCGAACCCCGCGCCACCGCTGGCCATCGTTCAGATCCTCGGTCCAGCAGACGTCGCACCCCAATTCGGCAGCCGCATGCAGGATCATTGCGTCCCAGAAGCTGAGTTTTGCCTTCTTCGCCACAGCAATCGCGGCGAGCACATCGCCGGCAGCGGGAGCAAAGATGCTCCACGCTGACAGTTCCCGGATGCGATCCTCGGCCTCGTCTGACGACAGCGGCCTGGCGACCTTCCGGGTCACGGTGACGAAGAATTCCTGCAGCACCTGCACGCTGAGATACCCGGTTTCACTCGCCCAGAGCCGCGTCAGCAGTTCTTCCGCCGCATCGTGTTTGGGCCCCGCCGACGTGTCGAACGCGTAGACGAGGACGTTGGCGTCCACGAACTCGCGCGGGACCCTATCGCTCATGCAGCTCGTCGCGCGTCCACGTCGGCCGGCCCTTCGTGCCCAGCGAACCGGCCGCCTTCAGCGCGGAGAGGGCCCGCTTGCGCGCCACCGAATAGCGGCGATCCTCATCTGCCACGACGGCCAGGGCCTCCGCCATGAGCGCGGAAACCGACGTGTCTCGATCCGCCGCCACCCGCTTGATGCGCTTCAGCAAGTCCCGGGGCAGGCTCAACGTGATGTTCTGGATCTCAGCCACGAAAACAAGTGTATCACGAGAATACGTGAGAAACCGGTGCCGATACGAACGAGCGATGAGGCCCCGCGGCGATCGCCGCAGGGCCTCGACCGCATTCTTCAGTTCTTCCGGTAGATCCGGAACGCGATGTGCTTTTCGTTCCGACGGCCGGGTTCGCGGACTTCCATTCGCGTCGTGCCGATGAACGTATAACCAGGGGGCGGAGGTGCGCCCTCCTCAAGCATGATGATGCCCCCCCGAGGAATCGAGGCGTTGGTGCCTGCAGGGCCTTGCGCGCCCGTTGCGCCCTGGGGTCCGGTAGCGCCAGTCGCGCCAGTCGCACCCGTCGCACCCGTCAAGCCTTGCGGTCCCGGCTCGCCTTGTAGTCCTGCCGGTCCCTGTGGTCCCGTTGGTCCGACGATGCCTTCTCCGGGAATTGTGCCGTTCAGTACTCGCACCTCCACCAAATCGGGGGTGCTGGACAATGCGCCGTCGTTCACCACGAGGCGGAACGTCAGCGTCGGAGACGACGGGTCGATCACCGGCGCGGTGAAGGTCGGATGTGACGGCGACGATGTGTCGAGCGTGACGGCGGGCCCGCCAACCTGGGACCAGGAAAAACTGAGCGCCGCGCCTTCAGGGTCGATGCTGCTCGTGCCGTCGAGGGTCACCGTGCCGCCTGGTGCGACGATCTGGTCCGCGCCCGCACTCGCGGTGGGGGCGAGGTTTGGCGGCGGCAGCGTGGTTCCGCACGCTGCGTTGCTGCCGCCGCTCGAGGCCACCACGTACGGTGACTGCCCGACAAAATTGCCGCCCGGCGCGTAGTCGCAGACGTAAAACGTGCCGGCAAATGGCGACGTTGCCGTGCCACGCCCGCAGCCGATGGCGAGCGTGGTGGCCCACACCACCTGCGTGTAGTGACCGCAGGTCGAGCCGCTGCACGTGTTGGTCACGGCGTTGAAGTCGGCTCTTTCCGCGACCCACAACCCGACGGCGCCGACCGGGGCAAAGGCCCCCGATCCGAGCGCGAGATTCTCACCCACGTAGATCGCATTACCGGTAAGCGCCTGGTAATCGGAGCTTCTCGTGGCGTTATGAGTAAACGACCCCTGGTTGGCCCAGTTCTGGGCGACGGCGGCCAGATTGTTGTCCCATACCAGAGCTGGCATCGCCGCGGCCGGCGGATTCACGGCGCATCGTGCCTGGTTGTGGCTGTCGAGAAAAGCCTGGACCTCAGCCTGCGTCAGACCTTGAGCAAGCGTGACGCCGGGCAGGCCGAGCAACGCTGCGCTCAAGACCAGGGTTCGAAGCATCGCGTAGTGGTTCATCAATGGACATCCTCTTGGGGGGAATGGCCGGCGGCATTCTAACACCCGACAGCAAGGCCACCACGAAGTAGAATTCCTGCGCGAGGTTAGTCATGTTTAAACGATGCGTTCTGAGTATTGGTGTGATTCTGGCAGCGGCCACCGCAGTGATGGCGCAACCCGGTGGCGGCGGTGGTCAACAGCAACAGCGCCCAGCGGCGATTCCCACGATCGAGGACCGCACCAACGGGATGCGGAAGATCGACGGCTATTTCCCACTCTACTACGAGGAGCGGACCGGATCGCTGTTCGTCGAAGTCGCCAGGTTCGACAGCGACTTCCTGTTCACCACCGGGCTCTCCGCGGGGCTCGGGTCCAACGATATCGGTCTCGATCGCGGCGGCGGCGGTGGCGGCCGGATCGTCCAGTTCCAGCGGATGGGGCCGCGCGTGATGCTGGTGCAGGCCA
>JBDTMB010000121.1:0-13383 GCA_039934485.1 Vicinamibacterales bacterium
GATCCACCCAGAAACTCGACGGGCTTCCAGACGCCGCTGCGACGTATTGCCGTCCGCCCGTCGCATACGTCGCGATGCCGCCGCCCATCGGGCCGCCGGTGTTGAAGCGATAGCGCACCTCCCCGGTGCGCGCATCCAGCGCCACGAAATCGCCGGTGAGCTCGCCGGCAAACACCACGTTACCGGCCGTGGTCGTCACGGCGGCCACCATGGGACGTGGCGATCGAAACTTCCAACGCACCGCGCCGGTCGACGCATCAATCGCCGTCACCCACCCCTGCGCTTTCGTGGGCGAATCCATGTTCACGGTGCCGCCCATGTAGAGCTTGCCGGGAATGTGGCGGACCTGTTCGAACGCCACGAACGTCGCGCACCAGTCCACCGCCGGCACGTAGAGCAAGTTGGTGCCGGGATTGAACGCCGGACCATTCCATTCGACGCCGCCAAACACCCCAGGACAGGCGTGCGTGGGCGTCAGGCCAACGGGGGTGTCGGCGTTCTCACGCGTGGTGACGGCCGCTTCGTAGACGATGGCCTTCGAATCGCGATCGATCGCGCGCAACATGCCGTCCTTGCCGGCCGTCGTGACCAGTCTCCGCGCGGCGCCGCCAATCGTCGCCGTCACGAGCGGCGTGACGTGCGTGACATCGTAGTCGTGCGAATCGTTCTTGATGAGTTGACGATACCAGCGGAGTTTTCCGGTGCGCACGTCGAGCACGACGATGGAGTTCGTGTAGAGGTTGTCGCCCTGCCTGAGGTGAATGGGCAGATCCGGTGCGGGGTTGGTCACCGCGATGTGCAGGTCGCCGGTGGCCACGTCCAACGCAAACGACGTCCACACGGCGCCGCCGCCCACCGGGATCTTGGGCGGGTTTCTCCACGTCTCGTAGCCAGGCTCGCCCGGCTTCGGCACGGTGTTGAACCGCCACACTGGCGTGCCGTCCGTCGCGCGAAACGCCCCCACCCATCCCTGCACATTGTTCTCGGAGCCGGCCGGTCCCACGAGGACCAGATCCTCGAAGATCATCGGCGCCATCGTCAGCGTCTCGCCATCGAGCGGCTTCGAGACCTGTCGAGCCCAGAGCATCGCGCCGGTGTCGGCATTGAGGGCCACGAGGTAGCCGTCGGGTGTCGCGCGCACGACCCGGCCATCCTTGATCGCGACGCCGCGGTTGCGCTGCCACCCCGTGTCGTCCCGTGTTCGCCAGGTGTGACGCCACTTGACGCGACACGTCGCGGCATCGAGCGCGACGGTCGCGGTCATCGTCGTCACGTACATCACGCCCTTGTGGACGATCGGGCCGGTCTGGAAATTGTCGGCCTCGCCCATCTGAAACGCGCAGACCGGCGTGAGGCGCGAGGCGTTGTCCGCGGTGATCGCCTCGAGCGGTGAGTAGCGCGTGCCCGCGTAATCGTGGTTGTGGAACAACCAGTCGGTGGATCCCGAGGCGTCGTTCAGCGTCGCCTGATCGGGACCACTCGTCGCCGGGGCGGCGCCGGCCGCGCCGGCAATGAAGGCCGGCGGTTCGGCTCGGGCCGGCGGTGGCGCCGTCACTTCGAGACGCTGTTGCTGCAACTGGAGCAGGTCCGCCGTGAGCAGCGTTTGACCCGCGGCATACCCATTGCTCTTCAGGATGAACGCGAACACGGCCGCGCGATCCGAGGCCGGCACCGTGTTCGACTGGTTGGGGGGCATCGTGGTCCGGAGGACGAAGAATAAATCGTCCAGCGTCACGCGCGGATCGCTCCTGTCGTCGGCGCGCGGCGCGAGACTGTTCGGCGTGCCGCCGCTCCAGCTCCGTTCGAACGCCGGACCCGCCAGCGGCGGGGCCATGCCGCCGGTGAGCGACGCGCCGTGGCACGACGCGCATGATTGTGCGTAGACGGCCTCGCCCCGCGTGGCTTGCGCTTCGGTGAACAGGGCCGGCCGCGCAGGCGGTGCCGGCCGAGCCTGGGTCGACGACTGGTCAGGCCCCCGGCCTGCCACCCCGACGACGGCTGCCAACCCAAACCCGATCACAGAGAACCAGGTGATTCGATTCATCGACCGCCGCTCCTTCGCGCGGCTGGCCGATGATTGTAAGGCAACCGACGGGCTTATGACATCTGGAGAGTGGGACAAGAAGGAGCGGGTCAACGAACAGAGGGCCGCCACGCGTGCCGTTGACTCTATAATCACGCGTTCAGTGAAGCGAACACTTATCGTCTGGGGGCTCCTCGCGATCGCCGTCGTGCGCTTCGGCAGCGTGGCGTATCGCGGACTCACTTATTCCATCGGTGATTTCTATTCGACGCTGCCGGGCGCCTACGTCGAGCGATTCAATCCCACGCTATGGGCCAGCCCCGACCTGACGGACCTGGTCGGCAAATCGAGCTCCTACCATCGGGGCCCCACGCAGTACCTGACCGCCTTGCCGCTCGCGCTTCTCGACTCGTATCACGAGATCGCACTCGTCCTGCTCGTGGTCTTTGCGATCCTGATCGCCGGCGCCGCGTTCGTGATGTGGCGCACGTTTGGCGGACCCAGCCGCGATCCGATCCTGCTGGGCCTCATCCTCACCACATCGCTGCTGTTCTATCCGACGCTGCTGGCCTACGTCGCGCGCGAGTTCGAGCTCGTGATGATGGCCGCCACCACGATGCTGTTCGCGGCCGCGCTCAGCCGGCGGGAGACGTCAATCGGCGCCTGGACCGCCTATCTGTCTCTCTACAAGTTCCTGCCGTTGGCGCTGTTGCCGCTGCTGGTGACGCAACGATGGTGGCGCGCGTTAGCCGGATTTGCGGCGACCGCGGCGATCGTGCTGGCCGCCGCCCACGCCCTGTTCGGCCTGCAGAACTTCAGCAGCGACGGCTTCGTGCAGCGCTTTGCGTCACACATCCTGACGACGCTCGGCTCGACGCAGCAGTTCTGTCACGGCCCCTTCGACCAGCTGCGCTACGCGGCGCAGTCGCACGACGTCAGCGTCCGGTTCGCCCTGTGCGGCATCAACGAGCGCGTGCCGTTCCCGGCGGCGACCACCTATATCGCGCTCATCCTGGCCGCCCTGGTGGTGCTGGGTTACGGTTTCTTTCGGGCCGAGCGATGCGCGCCGCTGGCCGCCGAGGCCGAGCGCTGGCGCCGCACCTGGGAATTGAGCGCGGTCGTCATCGTCTACGTGACGTTCTTCTTCGCACACTATTACTACTTGACCGTCTTGATCGTGCCGCTGACGGCACTGATGGTCCGCGCCCACCAGGAACGGAGCGCGCGGTTGTGGGCAGGGTGGGCCGCTTCGTACCTGCTCCTGTCGGCGTTTCTGCTGCCGTTGTCGCAGATCACGAAATGGCTGCAGGTGGATGCGTTCTCCCTGTACCTGAGGACGTTCGCGTATTTGCCGGGGGAGCTGCTGTTGCTGGGGATGATTCTGTACGAGTATGCGACGCTGCCGTTACTGACCTCAGCCGACGCGGCCTAGTGGCAGTCCTTGTCGCGTTTCTTCTTGAGGTTGCCGATCGGCACGAACGTCGTCGCCGACTTCGACGGCTTCTCACCACCGAATAGCCGGCGCGCGAGAAACGCCACGGCGCCAAGGACGATCACCGCGGTGGCCACTTCCTGGATCATCAGGCCCCCCATCCCAATCGGCTCCCGACCTGGTAGACGATGAGCGACGCGCCGTACGCGAGCACCGTCATGTAGGCAAACATGAACATCGGCCACCGCCACGTGCCCGATTCGCGCCGGACGACCGCGATCGTGCTCATGCATTGGCAGGCGAGCACGAAGAACACCATCAACGAGACGCCGGTCAACGGCGTCATCAGCCGCCGCCCATCGGGCCACGTCGCCGTCCGCAGCGCCGCGCGCAGCGGCTCGTTCGTCGCGTCGGCCGACTCGATGTCGAAGACGATGCCCAGGGTGGAGACGAACACTTCGCGCGCCGCGAACGCGCCGATGATGCCCACGCCGATGCGCCAGTCGAAACCAAGCGGCGCAATCGCCGGCTCGATGGCGTGGCCCAGGCGTCCCGCGAGACTGTAGCGCAGCTGGTCGCCATGGCCGGTGCTGTCCGGCGCCTTCGGGTACGACAGCAGCGCCCACAACACGATCGTCAAGGCGAGAATCATGGTGCCGGCGCTGACCAGAAACGCGCGGACGCGCTGCCAGACATTGAAGACCAGCACCCGCACCGCCGGCAATCGATAGGGCGGGAGCTCCAACACCAGCGTGCCGCCCGGCCCTTTCAGCACGGTTCGTCTCAAGACCGCCGCCGCGGTCAGCGCCGCCACCGCCGACAAGGTATACATCGCGAGGAGCAGCACCGCGCCGGCGCTGAAGACGCCGAGCCGCGCCCCCGGCGCAAACACGGTGGCCGTCACCAGCACGTACACCGGCAGGCGCGCGCTGCACGACATCAGCGGCAGCACCAGCATCGTCAGCAGCCGATCGGTGCGGCTCTCGATGGTCCGCGTGGCCATCACGGCGGGCACGGCGCACGAGAACCCCGACAGCATCGGCACGAACGCGCGGCCGTGCAGCCCGACGCTGCGCATCAGCCGATCGATCACAAACGCCACCCGCGCCAGGTAGCCCGAGTCTTCGAGCAACCCGATGAACAGGAACAGCAACCCGATTTGCGGCACGAACACCACCACGTTGCCGACGCCCGCGATCACCCCGTCCACGATCAGGTCGGTCAGCGGCCCCGGCGGCATCGCCGCCACGGCAGCGCCCTGGGCGTCGGTGACACGCGCCTCGATGAAGCTGATCGCCGGTTCCGACCAGGAGAAGAGGGCCTGGAACACCACCATCATCACCATCGCGAAAGCCACGCCGCCGGCGACGCGATGCGTGAGGACCGAATCGATGCGATCGGTCAGGCTGCGGCTCACCTTCGATGCATGTTGCACGACGGCGTCGACGATGGCGTCGACGCGGCGGAACGAGGACGAGATGATCTCGAGATCAACGTTCCGGCCGGCTGTGGCCGCGCGCTCGCGAATGGCCAGGGTCCTCGCCCGCAAGGACGGCGGAATGCCCACCAGGTCGTCGGCGCCCTCGTCATCGAGCGACAGCAGGAGCCAGGTTGCCCAGGCGCGGGCGGCGCCGGGCCGATCGAGCACGCCTTCCTCCAGGATGGCCGCTTCGAGTTCGGCGATGTCGAGGTTCAAGGCTTCGGGCCGTTCAAGAAACGGGGCCGCCGAGGGCTCGATGTCGGCCGCGCGCCCAATGGCCCTCACCAGCTCGGCGATCCCCTCACCCTTGGTCGCCACGGTGCGCACCACCTGCGCGCCGGTGAGCAATTCAAGGCGCTCGATATCGATCGTGATGCCGTCGCGGGCGGCCTCATCGGACATGTTGAGCGCGATCACCACCGGCAAGCCGGTGGCGAGGATTTCGATGACCAGGAAAAGCGCGCGGCCGATCGCCACGGCGTCCACCACCACGACCACGGCCTGCGGCGCGGCCACGCCCCGCCCGAGCAGCGCATCGACGGCGATCTGCTCCTCGCGCGAGCGCGCGCTGAGGCTGTAGGTGCCCGGCAGGTCGACGAGCTCGTACACCCGCCCATCGCTCATGGTGAGCGGCGCCGACGTGCGATCGATCGTGACCCCGGGATAGTTGGCCACATGGGCCCGCGATCCAGTGAGGGCGTTAAAGAGGGTGGACTTGCCCGAGTTGGGGTTGCCCGCAACCAGGACGACGGGCGGGACCGTCACTCGACGTCGATGCCGAGCGCCTCGGACCGCCGGATCGAGAGCGCGAAATTACGCACCTTCAGCTCGATCGGGTCGCCGAGCGGCGCGATGCGGCGCAGCGTCACCACGGTGCCGGGGACCAGGCCCACCTCGAGCAGCCGGCGCACCACGGCCCGTTCGCCGCGAACACGCGAGACGATGGCGGTACCGCCGAGGGGAAGGCCTGCGAGTGATCCGGAGTGTCGACTCAAACGGGGGACTCCTCAAATTGAGACTTAATCTCAACTCCAAGTCTACCAGAGCCCCGGCCGGCTTGGGCGGTCGAACTGCGCCGGACACAAACAAGTACAAAACCCTTACAGTCGCCCCCTGGGCGGGTCACTATCATCGAGTGGAAGGGGGCTTGCTCATGCAGCCACACCCGAAAGGCACCCGCGCCCACGTTCTGCTCTCCTCGGTCTTCAAACCATTCGCGCAAGACGACGACTACGGCAGCCGGGCCATCAACCCGGTTGAGCTGTACCACAACCAGGTGACGCGGGAGCAGGGGCCGTTCTCGCTGCGGATGTTCCACCGGAGCTGGAGCCTGATGCTGCTGCAGCAGAACATCTCGGCGCCCTGCACCGTGCTCGACTTCCCCTCGCGCGAGCGCTTTGTTCACGAGCTGACGTCGCACGCCTACGACATCGTCGGCATTACCAGCATCATCGTCAACGTCGGCAAGGTGCGCGAGATGTGCCGCCTCGTGCGCGCGCACTCGCCGCATTCGACGATCGTCGTCGGCGGCCACGTGGCGGCGATTCCCGGCATCGAGCGGATGATCGACGCCGATCACATCGTCAAGGGCGAGGGCGTGGCCTGGCTGCGCGCCTTTCTCGGCGAGGAGGCCGATCGGCCGATTGCGCACCCGCTCATCCCCTCCTCCTTCGGCTTCCGGCTGATGGGGCTGCCGGCGCCCCGGGGCGGCGGCAACGCCGCCGCCACCATCATCCCGTCGGTGGGCTGCCCGATGGGTTGCAACTTCTGCACGACCTCCGAGTTCTTCGGCGGCAAGGGCAAGTTCGTCAACTTCCTCGAGCGCGGCGAGGACGTGTTCCGCGTCATGTGTGAGGCCGAGCAGGGCCTGGGCGCGCGCTCGTTCTTCATGATGGACGAGAATTTCCTGCTCTACAAGAAACGGGCGCTCGAGTTGCTGGACCTGATGAAGGCCCACGGCAAGTCCTGGTCGCTTTACGTCTTCTCCTCGGCCAACGCGATCCGCAAGTACGACATTCGCCAGCTCGTGGAACTGGGCGTGGAGTGGATCTGGCTCGGGCTCGAATCGGCCGGCAACCAGTACCAGAAGCTGAAGGGCGCCGACACGCTGGCGCTCGCCCGCGAGCTGATGTCGCATGGCATTCGCGTCCACGGCTCGACCATCATCGGCCTCGAGCACCACACGCCGGCGAACATGGACGCGGTGATCGACCACGCCGTCGCGCACGAAACGGTGTTCCACCAGTTCATGCTCTACACGCCGGTGCCCGGCACACCGCTCTACCGCGAAGTCGAGTCCGAGGGCCGGCTGTTGGACGATGTCAACCTGGCGGACATCCACGGCCAGTTCAAGTTCAACTTCCGGCACGCCGCGATCTCGGGCGACGAGTCGAAGACGTTTCTCGACCGCGCGTTCCGCCGTGACTTCGACGCCAACGGACCCAGCCTCTACCGCCTGATGGCCAGCATGCTCACCGGCTGGCGGCGCTATCGTGACGACCCGGACCCGCGGGTCCGGGCGCGCGTGCGCGGCGAGGCCGCGCAGTTGCGATCCGGCTTTGGCGCGGCGTTGTGGGCCATGGAAAAGTACCTGCGCGAGTCGAACCGGCCCGTCAGCGATCGCATTGCCGATCTGCGGAAACAGATCGAACACGAGGTGGGCGGATTCTCGGCGGTGATCGATCGGGTGGCCGGTCCCGTGCTGCTCTGGAGCGCGCGCCGCGATGCGCGATTGGCACCAGGGGGACGGCGGCTCGAACCGCAGACCTTCGTCGACCGCCGGAACTGGGCGGTGTGATCGCCGACCTGGCAGGTTGCTGAAGAAACAGCAACCTGAAGTGAAAAGTCAGAAGAGGAAAGTGAAAACCACAGGCTGCGTCTTTCAGCAGCCTGCTAGACTCGAGAGCCGTCCTGTCTGGTTAGGAGGCCGCCCCCGGCAATCCAAGTGGTCTTTGGGATTAGTCCTATCTGTGTTTATCTGTGGCCGGTGTTTATCTGCGGCCTACGCGAACTTCAGTCGCTTCAGGAGGCGCACGACGCGGGTGCGCAAGCGATCGTCTTTCCACTCGGCGGGCACTTCCCGCTTGTCGGCCTGTTCCTGATCGTCGGCGATGTGGCCGAACATCAGCAGGCGCGTGGCCTCGAGCAGGCCCACGGCCGAAAACGGCTTCTCGATGAAGGCTTCGTGGGTCGACAGCTCCTGCAGGCCGGCGAACAGGTTGTCGGCGAAGCCGGTCTGGTAGAGCACGCGGACGGATGGATACCGCTGGCGGACAATCGCGGCCAGCTCGCGGCCCGACATCCCCGGCATCATCAGGTCGGTCACCAGCAGGTCCACCGGGGCGGCGCCGGGCTGATCGAGCAGGTCCAGGGCGGCAGGCCCGGAGTTGGCGGCGCGGATCTCGTAGTTGTCCATCGAGAGGATCCGCTCGACGAGCTTGAGAACGGGCGCTTCGTCGTCGACCACGAGCAGGCGCTTGCGAACGCCGAGAGCGGGACGTTCGAGTGCGAGCGCCGCGTTGGTGCCTGGGCGATCGATTAAGGCGACGTTCGGTAACGGCCGCTCGACCGCTATTGTCGATCCATCCGGGGACATGCGATGTTTCATTCTACTGTGTCGGACCACCCCGACGGTGGCGGGAGGGCATTTCCGCTGCTAGGGGAGCCGCCCCTTCACAACGGGTACGACAGCGTCGTCCCGAGCAGCGTTACCAGCAGCAGCACGACGGGGGTCAGCGCCAGGAAGACGACAAACGTGTAACCCATCACGTCGCGCGCGCGCAGGCCCAGCACCCCCAGCATGGGCAGCATCCAGAACGGCTGGACCAGGTTGGCCAGCGCCTCACCGAGATCGTACGACGCCACCACCCATCCGAGATGCACCTGGAGTTGGTGCGCGGCCGCGATCACGTAGGGCGCCTCGATCACCCACTTCGAGCCGCCGGACGGCACAAAGACCCCCAGCACCGCGGAATAGATCGCCACGAGCGGCGGAAACGACGTGGCCGTTGACGCCTGGACGAACAGGCTCGCCAACCGCTCGTTCAGGTGCGTGGAGGTGATCACGCCCGCGATGCCGGCATAAAACGGAAATTGCAGCAGCACGCCCCATACCGCGGGCGTGGCCTGTTGGACCGCGCGCAGCAGGCGCGCCGGGGTCCGGTGCAGCAGGCAGCCGAGGATCAGGAACGCCAGGTTCAGGATGTTGAGGGTGATTGCGTTAAGCGGGTCAGTGGCCGCGCTGAAATAACGCGCCAGGTAGGCGACACCGATCGCCACCACGAACCACGAGAGCAGCGGCGAGTGCTCGAGCCACTGTCCCGGCGTCGCGGCGCGATCGGCAGCGGCGGATTCATCGGCCTCACGGAGATCGATGCCGAGGGCGCGAGCGGTGTGCGATTGGCTGGCGATCGGCGTGGCAAACCACATGATCGCGACGACCACCGCCATCTCGACGGCGACCGAGGCGAAACTCTGCCACAGGAAGATCGTGTGCTCGAAGCCGACGATCCCACCGGGCACCAGCCCGCCATGCGCGACGATGTCGCGGATTTGCGGCGGCAAGGCGCCGGGGCTCGCCATCTGCAGGGCGGCCGATCCACTCAGCCCCTGGGCCCAGATGCTGCCGAGACCGAGGAACGTGGCGGCGGCGAGCGCGCGGTAATCCACCGCGTCAACGCGGCGGGCCACCTCGCGCGCCAGCACGGCGCTGAAGACCAGGCTGAATCCCCAGTTGAACCACGACGTGACGAGCGCAAACAGCGTGACCACCGCCACCGCCTGCCGCGGCGTCACCGGCCACCCCGCCACCGCCCGAATCAACGCGCGCATCGGCCGCGAGGTCGCCAGCACGTGACCCGTGATGATCACGAGCGACATCTGCATGGTGAAGGGGATCAGTTCCCAGAACCCGCGCCCCCACGCATCGACGACGAGGGACAGCGGTGCGGTGGCGGTGCCGGCGCCCACCACCACGACGGTGGCGAGCAGGGCAAACACGAAGGCGTCCGGAACCCAGCGCTCGCTCCAGTCGGTGAGCGCCAGCGCCAGCCGGGTGACCGGACCTACGGAACGATCGCCCATGAATAGGTGACGCCGACGGCGGCGCGGAAGAAGCCGAAGTTCTCCGGCCGGGACGACCCGGCGTGGTTGCCCGGCGCCACGAAGTAGCGGACTTCCCCGCCCAGGGCGACCACGTCGGTGAGGTCGTAACGCACGCCGCCGCCGGCGCCGATGCCGAAATTCCACGTCGAGGTGATCCTGGAACAGGGCAACAGGCACCCGCGCACGCCAATGACACCCGCACTGAACGTCGCGAGTGGACGCAGCGGCCCGCGCGGCTTGATCCAATTCACGCCAACCATGGCGGTGGTGAGATCGGCCTGAAGGTTGCGCGCGTTGTCGTCGTTGGCGAAACCAAAATCAATCTCCGCGCCCCAGCCGGAATCTTCCTGCACCGACACCGATCCACCGGCGGTAAGGACCGAATCGGCCACGCTGCCGCCCATCGTGGCGCCGACGAGGCCGGTGGCGGAGCCCTTATAGAGCTTGCTCTGGGCACCCGCCGTGCCGCTGGCGAGGAGCGCGAGAAGTAGACCTGCCACACCCTTACCGATCCGGTTCATCACACGATCTCCCGCGTCGCTAAAACAATTGCTGCCCGTCGGCGAGCAACCACTGACGGGCCTCGCGGTGTCGCGGGCAGACCGACGCCACCTGCCGCCAGAACCGCCGAGAGTGATTGAGTTCCCGCCGGTGCATCAACTCGTGGAGCATCACGTACTCGCGGACGAACTCCGGGACCAGCACGAGGCGCCAGTTGAGGGTGATCGAGCCGCTCGCCGAGCACGCGCCCCATCGCGAGCGCTGGTTCCGGATCGACACCCTGGTGACGGTGATGCCGTGCTGCGCCGCCAACGCCAGCAGCGCCGGCGGCAACTCCTTCAGCGCCAAGGCCCTCAACGCCGGCTCGTCGGGGCGCCCGGCACTGGGCGCCATCAATTTCGTGTGGCGCTGCCGGGCGATCCACGGTTCGCTTTGCTCGACGAACAAGAGCGCTTCGCGCTTGGATCCCCAACGCGGCAGGGTCACGCGCAACGTGCCATCGTCGAGGACGCGCAGGATGTAGCGGCGGGCCCAGCGGTGACGGACGAAGACGGGTTGGCCCGGGCTGAACGCCTGGCGAGGGCTGAAGCCCTCGCCTTCCACTGCCTTGTCCCACGGCAAGCCCAACTGCATGCGCGCTCTACGATAGCAGTAAAGTAACTGGCATGGCCGCCAACCTTGACGCCCTGGTCGATCTCGTCCGGGGCACCACCTTCGACGACTTCCTGCTGCGTCCCCAGTTCAGCGTGATCGAGCGGCGCGACCCGGCGGCGATCGATCTGTCGTGCCGGTTTTCCACCAACATCACCCTCAAGCGCCCGCTGGTCTCGGCCAACATGGACACGGTGACGCGCGCGGAGATGGCGATCGTCCAGGCGGAGGAAGGCGGGCTGGGCATCATCGACCGCGGCTTCCGCAACGGCGACATCGAGCCGCAGGTCCGCGAGGTCGAAAAGGTCAAGCGGATGCAGCACATCATCATCCGCGACCCGTACGCGGTGACGCCAACGACGAGCCTGGCCGACGCCGTGGCCCGGATGCGCGAGACCCGCGCCGGCACGCTGGTGGTCGTCGACGGGCCGCGGCGGCTGCGCGGCTTGCTCACCGAACGCGATGTCAGGTTCGTCAGCACCGCCATTGGCACGGTGGCGTCGCGCATGACGCCCGTCGAGGCCCTGGTGGTCGGCCACGGCGAGCTGACGCTCAAGCAGGCCGAGCAGCTGATGCGCGAGCGAAAGGTGAAGAAACTGCCGCTGGTTGATCGCGACGGCGGCTTGATCGGCCTGATCACCGCCCGCGACATCCATCGCCAGGAACGGCTGCCGTTTGCGACGCGCGATGCGCAGGGCCGGTTGCGCGTCGGCGCGGCCATCGGCGCCAAGGGCGACTACCTCGAACGCGCCACCGAACTGGTGGACGCCGGCGTCGATGCGATCGTGATCGACATCGCGCATGGCCACTCGGTGGTGATGGCCACGGCGATCGACGCGTTCAGGAAACAATTCCCGGCGGCGGAACTGGTGGTCGGCAACGTCGCGACCGCCGACGGCGTGCGGTTTCTCGCGCAGCGCGGCGTCAACGCGATCAAGGTCGGCATCGGCCCGGGCGGCGGTTGCACGACGCGGCTCACCACGAGTTTCGGGGTGCCGCAGCTGCAGGCGCTGGTGGAATGCCGCCAGGCGGCTGGCGACAGGGGCGTGCCGCTGATCGCGGATGGCGGCATCAAGCGGCACGGCGCCATCCTCGAGGCGCTGCTCTTTGGCGGCGACACCGTGATGCTCGGCAGCATGTTCGCCGGTACCGAGGAGACACCCGGCGATGTCGTCCAGAAGTCGGTGGTACTCCCCGATCAGCAGCGCTCCGTCAAGGTCCCGTTCAAGGTGCTGCGCGGCATGGCCTCGATCCAGGCGATTCGTGATCGGCTCGACGTGGAAGACGACGACACGGTGGAGATCGAGGCGCTCGGCGCGGAAGGCACCGAGATCAGCGTCCCCGCGCGCGGCTCGGTCCGGCCCATCGTGCAGGACATCCTGAAGCACCTGTGCTCGTCGATCAGCTACGGCGGCGCGAGCAGCCTGGCGGAGTTACGGGAAAAGTTTTTTGCCGATCCGTCGCGCTACTTGATCAAGCTGTCGGCTTCATCGAAGCGCGAAAGCTACGAACGGTAGGGTAAAGGCAGCATATTTTGTGATCTTGTGGACATCACGAGATCATTCGATGGATCCGTGTCGATCATGGCTGTCGCCTTGACCACCCCAGGAGCAGGACGTGGCTGTTCACGCCCGGGTTGGTGAGGAGTTGATTGCCGTTCGAGATGTGCTGAAAGCGATAGCCCAGCACCAGCGCGTGGCGCGGCGATGAGCCGAGCCGCACTCCTCCGCCCCAATGCGCGGTGAAATTCACCCGTCGCGTGTCTTCGGGAATCGGATTGGTGGTCCACAGGCCACCCATCGAGAGCTCGGCAAACGCCGACCAGCGCGGCTTGGGGGCGAAGTTCCATCGCCACACCACGGGCGCCACGCCGATGCCGTAGACGTGCGAAGGCGCCGTCTGCAAGAACACCGGCATCACTTCGGCGGCCCACACGAAACGGCCGCGCACCACCCCGGCGCCCCGCGTTCGCGTCAGCTCGCGCCCGAAGGAGATGTTCTGCACGACGTAGCGGCGATCCGCTTCAGATTGAAAGAGCTTGACGCTCTGTGCGGCTCCCACTCCGACGATCCATTCTGCGGGGATCGCTGGAGCCGGCGCCGCCAGGGCCAGCTGCGCGCAGAGCAAGGCAAACAACATTCGTTATTGGTTATTGGTTATTGGTTATTGGTTATTGGTTATTGGTTATTGGTT
>JBDTMB010000122.1:0-13304 GCA_039934485.1 Vicinamibacterales bacterium
CAACGGCCTGCAGGGCGACGGCGCGATCCAGAGCTACTTCAACGATGCGATGAACTCGGAGGTGAGCTACCAGACCAGCGCGATCGGCGCCGAGACCTCCGCCGGCGGCGTGCGGCTCAACATGATCCCGCGCGAAGGCGGCAACCGCTGGAGCGGCGACTTCAAGGCGGCGTTCCGGCCGGGCGACTGGCAGTCGAGCAACCTGACCGATCGCCACAAGGCCAGGGGCCTCACCAACGGCAACGCCATCGACCGCATCATCGACTACACGGCGGCCATGGGCGGACCGATCAAGAAGGACAAGGTCTGGGTGTTCGGCTCGGCGCGCTATTACTCGGTGAACAACTTCATCGCCAACACCTACCTGGACGATGGCAGCCAGGGCATCGACGATCAGTTCATCCGCAGCGCCATGGCCCGCCTGACGTGGCAGGTCTCCCCGCGCAACAAGATCTCCGGCTATTTCGACGAGATCGACAAGTACCGCGGCCACGACATGCAGGCCAATTACGACCCGGAAACCGCGGCCACCGTGTGGAATTCTCCCGCGTATCACACCACCGCCATCAAGTGGACCTCGCCGCTTACCAGTTCGCTCTTTCTTGAAGCCGGTTGGTCGAGCAACGTCGAGTACTACACGAATGAATACCGCGAGGGGATCGAGCAACCGCGCGGCACGGCGAAGTGGTTTGCGACCGCGGCCATGAACGAGCTCGATCTTGGGGGATACACGCAGGCGGGGCCGACCAACACCACCGAGAGCCCCAACGCCTACTACTGGAACATGGCGGCGACCTATGTCAGGGGTGACCACACCATCAAGCTGGGCGCCAACAACCGCCAGGGGCAGTTCATGCACTCGCGCGACGCCAACGCCGACCTGGTCCAGCAATACCGCAGCAGCAGCACCGGCGTGCGCTGGAGCGTGCCCGACAGCGTGCTGGTCCGGAATTCTCCACTCGTCTACGGCGAACGGCTGAACCACGACCTCGGGATCTACGTGCAGGATTCGTGGCGCCTGAACCGGCTGACGACGAATGTCGGCCTCCGCTACGAGTGGCTCAACTCGAAGGTGCTCGCCGGCGAGTCCCCGGCTGGCCGCTTCGTGCCCGCGCGCACGTTCCCGGAGCTGCAGAACGTGCCCGACTGGAGCGATTTTGCCCCGCGCATGGCGCTCGTCTACGACCTGTTCGGCAACGGCCACACCGCCATCAAGTATTCGCTCAACCGTTATAACCAGTCGCGGACCACCGGCATCGCCGCCGCCTACAACCCGCTCGTCTCGGTGACGGCGACCTTGCCATGGCGCGACGTCAACGGCGACAACATCGCGCAGGGCGAACGCGGCTGCGTCGGCTACCCTTCGGTTGGCTGTGAGATTTCGTTCGCCGGCCTGGCGTCGAACTTCGGCATTCGCGCCCTCAACGAGTACGGCAACTATCCGCGCACGTGGAACCTGGAATCGGGGCTCGAAATCCAGCACGAACTCGCCACCGGCCTCTCGGTCAGCGGCTCGTGGTGGCACGGCGACTTCCGCAACCTGACGACCACCGTCAACCAGTCATGGTCGATCGCCGACTACACGCCGTACACGTGGTACAACCCGGTCTCTGGTGATCCCTTCACGGTCTACGCCCGCAGCGTCGCGGCGTCGGCTCGCGCGACGCGCAATCTCGATACTTACGATCCCGAGCGCAAGGACGTCTACGAGTCGTTCAACCTGGAGGGCCGTTGGCGCATGCCTGGCGGCGGCCAGGTGTTTGGCGGCGTCGCCATCGAGCGCGAACGCTTCAAGGCCTGCACCGCGCCGGACGACCCGAACTACCAGTCGACCAGCACGGGCGTCTACAACGGCGAGGGCCTGTGCGACGACTTCGCGCAGGACATCCCTTACCGCCCAAGCTTCAAGCTGTCGGGCACGCGCGAGATTGGCTGGGGCGTGAACGTCAGCGTGGCGTTCCAGAACAATTCGAGTCCGACCAGCAGCCGGGTCATGACGGTGACGCGCGGCGTGACGCGCTACCCGGCCGGCTGTCCGTCGCCCTGCCCGGCCGGCCAGGTCATCATGCCGACCGGCACCTTCGGCCAGACCTCGCTGACCTACGCGCTGGATCCGCTGCGCGCCACCGCGGTCGAGCGCATCGTGCAGCTCGACTTCAAGGTCTCGCGGACCTTCCGGTTCGGCCGCCTCAGCGTGCTGCCCACGTTCGAAGTGTTCAACATCAACAACTCCGACGCGATCATCAGCTACATCACGACCAACGTGCTCTCGACGGCGTACCAATCGCCCAACAGCATCATGCAGGGGCGGATGTACGGCTCGGGGCTCGTCGTGCGCTGGTAGGGCCGCGTCGAACGATTTGTCCTGTTACGGGAGCGGTTCGCGCCAGCGCCGCTCCCGTTTTTTTCGGCGCGCTTCAGCGAGACGGCCGGGTCACGGCCGCTCGAATTCGATCATCCGGTTCGACTTCCCGGTCAGGAAAAATCGCGCCCGCCGGCCCGCCAGCCGATCGGTGCCGGAACCTGGCTCGATGCCCACCACCTGCGGATACCACTCGCCCCCGCTCATCAATCGTTGCGGCGTCGTCCACTGTCGCGGATCCGCGAGTGATGGTGCGTACGACACATAGATGCCTTCGGTGCCGAAGTTCTCGTCCTTGGCCCGGTTGAGCAGCATCACGTACTGTTCGAGGTAGGTGTTCCAGTGAACCGACGCGCCCCAAAACACGTCGGCGGCTTGATTGCCGTCATGGAATGGACGCGTGGCGCGCTCGAGCGGCGTCCCCGGCGGATACACCCACTCTGAGGACGGTTCGCTGCCCGCACTCGACGCGGGCAGCCAGGCCCCGTCGTTGAAGATCGAGGCCTTGCCCGCCGGGGCATCTCGATCGGCCCAAGCCAGCCTGGCCACCGCCACGCCTTGACGCTCGACGCCGCCGGAATACTGGCTGAAGAACAAATAGAGATCCTGCTGGTCCTGGTCGAGCAGCGTGGAAACATCGCCAACGCCGCCGAGCACGAAGCGGTTGGTCGACCCGCACTGCGCGCTGCCGGGCGGCGCGTCGAGCACAATTCCGAGATCCTCCCAGGTGCGTCCATGATCGGACGAGCGGGCGGCGCCGATGCGCGGCAATTGCCGCTCGGGGCGCCCGCATTCGTCGGCGGGCCGCTCGTGATGGTAGTAGCCGTACCACGTCCCCACCTCGTCGGTGACGATCGACTCCATCCACACGCCATTGCCCGGATGCGACGTGAAGGCGACCGGTTCGCCGCGATGCAGCTGATCGACGCTGGCGCCAGACGACTGCACCGGCACGCCGCCCCACGAGGTGATGACAAAGAGCTCGCGCACGCCGTCCACCACGTCCCACACGAAGGGATTGCTCGAATCGATCTCGCCCGGCAACTCGAGGCGCGACGCCGACACCAGCCGCGCCGATGGCGTGCCCGGCCCGCGCGCGGCGAGCGCGGCCAGGTGCAGCACGATGACGGCGGCGACGAGGCCTGGGATCTTTCTGCCGATCATCGGGTCCGACGATAGTTCAACTGGCGCGGATTGGATAGGTGATTTCGTAGCCGAGGTCGGCCAGCCGCGCGAGGCAGGCGCGGCTGAACACCGCATGGACCCACACGTCGCCGCCGGCCGGCCGCACCGACGCCCATCGGTATTCGGCGGCCATGCGACCCTGGTGCAGCAAGCCTTTCAGGATCCCGCTGTCGAAGCCGTCCATGCTGGCAGTGCGGCGCTGCAGATACGAGGCCGTCGGTTCCGGCGGCGCGTCGAACACGCCGCTCATCATCGGAAAGCCGAACCAGTCCGGACGCTGCGGCGACCACAACGAGAGCAGCACGATGTCCGGAGCGAGCGCGTAGAACACCGCGGGATCGAATGCCGCGTGGTCGCGGAATCCCACGCGCGGCGTCGTCGAGTGGCCCATGGCCACATTGTTCAGGCCCATCAGATCGATCGTGGCGCCGTGGTAGCCCAGGGCAAATCCACCGGCGACGATCACGCCGACGCTCGGACGATAGCCCGGAAAGACGTGGTCGAACGACGCGCCGATCTCGCGCATGTCCTGGGCGATGCTCATTTCAAGGCGCGGCGTGTTCCACGCACCCGAAGGCGCATAGTGCGCGCCGTAACTAAGCTGTGGCAGAACGGTCCACATCGACCATCCGATCAGGCACAGCAAGACCGCAATGCCGTGAACAGTAAGCTGGCGGCCCCGCGGCGAACCTCGCGACGGCCCGGCCAGCAGGCCGGCGGCGTGCACGGCCTGCACCGCCACCAGCGGCCACAAGGGTTGATACATTCGCGACAGCCCGAAATGATCGCCGCCTTCGACCACTGGGACGACCACGGCCACCAGCAGCATGGCCAGCACGCAGGCCTGGCTGGCGACCAGTTGCCGGCCATCCGCCCAGCCGCTCTCGGCGCGCATCCGCCGGAAGCCGGCGGCCAACGCGAATACCGCCACCACGAGCGCGACGAGAAAGGCGGGATTGAAGATCACGAAATCGGCGAAGTAGCTGATGCCATCAGGAACGCGATCCGAAAGCCGCCCGGAGGCCTTGGCGTAATAGGTATTCGGCAGCCAATCGCCGAAGTAACTCAGCCTGAACGCCGTCTGCGCCGCCACCGCCGCGGCAAACGCCAGTGCCGGCGTCACGTTGGCCCGGATCGATTCGCGGAATGGCCGACCGGTCGACCATTCCGCAAAGACCGCCAGCGCGAGGAGTACCGGGCCCCACACCATCGCCTCTGGCCGGACGAACACCAACAGCGTGACCAGCACGAGGAAACCGGGCCGGGCGCCGCGCGGGACCCCGGCGGCCGGCGACAGGATTCGAAGCACGCAGAGCGCGCACATCAGCAGCGTGGCGCACCACAGCCCGGAGTCCATCAACGACACCGTCGACCACACGATGTAGCCCGGTGCGAGCATCACCGCTGCCGTCAGTGCGATCGCCACGACTTCCGCCTCGCGGCCGGCCATCGCGGTCACCTGGGTGCACAAGTCCTTGAGATAGCGGGCGAGCGCGGCCGCCGCCGCCGCCACCAGGATCACGTTGATGGTGGCGAGCACCGGTTCAGGGTGAGTGGTGACCTTCATCACCGCAGCGCAGATCAGCACCCACGCCACTGAGGTGAACCCCTCGACCCGCTCGCCGCCGACGTTGTAGACGAAGCCGTGCCCGTCGGCGATGTTCCGGGCATAGACCAGGAAGATGTTGGCGTCGTCGTAACCGACGAGCGGCACACTGGACAGCCACTGCGCCAGCCACGCGGCGGACCCGACCAGGACCAGGAAGATGGCCAGGCGCACGGAGGTCGTCGTGGCGGACATTGAGGCAGCACTTTAGCATGTTGGGGAACGCGGACTAGTCCTTCGCCACCTCGATCCAGGCGCCGAGAAAGCGAGTGTCTCGAGAAGCCGGATCGATGGCGCTGGGGGAGAAGCCGTCCTCGGTGGCGATCGTCAGCGCGATCACACCGGCCACGGGTGCGGGGAGTGACACGCGTTGCGCGGCGCCGGGCACAAGATCAAGCGTCTGCCGCCACTCGCGCGTGCTGAACGTCACGCGGTTGGCCTTCGCTCCTGAATGGAGCGTCAGCACGACCGGCGTCGTCCGACCCTGGTCCGGCGCCACGGAAATCGTGGAGGTGCTCCGGCCGTTGGTCCAAAACCCCGCGGCCTCCGGAATCATCCGCGGATCGTGGATGAACACGCCCACGCCCGAGTATCGCGCGGCGGCGAACACGTCCGGCGTGCGCGGGCGCGCGCTGGCATCGATCACCGCCACCGGCGTGATCACGATCGACGAGATCGCACGCTCCATGTCCAGTGATCCGCCGAAGCCGAGAAAGCCGACGTCGACAGGCAGGTCGATCGCCGCCTGCCACCGATCGCCGGCGGCCGGCTGCAGCGCCCAGGTTTCCAGTGGCGGCCCGTTGCGCCCCACCTGCAACGACAACGGCTCGGCGCGCGAAGGCACCTGATCGCCAAACGTCACGCGGATGTCGTAGCGGCCGGCCGGCACCGAGAACCGGCCGTTGTGGATGACGCGAACCGGCTGCGGATCGGTACGCAGTCCCGGTTCGACTTCCATCCTGAGCAAGGGAATCACCGAGGCCGCACTGGTCGCGCGAGCCGGGTCGTAGATCACGGCCACCGGACGCCGGCGGGCGTCGTAGCCGTCCAGCGCCGTGAGCCGCGAGCGCGCGCGGAGATCCAGCGGTTGCGCGCCGGGATAGTGGGGCAAGAGCGGCATGACCAGGCTGATGATGGTGAGGGCCGTCGCCAGCGTGACGCTTGCCGCCAGGGCCGACGCACCGGGCCTGGCCGTGCGCCAACGCGACAGCACCGTCGCAGCGGCGCCGGCCACCAGGAGCCACGCGCTCGTGTGCGCCATCGCCACCAGCACATCCCGCCGCGTGAAGCTGGGCGCCAGCGTCCACGTATCCCATGTCGGCAGCCACCACTCGAGCAGGGCCGAGGTGCCGTCGCGATCGTTGTTGATCAGCAAACCCTGTTGCGCCACGGCCAGCGTGATCGAAATGCCGATGCCGATCCACAGCAGCAGGTGCTGCGCGGCCCGCCGGGGAGACCCCGGCGGCGCTTGATGAAACGCGGTGGCGATCGGCAGCGCGAAGAGCAGCAGCCCCGAGGCGATGGGACGCGCCGGCGCCGCAGTCCCGCCCCACCAGATCCCGAACGCGCCCACCGTGCCGAGCAGCGCGCCAAAGACGAGCGTGATCTCCACCGCCTGGCGGCGAAGTTCCCCACCCCGCCGCCACATCGCCAGCAGGCCGGTTACGGCAAGGATGTAGACCGGCGCATACGCCAGCAGCCCGTATTCCTGATCGAACAACAAGCCGGGACCGCCCAGCAGCAGGTTGGCCGGCGTGGTCTGCGTCATCGAGCCGTAGGGCGCCTGCGGCCAGGGCGATCCCCAAAACGCGTAGAAGAAGGCAAACCACCCGATCAAGGCGGCGCCATACGGGAAGACGAGGGCGAGACGAGCGGTCTTTGGGGCACGCGCCAACGCGATGAGCATCAGCACCGCGGACATCGGCGCGTACTTGGTGCTCAGCCACGGCAGCGCGCCACAGGCCACGCCGACGGCGAGCCACCGGCCGGCGCCCGGCGCCGCTGCATTCGCCTCAACTGCCAGCACGAGTGCCACCATCACCGCGAGGGCGGCAGCGATCTCGGGATACACCGTGAAGGTATTGAAGAGGAACGGCGCCGACCCGGCGATCGCCAGCCACGCGAACGTCGCGGCGGCGGTGGAACCGATCAGGCCGGCCGTCCACCACCACGCGATGCCGGCGGCGGTCGCGGCGATCGCGATGAGCGCGAACACCACGGCGTGATACCCGCCCACTGCGTAAATCGGCGCCAGCAGCACCGGCAATCCCACCGGGTGCACCGAGTAGATCTCACCGTCCGTGCCCGCCGCGAGGTAATGCGGCTCGAGATTGGCCTCGAAGTACTCGTGGTAGTCGCCGCGCTGGTGGTTGTTGGCGATCTTCAGGTCCCCGTCGCGCCAGAGGCTCTGCGCGATCACGAGGTAGTGCGGCTCATCGCCTCCGGGAAAGACCACGGTGGACGTCAACCGCGCCGCCGCCGTGATGGAGATGAGCGCAGTGGCGAGCGCCACCGCCACCGCCACTCGCCGGCGCGTCCATCCCGGCATCCATGTGGGCGTGAACCGTCCCGACTGGCTCAACACCCACAACAGCTGGGCGGCGATGACGAGCCAGACGATGTAGCGCAGCGGGCCGGCCAGGATTTGTACGACCGGCCAACGATCCGGCAGGATCGGCAGGAAGGGAATCGCGAGGGCGGCCGGCGCCAGCAAGGGCAGCGCGAGGTCGCGGCGGCGAACCGCAAACAGCGACAGGGCCGTCGCGCCGATGAAGAGGGCCAGCACCTGCCAGGGAGGCAACAGCGCCAGGCGCACCGCCGCGTCGCCGATCCAGCCCTGGTCCAGCACTCCCTGCGTGACGTACAACCCGGCGCCGGTGGCCAGGCACGCGGCGATCGGCCACCGGGAGGAGAACCGCGACATCGGTTAATTGTAAGGTCTCACACCAGCGCTTCGCGGTCCCTCACACCAAGCAAATAGAGAATTCCATCGAGCCCCATCGTCGACAACGACTGCCGCGCGCTCTGCCGGACGACGGGCTTCGCGCGGAATGCGATGCCGAGCCCGGCCAGCCGCAGCATCGGGAGATCGTTGGCGCCGTCGCCGACGGCAATCACCTGTTCCATGCTGATGCCTTCGGTCTTCGCCAGTTCGGAAAGATAGTGGGCCTTGCGTTCACCGTCCACGATCTCGGTGCGCACTTCGCCGGTGACCATCCCATCACGGATGTCGAGTTCGTTGGCGTGCAGGTACTCGATGCCCAGGCGCCGCTGGAGTTCGCGGCCCATGAAGGTGAACCCTCCCGAGAGGATCGCGGTCTTGTAACCGAGACGGCGCAGCGTGGCCACGAGCCGCTCGGCGCCGTCCATCAGCGGCACGCTGTCGACGACCCGCGTGAGCGCGCTTTCGGGCAGGCCCTTGAGCAGCGCCACGCGCTTGCGGAAGCTGGCCTTGAAGTCGAGCTCGCCGCGCATCGCCGCCTCCGTGATCGCGCCCACCTCGGCGCCGGCCCCGGCCAGGCGCGCCAGTTCGTCGATCACTTCCGTGCGGATCAGCGTGGAATCCATGTCGAACGCCACCAGCCGGCGATTGCGCCGGTAGACGTTGTCGTGCTGAAAGGCGATGTCGATGTCGAATTCGCGCGTCAGCGCCATCAGCGACGAGCGGACGTCGTCCTCGCTGGCCAGCGCGCCGGACGTCGACAACTCGACGCACACGCGCGCCGAATCGAGGTCGGCGTCAAGCGCCGTGCGGCCCGAGAGACGATCGATGCGATCGATGTTCAAGCCGGCGCGCGCCACGGTGCCGCTCACCGCCGCCAGGTGCGCCGCCGTGAGGGTGGGGCCGAGGACGCTCACCAGGTAGCGGCTCTTGCTCTGGGTGCCGACCCAGGCCTGATACTCGTCGCCGGAGGAGGCCGAGAAACGGATCTGCACGCCAAGCTCATGCGCCTTGAGCAGCAGCTCAGTGAGCATCGATGACGACTTCATGTCGGCGGTGAGCTCGACGAGCATGCCGAGGGCCAGCGCGTCGTGGATCACCGCCTGGCCGATGTCCAGGATGCGGGCGCCGGATTTCGCGAGGATGCCGGTCAGCGCGTGGGTGACACCGGGCTGGTCGTGACCCGTGATGTCGATGTGAAGGACGCGGGATTCGATGAGGGTCGGCAGGATCGGGGCTCCAGGAGAAAAGGCGTCTCAGGTCCAGATGAAGGACGCGGCGTAAGGTTCGAGGGCGCGATCGTGCGTCACCAGCGTCGCCTTCTCCGCCAGGGCCTGCGCGATCAACAGGCGATCAAACGGATCGGAGTGGTGCGGGGCGAGCGCCTTCAGCCCCTCGGCGTGCGCGAGGGTGACAGGGAGTTCGGTGAAGTCATCGGTGCCCAGCAGCAGCGCGAACGACTCGTCCACGCGCAAGCGGCCGAGCGCCGTCTTGATGGCCACTTCCCAACCAGAGACGGCGCTCACCCACACGATGTCGGCCTCGGCGATGGCCCGCCGGGCTTCGACGCTCAGCCGCCGGTCCTCGGTCTGCCACCAGAGAATGACGTGAGTGTCGAGCAAGAGCCTCATTCAATCGTCCCGCCGAAGCCGTCGAGCACGGCGGCCGGCAGTGGCGCGTCGAAGTCGTCGGCAATCCAGATGTGGCCCTTGCCGCGTCCCGGCTTGCGGCGCGCGGACGAGCGGTAGGCGACCAGCTTCGCCATCGGCTTCCCCGCCTTCGCAATGATGATTTCCGCGCCGGCGGCCGCCTGTTCAACCAGCGCCGAAAGCTGCGTCTTCGCGTCGTAGAGGTTAAGGAAGGTGACCATGACGACGACGCTATCTGAATTCGTGGACTTGGTCAAGTTGGTCAACCTGGCGTTTGCGCAAAAAGAAGGCCGCGGGTGCGCCGCGGCCTAAGGTTCACGTTGGAGGTTGAGAGAGACGACTAATGCGCGCGTGCGGTTCGGGTGGCACCCACCGGTTCCATCGCCCCTTCGGGCACGTCGGCCGGCGACTCAACGAGACACCAGGCGTCCTGGTCGTTGAGGATTTCCCTGGCGAGCGAAGTGTGCAGGGCGTGGCCCGCGCGATGCGCGACGACGTGACCCACCATCGGATATCCGACGAGGGCGAGGTCACCAACCACGTCCAGAATCTTGTGACGGACGAATTCATCGTCGAAGCGGAGTGCGTTGAGCACGCCGGTGTCGCCGATGACGATCGCATTCTCGAGCGAGCCGCCCAGCGCCAGGCCGTTCTGGCGGAGCCATTCCACTTCCTTCAGGAAGCCGAAGGTGCGCGCGGCCGCGATGTTGTCGGCAAACGACTGTTCGGTGATCCGCTCGGTGCGCGACTGGTGCCGCAGCAACGGGTGATCGAAGCTGATGGTGTAGCTGACCTTGAAGTGATCCGACGGATAGATCGCAATGCGCTTGTCGCCGCTGGCAATCTGCACCGGCCTCAGGATCTTGAGGAACTTGCGCGCCGGCGACAGCTTCTTCACGCCGGCTTCCTGCAGCAGATACAGGAACGGGGCGCTGCTGCCGTCCATGATCGGCACTTCGCGATGATTGAGTTCGACGATGACGTTGTCGATGCCGGCCGAGACCAGGGCGGCCAGCAGGTGCTCAACGGTTTCCACCGTCGCGCCCGCCTTGCCAAGCACCGTCGCATGCTGGACACTGGAAACTTCGTGGACGTTGGCCGGAATCTCCACGCCCAGGTCGGTGCGGCGGAAACGGATGCCCGTGTCAGCAGCGGCCGGCTTGAGGGTCAGCGTCACCTTCTGGCCGGAGTGGAGTCCAATCCCGGCGCAGGAAATCTGACGTTTGAGGGTCCTTTGAGCGTCCATATCGTCTAGGAGTCTGCTCCAGTCAAAAGCAAACCAGATGCCTAGATCCGATGAAGCCGATTAAATACGTCAACCCTATTGAATTCAACACTTTACGCAAATCTTCCCAACGCGGCCAGTCGGCCAGCTGTGTTTCCTGAACCACAGGGGCAAGCGCCCCAACTGTGGCTATCCTGCCTCTGAGGGCCGTTCAGGCCTTCAACATTTCCGCCAGAAACTGGCCAGTGGCAGAGCCCTTGGACTTGGCCACCTGCTCTGGCGTTCCCTGGGCCACCACCCGCCCACCGCCCTCGCCCCCTTCGGGCCCGAGGTCGATCAGCCAGTCGGCCGACTTGATGACGTCGAGGTTGTGCTCGATGACCACGATCGTGTTGCCCTGGTCGACGAGCCGCATCAGCACGTCGAGCAGCTTGCGGACGTCCTCGAAGTGCAGGCCGGTGGTCGGCTCATCGAGGATGTACAGGGTGCGGCCGGTGCCGCGCTTCGACAGTTCGCGCGACAGCTTCACGCGCTGCGCTTCGCCGCCGCTCAGCGTCGTCGCCGACTGGCCGAGCGTGATGTAGCCGAGCCCGACGCTTTGCAGCGTCCGCAGCTTGGTGGCGATCGGCGGAAAGTTTTCGAGCAGGGGCAGCGCCTGGTCCACCGTGAGATCGAGCACGTCGGCGATCGACTTGCCGCGGTACTTGATCTCGAGGGTTTCGCGGTTGTAGCGGCGGCCCTTGCACTGCTCGCACGTCACGTAGACGTTGGGGAGAAAGTGCATTTCGATGGCGATGACGCCGTCACCCTGGCACGCTTCGCAGCGTCCGCCCTTGACGTTGAATGAGAAGCGCCCGGGCTTGAAGCCGCGCGTCCGCGCTTCGGGCACCATCGCGAACAGCTCGCGGATGAAGGTGAAGAGGCTCGTGTAAGTGGCCGGGTTCGATCGCGGCGTGCGGCCGATCGGCGATTGGTCGATCTCGATCACCTTGTCGACAAGCGCCATGCCCTCGATCTTGTCGTGCGCCCCCGGCTCGTCGGCGGCGCGGTAGAACTCCTGCGCCAGCGCCTTGTAGAGGATGTCGTTGACGAGCGTGCTCTTGCCGGAGCCGCTCACGCCGGTGACCGCCACCAGCCGGCCGAGCGGGATCCTGACGTCGACGTCCTTGAGATTGTTGGCGCGCGCGCCCTTGATCACAATCTCGCCCTTCGCGGCCTTGCGCCGCGACGCGGGCGTCTCGATGGCGTGCTGCCCGCCCAGGTAGGCGCCGGTCAGCGAGCCGTGCCCGTTGCCCACCAGTTCCGCCGGCGTGCCCTGGAAGATGACCCGGCCGCCCAGTTCGCCGGCGCCCGGACCGAGATCGATCACGTAGTCCGCAGTGCGGATGGTTTCTTCGTCGTGCTCCACCACCACCACGGTGTTGCCGAGGTCGCGGAGACGGCCGAGCGTGGTGAGCAGCTTGCGGTTGTCGCGTTGATGGAGGCCGATCGACGGCTCGTCGAGGACGTACAACACCCCGGTGAGGTTCGACCCGATCTGCGTGGCCAGCCGGATCCGCTGGCCCTCGCCGCCCGACAGCGTGGCGGCCGATCGGGCGAGCGTGAGATAGCCGACCCCGACGTCGTTCAGGAAGCGCAGGCGGTCTTGAATTTCCTTGAGGATCCGCGTCGCGATGATCGCCTCGCGATCGTGCAGCTCGAGTCCGTGGAACAGCACCAGGGCCTCGGAGATCGGCAGGTTCACGCAGTCGGCGATCGTCTTGCCCTTGAGCGTGACCGCCAGGCTCTCGGCGCGCAGCCGGTTGCCCTTGCACACCGGGCACGCGCGAAGGGCGCGATACGGATCGAGCTCTTCCTGGACCGCCCACGATCCTTCGTCGAAGCGGCGGCGGAGGTTGGGGATCACACCTTCGAAGTCCCGGCCGAAGGGTTCCGGGGTGACCGCTTTCTTCTTCTTGGTGGTCTTCTTCTTCGGCTCCTCGTCCTTCTCGGTGCGGGCGCTTGCGCCGGGGCCGTTGAGGAGCAGTTCGCGATGCTTCTTCGGGAGCTTGTTGAACGGCAGCGCGGTCTCGATGCCGAAGTAGGCGCCGATCGACGCCACGGCGTCGGCCACCAGCTTGGCGTCGCCGCGGCTCCACGGCGCAATCGCGCCGCCGGCCAGCGACAACGACTCGTCGGGCACGATGCGGTGCGGATCGAAATCCCAGTTGGCGCCCAGGCCCTGGCACGACGGGCAGGCGCCATGCGGCGAGTTGAACGAGAAGGCGCGGGGCGACATCTCCGGCACGCTGATCCCGCACACCACGCACGCCAGCTTCCGAGAAAACAAGCGGTCG
>JBDTMB010000123.1:0-13279 GCA_039934485.1 Vicinamibacterales bacterium
CGCCTTCATTCGCGTGGCGCCCGACGTGCTGCAGAAGATCGATCAGCAGCACGCGGACCGCACCGACTTCCGCGCGATTGGCCGCGTGATTTCGCCGTGGGGCCGCCGCATCGGCGCGCTCCGCTTCGAAACCGACGGCGCGTGGAAGCGCCAGGGCACGACGGTTGACAACCTGACGAAGGAACTCAGGCTCGCACTGCAGTATCCCGAAGGCGCCGCCGGCTAGGTTTCGCGCGATACATCGCTTCGTCTGCCGCCCGCAGGGCCTCGTCCGGGTTGCCACCGGGCGGCAGATGACCAACCCCAGACGAGAATCGGATCGGCAATTCGCCCGCCGACGGCTCGAGCCGCGCGCGGACGGCGTCGATCCGATCGGTCAGTCCGGCGTCGTCCAAGCCGCTGGCCACCACCACGAACTCGTCGCCGGCGTAGCGCACCACGGCGTCTGACGGCCGGAAGCAGCCGGTCAGCGCCGCCGCGAAACGCCTGAGGCATTCATCGCCTGCCTGGTGTCCGTGGTCGTCGTTGATCCGCTTGAAATCGTCGAGGTCGAAGAAGACGAGCATCGCCCCGTGCGGCTGCACCGCACGGAGCGCGTCAGGAAGCGCGCGTCGATTGGCGAGCGCGGTCAGCGGATCGCGATCGACCAGCCGGCGGAGGTCGGCTTGCGCCGAGAGCATTTGCGTGTTGGCGAGTTGCAGCTCGTGCTGGGCGCGCGCCGAGATGCCGATCACGCAGCCCATGGCGAGGAGCCACTCCGCGGCGGTGTCGAGCGGGTAGTGCGAGGCGAGAATCCAATTGGCCGGCACGAGGAACGCGTCCGCCACCTGCTCGCCCGGCGTGATGCCCACCACGTTGACCCCGTATGCCGCGGCTTCGGCGATGGCCAGCAGCGCCCGCACCGCAAAGGCAATCACGATCCATCGCGCCGCCGGGACGCGGGCGCGGGCCAGTGCGAGCGCGCCAGCGGTGAAACCGATCGCGACGATGGCCATGGCCGCCAGCCCGAGCCGATCGCGGGTGTCGACGACGAAAATTGAAATCAGAGAGAACACGACGATGAACGGCACCACGGACTTGGCCTCGAGCGCCGGCGGACGCCAGCTGCGGAACTCAAGCGCTCCCCGCACCAGCATCCAGACGTAGACGCTCTTCCCGACCATGTACAGGGCGAACACCAGTCCATGTAAGGTGGCGGGCGGCTGAAAGTACCAGAAGCCCAGCGTGACCAGCATCGCCCCGACGTTGCCAATCCAGCCGTAAGTCCACCAGCGCATTTCGACGCGGCGCATCGAACGGCGCAATACGGCGAAGAACGTCGCGATCATCAGCGACGAGATCACCAGCCCCCAGATGCTCAGTTGATAAAGAAAGATCTCCACGTTCCGTGCATTCTAGGCGGTACAAGACTAAGGGCGGCGGTCCCATTGCTGGAACCGCCGCCCAAAAGTTGCCGCCAACCTGGCTCCCCCCAGCTACTACAGCACCACTGCCGTAATAAACAGACTGGCGACGAACGACCCATAAACAAGGTTCGTGCCGTCCTGCGCACGAACGCGATGACTAGAAATTCCTCCAGAAATCCCTGGATCTCATTTGGCCCGGGTCGACTCCGCTTGTCTGGCGCCGACAATTTTCGTGGGTGTGATTACGAATCTTGCCGCTGTCCGACGTTGCCCCTTCAACCGGCGAGCCTCCCTCAACTTCACTCCGGACAGGTCAGGTTCACCCGAACGACGCGATCGTAATCCCTGCGTCCTCCAGCCCCTTGCGCACCTGGCGGGCCAGCGCCGCGGCGCCGGGCGTATCGCCATGCAGACAGAGCGTCTGCACGTCGAGTCTGATCACGGACCCGTCGAGGCTCACCACGTCGCCGCTCTTGACCATGCGAACGGCGCGAGCAACCACCGTCTCCACGTCGTGAATCACGCTCCCCGGTTTGGAGCGGGACGCCAGCGTCCCATCCTTCTCGTAGGCGCGATCGGCGAATGCCTCGGCCGCCACCTGCAGGCCGGCTGCTTCCCCGGCGCGGAGCAACTCTGAATTCGGCAGTCCAAAGAGAATGAGCGACCGCTCGAGCGCCGCCACGCCCCTGGCGATCGCATCCGCGAGCGCGCGGTCGCGACACGCCATGTTGTACAGAGCGCCGTGCGCCTTGACGTGCTGGAGCCGCACGCCCTGCGCGGCGGCCACTCCGGCCAGCGCCGCTACCTGGTAGACGACGAGGTCTTCCACTTCCTGCGGCGTGATCTTCATTTCCCTGCGGCCGAAGCCGACCAGGTCCTGGAAACCGGGATGCGCCCCCACCGCGACGCCGCGCGCCTTGGCCATCGCCACCGTCGTCCGCATCGCTGAGGGGTCGCCGGCGTGGAAACCGCAGGCGACATTCGCCGAGGAGATGCTCGCCATCAGTTCGGCGTCCTGCCCCATGGGCCAGGGCCCGAAGGATTCGCCGAGGTCGCTGTTGAGGTCGATGCGCATGGCCTACGCCAGCATCTGCACCAGGAGCGCCTTCTGCGCGTGCAGGCGATTCTCGGCTTGATCGAACACCACCGAGATCGGCGATTCGATGATTTCGTCGGTGACTTCCTCGCCGCGATGCGCGGGCAGGCAGTGCATGAAGAGCGCGCCCGGCTTGGCGAGGCCCATCAGCGTCTCGCCGACCTGGTAGCGCCGGAACGTCTTCTTGCGGTCGGTGTATTCCACTTCCTGGCCCATCGAGGTCCAGACGTCCGTGTAGACCGCGTCGACGTCGCGGACCGCCGCCCTCGGGTCGGTGTATTCGGTGAGGCCGGCGCCCTTTTGCGACACGCTCGCCGCCTGGTCGGCGACGTCGTCGGGTAGTTCGTAGCCCTTCGGCGTTGCCACGTTCACGGCCATGCCGAGCATCATGGCCACGTGCACCAGCGACGTGCATACGTTGTTGCCGTCGCCGACGAATGCGATGCGCCGGCCCTCGAACGACCCCCACCGCTCCTTGAGGGTCTGCACGTCGGCCAGCGCCTGGCAGGGATGCTCTTCGTTGGAGAGGGCGTTGATCAGGTGCAGGTTCGGCGTGATCTCGGCGATTTGCACGAGCCGCTCCTGCCCGAAGGTGCGGATGACCACCGCATCGACCCAGCGTTCGAGGTTGCGGGCCACATCGTGAATGGGCTCGCGGTCGGCGTGCATGACGTCCGCCGGGATCTCGACGATGTCGCCGCCCAGTTCCCGGACGCCGATGGTCATCGTCACGCGCGTCCGCAGCGACGGCTTTTCGAACAACAGCGCGACGTGCTTGCCGTTCAGGGCCGTGGCGGTCGGCGCCTTCATGCCCTTGACGCGTTCGCGCTTGAGTTTCGCGGCGAGCTCGAGGAGCTTGGCGAGCCGATCGGGATCGAGATCGAGGATCGATAGAAAGTTCTGCATCGCCGGGACTAGGAGCGTGCCTGCATCATCCGCGTCATCGGCGGCCTACGTCCGGTACTCGGCGTTGATGGTGACGTATTCCTTCGACAGGTCGCAGGTCCAGACCGTGGCGGAATGCGAGCCACCGGCGCCAAGGCCCACCTCGATGTCGAGGTCCTTGCCGGTGAGATAGTCGGCGGCCTGCGGGGCGAGCTCGTCGAACGGCCGTCCCTTGTCGAAGAGGACCAGGGTGCCAATGCGAACCCGGGCGCCCTCGAGGACGAATTGCGCGCCGGAGCGGCCGGCGGCGGCGATCAGGCGGCCCCAGTTGGGGTCGCCGCCATGGATGGCGGTCTTCACCAGCAGGGAATTCGCAATCGCGCGCGCGGCCATCCAGGCATCAGCGTCCGTGGCCGCGTCCGACACGGTGATCGCCACGAGCTTGGTGGCCCCCTCGCCGCCGCGGACGATGGCCAGCGCGAGTTGGTGGGCCACGGCGCGGAAGCCGTCGAAGAGCGCCGTGTAGAGGCCCTCGTTGATCACCACGCCGCTGGCGCCATTCGCCATCGCGAAAACGCAGTCGTTGGTCGAGGGCTCGCCGTCGACCGTGATGGCGTTGAACGTGTAGCGGCACGCGTCGGTCAGTGCGCGCTGGAGCGTCGCCGGATCGACCGCCGCATCGGTGGTCAGGTAGCCGAGCATCGTGGCCATGCGGGGCTCGATCATGCCCGAGCCCTTCGCCATGCCGCCGACCCTGAAGGTGCCCACTTCGGTGGCGACCTCGACGGCGAAATCCTTCGGAAACGGATCCGTCGTCATGATTGCGCGCGCGGCCAGGGCTCCGCCGCCTTCAGCCAGGGCGGCGGCCGCCTGGGGAATGCCGGCGCGCAGCTTGTCCATCTTCAGGTTGACGCCGATCACGCCCGTGGACGCGACCAGCGCCTGCTCGACCGGGCAGCCGATCGCCGCTGCGGTCAATGCCGCCATTTCGCGGGCGTCGGCCATGCCCTGGGGACCCGTGCAGGCGTTCGCGCAGCCGCTATTGGTGACGATGGCGCGCGCGGTGCCGTTGGTCTTGCCGAGAAATTCCTGGCACAACAGAACCGGCGCCGCCTTGGCCAGGTTGAGCGTGAACACCCCGGCGGCGGTCGCCGGTGAATCGCTCGCGAGCAGCGCGAGGTCGGGCTTGCCGCTGGCCTTGATGCCGCAGTGCAGGCCGGCGGCGCGGAAACCGGACGGCGCGGTGACGCCGCCTGCGACGGCGCGGATGTCAGCCACGGGGCTTCAACCCCGTGGCGCTCACCGTCGAGCGCGCCAGCGCCGGCATCGAGTGCAGTTCCATCACGATGGCGTATTGGCCGCAGTTCCTGAACAACGGGCAGCCGACGCAATCGTGCGCGATTTTTTCGGGCACCCACGTGTGGGGCACGATGGAGAAGCCGAGCTTGACGAAGAACTTGGGATCGTGGGCGAAGGCGCACAGGCGCTCGTAACCCTCGCGGCGCGCGCGGCGCCCGAGCTCATCGACCATCCGCTGTCCCAGGCCGAGCTTGCGCGCATCGCGGTCGACGACCAGCGAGCGGACTTCCGCCACGCCCGGTGACAGCGGCGCCAGTTCCGCGCAGCCGACGATGCGATCGCCGCCGGCAGCCGCCTGCACGGCGACGACGAAGCGAGGCGCGTGGACGGCGAGCTCGCCGAGATCACGCGGCAGCAAGTGGCCCTCTTTGAGATGTCCCGCGACCAGGGCGTGCAGTGCCGGCCCATCCGCCGCCGTGGCGGCACGCAGGGTCACCGCCGGCGTCGCCGTCTGCAAACGGCGCGCCGAATTCGGCCGCCGGGTTCGTCCCGGCCCGTTGTCCACCACCACTCGCATCTTCACGCCTTCACCTCGACACCTGACACGGGCACTGCCGCCAATGCGCCGTCGAGAATCGCGACGGCTTCTTCGATCTCTTGCGCCGACACCGTGAGCGGCGGCAGCATGCGCACCACGCGCTCCGCGGTCCGGTTGATCAACAACCCGGCCTTCAGTGCGGCGTCGATCACCGGCTGGGCATCCACCGCCAGCTCGAGCCCCCGCATCAGTCCCGCACCCCGCACCGAGCGCACGACCGCGTGCTTTTTCTGCAGGCCGGCGAGCTGGCGGCCGAAGAGCTCGCCGGTTTCGCGAATGTGGCCGGCGAGGCCCTCGAGCTGGTCGAGCACGTAGAGCGCCGCGCGCGTCGCCAGGAGGTTCCCGCCGTAGGTCGTGCCGTGGTCGCCGGCGGCGATCTGCGCGGCGACGGTTTCGGAGACGAGCGCCGCACCGATCGGGATGCCGGAGCCAATGGCCTTGCCGACGGTCACCAGATCCGGCGACCAGCCGAACGCCTGGTAGTGGAACGGGAATCCGGTTCGGCCCAGGCCGCACTGAATCTCGTCGGCGATGAGCAGCGTGCCGGTCTGCTTGGTCACCCGCGCAATCGCCGCGGCGAACTCCGGCGAGAGCGGCCGCACGCCGCCTTCGCCCTGGATCGGCTCCGCGATCACCGCGGCCGTCCGATCGGTCACCGCCGCTTCGAGCGCCGCGACGTCGTCTGGCGACACAAACGTGACGCCCGGGATCAGCGGTTCAAACGGTTCGCGGTAGTGCGCGTTGGACGTCACCGACAGCGCGCCCATCGTGCGCCCCGAGAACCCGTGGTCGAGGGCCACGTATTGCGTGCGGCCCTTGACGCCCTGCGAAAACCAGTAGCGGCGCGCGAACTTCAGGCACGCCTCCACCGCCTCGGTGCCGCTGTTGCAGAAGAACGCGCGCTGCAGGCCCGACATCTGCGACAGCCGGGCCGCCACCTGGCCCTGCAGCGGGTGGTAGTACAGGTTCGAGGTGTGAATCAGCGTCTTCGCCTGGTCGGCGACGACCTCGGCGAGGCCGGCGTGCGCGTGGCCGAGCACCACGACGCCGATGCCGGAAATGAAGTCGAGATAGTCCCGGCCGGTGTCGTCGAACAGACGAGTGCCTTCGCCGCGGACGAACACCACGGGCAGGCGCTTGTAGGTTTGAAGCACGTGCTGTGCTTCGAGAGCGGTGACACTGGCTGCGGTAATGCTCATTTCCTTTATCCCGGCACCCCTGAAGTTACCCCGGCACCCCTAAAGGGGTGCCCTACGACTGCCCTACGACTCAATCTCCGTCGTGCCCTTGGTCGCCTTGCCGGACAGCGCGCGCGACAATTGCGCGGGGTCCCGTCCATCGACGATCCACACGCTCTTGGCGCCGCCCTTCAGCGCCGCCTGGCAAGCCTTCAGCTTCGCCACCATCCCGGCGTTGGCGGTGCCGCTTGATACGAGCGCGGCGATCGCCTTGCTGTTGAGCGAGGCGAGGGTCCGCTTCTTCGCGTCGAGCACACCGGCCGTGGCGCCGGCAATCACCAGGCGCTTGGCCTTCAGCCTCGCCGCGAGACTGCCCGCCAGCGTATCGGCGTTGACGTTGAACAACCGCCCGTCTGCCGCCGCGCTCACGCAGGCAATCACCGGCACATAGCCCTTGCGGCTGAGCAGCGCCGGCAGCGCCGGCTTCGGGGCATTGATGGGCCACCCCACCATGCCCAGGTCCACCAGATGTCCGCTCGTCGCCTTGTGCGCAGGCGCCTTCTTCACTGGCGCCACGCCGGCATCCGCCCCCGACAGTCCCACGGCCTTGCCGCCCGCCGCGTTGATCGCGGCGACAAAGTGCGTGTTGATCGTTCCGGCCAGCACCGACACCACGACCTCGAGCGTCGCGTCGTCGGTCACCCGCAGGCCATCGACCTGGTGCTTGGCGATGCCCATCTGCGCCAGCGCGGCATCGATCTCGCGACCGCCGCCGTGCACCACCACGAGACGGCCCTTTTTCGCCGCCTTCACGACGACCCTGCCCATCGCGCGGATCTTCTCGGGGCTTTCGATCAATTCGCCCCCGAGCTTGAGGACCACCATCACAGCAAACCTGTCGTTTCGTCCAGGCCGAACATCACGTTGAAGTTCTGGATCGCCTGACCCGCCGCGCCTTTGATCAGGTTGTCAATCACGCTGACGACAAACACGCGGTTGTGCGCCTCGTCAACCTTCCACCCGATGTCGCAAAAATTCGTGTGCGCGACGTGCTTGATTTCCGGCAGCGCGTCGCCGGTGAGCCGGACGAACGGGGCCGACGCATAGGCGTCCTCGAACGCCGCCTTCACCGAAGCCGCCGACGTGCCGGGCACGAGCCTCGCGTAGAGGCTCGAGAGGATGCCGCGATCGAGCGGCACGAGGTGAGGCACGAACGTCACGCCGCGTCCGAGCGCCTGTTCCATTTCCGGCGTGTGGCGATGGCCGAACGGGTTGTAGGCGGCCACGCTGCCGTGGTTCTCCGAAAAATGCGTGCGGTCGGTCGCGGCCTTGCCAGCGCCAGAGATTCCGGATTTGGCGTCGATCACAATATCGGCGCCAGGCATCAACAAACCAGCGCGCTGCAACGGCAGCAGACCCAGCAGCGACGCCGTGGGGTAGCAGCCAGGGTTCGAGAGCAGCCGCGCGGTCTTGATCGCCGGCTTGTCGAACTCGGTGAGTCCATACGCCACCCCGTCGGGCAGCGTCTTCGTCGCGGGGTACCACTTCGCCCTCGCGGCCGCATCCCGGATGCGGAAGGCGCCGGACAAATCGATCACCCGCAGGCCGGCGGCCAGAAAGGTCGGCGCCAACTCCGCCGAGGCGGCCTCGGGCAGCGCGAGAAACACTACGTCCGAGGTGCCGATAATCGCCGCGGGATCGAGCGGCACCACCGTGCCGTCCCAAATGCGCGCGAGGGCCGGTAAGTGGCGCGGCGCGCTCGTGGACTGCGAACCGGTGGCGGCGGAGATCGTGACGGCAGGGTGACGGGCGAGCAGCCGGATCAGTTCCTGGCCCGCGAAGCCGGTGGCTCCGGCCACGGCCACGCGGATGGGGCGCTGGTGGCCCCGCTGGTCGCCTTCCGTTTCACTCACTACCTGGGTCTCCACCGGCTGTCTCCTGATCCCTTCCGCCCTAGGCCTGTAAAACTATGCGGCCAGAGGAATACTTATACATGGTCTATGCATAGTTGTCAATGACCAACGTTAGAGTTGCCTGAGTTTCAGTGTATACTGATTCACTTTAACGAATAATTATGAAGGCCAGAAGACAGTCCACCATCCGGGAAATCGTCGGGCACGAAGAGGTCCGCAGCCAGGAGCAGCTTCGGCAGCGCCTGGCGGCCCGTGGCTTCGTCGTGACCCAGGCGACGCTCTCCCGTGACATCAAGGAACTCGAGCTGGTCAAGCGTTCCGCCGACGGCGCCTATCAAGCGTCCGGCGAAGAGGCGACGTCCAAGACGACGACGCACGGCGCGCTGGCCAAAGCGTTGTCTGAATACTTGTTGAGCGTGGAACCGGTGCAGCAGTTGATCGTGCTCAGGACCGGCGTCGGCCAGGCCCAGATGCTGGGACTGGCGATCGATCGCTCCAGGTTGCCGGAGGTGGTTGGGACGCTTGCGGGGGATGACACCATCCTGGTGATCTGCCGCGATCCGAAAAGCGCGCTGACCGTGGTCACGCAGCTTCAATCGTTGGCTGACGAATGAAAAACGCGGAACGCATCGTGCTCGGTTATTCCGGCGGACTCCAGTCCTCGCTGGCCATTGCGTGGTTGACCGAGACGTATGGGGCGGAGGTGGTCACGGTCACGCTCGACCTCGGGCAGGGCGATGATCTGGCCGACTTGCGGGCGCGGGCGCTGGGGCTGGGCGCCAGGCGCGGGCACGTGCTCGATGTGCGCGACGAGTTTGCCAGGGACTTCCTGATGCCGGCGCTCAAGGCCAATGCGCTCTCCGAGGATCGGATCCCCATGGCCACCGCGCTCGGCCGGCCGCTGATTGCGCGGAAGCTGATCGAGGTGGCACGGATTGAAGATGCCACGACGATCGGGCACGGCGCGATCGGCCGGGATCGCGCGCGGATCGAGGGACCATTGCGAAGCCTGGATCCGCTGACGCCCATCGTCGCCGCCGCCAGCGAGTGGGACTTCACCCCGCAGAGCCTCGCGGCGTTCGCGGATCAGCATGGCATCACACTGCCAGCCGAGTCGGGGCAGCCGTTTCGCGCCGATCGGAACCTCTGGGGCCGATCGGTCGGCGTCCGCGGCGCCATCGATCCGTCGCAAGAAGTGTCCGAGGCCTACTACGCCATGACGCGGCGGCCGGACCGCTGCCCGGATCAGCCCGCGTACGTGGACCTTGGCTTCGAGCGGGGCTTGCCGGCCACGGTCAACGGTGTGGCCATGCCGATCGTGGAACTCGTCGACAGCCTGACGACGATTGGCAGCGAGCACGGCGTGGGCCGCCTGGACCGGGTCAAGCAGAAGCCCGACGGCACACGATCGCAGGCCGTTTATGAAATGCCGGCGTCGGTCGTGCTCCACGCCGCGCACCTCGAGCTCGATCGGTTCGTGCATGCGTCGGCGCTGATGCGCGTCTCGCGTTCGGTGGCCGCGGAGGTGGCCGACGTGGTCGATCGTGGCGAATGGTTTACGCCGGCGCGAGAGGCGCTCGGCGCGTTTGTCGATCACGTGCAGCAGACGACCACGGGCGTCGTTCGCCTCAAGCTGTTCAAGGGCGACTGCCGCGTCGTCGGCCGCTCGACGAAGCCTTCAGAACCACTGTGAACCTTTCAGGACTTGCAGAACCTATGTCCCAGCACCTTTGGTCCGGCCGGTTCGATTCCGCTCCCGATCCCGCGGCGTTTGATTTCGGTGTCTCGTTCCGCTTCGATCGCCGTCTCTTCGAAGACGATGTCACCGGGAGCCTCGCGTGGGCGGAGGCGCTGGCGAAGGCGGGTGTGCTCGACGCGACCGACGCGCGTGCCATCGCCGACGGGTTGGCCGCCATTCTCGAACAGGGGCGCCGCGATCCGTCCTGGGTGAATGGCCCGGATGAGGACGTGCACAGCTTCGTCGAGCGGCAACTCGTGGCGCGCATCGGCGATGCCGGCCGGAGGCTCCACACCGGGCGCTCGCGCAACGAGCAGGTTTCGGTCGACCTGCGGCTCTACCTTCGCCGGAGGATACCGTTGCTGCAGCAGAAGATCGCCGCCGTCGTGACGGTGTTTGCCGATCAGGCCGAACGCGCCGGCGACGCGCTGATGCCGTCGTATACGCACATGCGCCGGGCCATGCCCGTGCTGGTGTCGCATTTCCTGCTGAGCCACGCCGCCGCGCTGCGCCGCGATCACGCGCGGCTCGACGCCGCGCGCGAAGAGGCCAACGCGTTGACGCTCGGTTCGGGCGCGATCGCCGGCACCGGCTATCCCGTCGACACCACGGCCCTGGCCGCCGGGCTTGGCTTTGCCCGCGTGGTGCCGAACAGCATGGACGCCTCTTCCGATCGCGACTTCGCGGCGAGCTTCCTGCACGCGGTGTCGCTGTCGATGGTGCACCTGTCGCGCATTGCCGAGGATTTCATCCTGATGACGAGCGAAGAATTCGGCTTCTTCGAACTCGCGGATTCGTCCGCCACCGGCAGCAGCATGATGCCGCAGAAGAAGAACCCGGATCCACTCGAGCTCGTGCGCGGGAAGGCGGGGCGCGCCATCGGTCACCTCACCGGATTCCTGATCACCATGAAGGGCCTGCCCACCGGCTACAACAAGGACCTCCAGGAGGACAAGGAGCCGCTGTTTGATTCGGAGGACACGTTGGCGGTGTCCCTCGACGCGACAGCCGCGGTGATCGGCAATCTCGGCCTCAACCGCGAGCGGACGGGGCGCGCGGCCTCGGGCCTGCTGCTGGCTACCGACGTGGCGGATTACCTGGTGGCGCGGGGGATGCCGTTCCGCCAGGCCCACGAGGTGGTAGGGGCGATGGTACGCCGCCTGCTTGGCGAAAAACGCGACTTCGAGGACCTCTCGATCGCCGAGTGGCGGCAGGGGAGCGAACTGTTTGCGGACGATGTGAAGACGCAGGTCACCGCGGCGGCCTCGGTGCGGGCGCGGCGGACCCCCCAATCCACCCACCCCGACGCCGTCGGGGCCGCCCTGGCCGAGACGCGTTCTTGGCTTGCCCGTCAGGCAGCCCTTTGATATATTCCGGTTGCCCTGCGCCCTGCGGTCTATCGACCAAGCAGGTCTGCGCTTCCCGCCAAGTTAGTCGTTCTTAGGTTCGAGTGGTTGTAGACAAGTACCGATCTGGCCCGGGCGGGCGGTTGGTCGGGTTTTTCGGGGGAGTTGCATGCAAGAACGCCGGTATCGGCCCGGCGACGTGCTGGACGATTATTGTCCACGCGAGCGCCGCGTTACCGATCACGCCATCGTGGCCATGATCGACGATCAAATCCAACGGACGCGTTGCGGTATTTGCGACGCCGAGCACGAATACAAGGCTGCAAAAGTGCCGGCGCCGCGTCGCAAGACGCAGCCGCCGGCGCTGTTTACGCAAGTGCTCGATGGTCTCCAGGGTCCCACGACCCGTCCCCATTCGCCGCCGGCGGCGCCCCCTCCAGAGATTCCTGCAACACCCACCGTGGTGGCGGCGCCGACAGAGTTACCTCCGGAAAGCCGTCTCGCGGTTCCCGAAGATCGGGAGGACGGACCGGTTCGCCGGCCGCTGATTCGCGCGACGTTCCCCAAGCTCGAAGGCGCCGTGCCCACGCCCCGCGCGATGCCTGAATTCACCATCCAATCCCTCAACAATCGAAATCGTCCCGGCGGTTCGCGTCCCGGCGGACACAGCAAGGGCCGGGGACGTCGCCGGCCTGGCGGCGGACCCGATAATCACGTCGGTCCGATGCGGTTTGGACGCGACAACGGCCAGGGCGGGCAGGGTGGCCACGGTGACGGCCAGCGAACTCCGGGCCAGGGCGGCCAAGGCCAAGGTCAAGGTCAAGGCCAGGGTCAAGGTCAAGGCGGCGGCCGCCGCCGGCGCGGCGGGAAAAAGAATCACTGATGGCTGACTTTTCGGGAAAGGTCGGCCTCATCGTCGGGGTCGCCAACCATCGATCGCTGTCGTGGGCCATCGCCCAGGCCACCGCGAACGCCGGCGCGCAACTCGTCCTCACCTACCAAGGGCGCTTCGAAGGACACGTCACGGAACTGGCCGACACGCTCGCGCCCCGGCCGTTGGTGCTGCCGTGCGACGTCCAAAGCGACGACGAGATCGCGGCGGTGTTCGAGCGCATCGGCAAAGACTACGGCGGCCTGGACTTCGTCGTCCATGGCGCAGCGTTCGCGGGGCGCGAGGAAATTACCGGCGGGTTCCTGAAGACCTCCCGCGACGGGTTCAGGCAGGCGCTCGACATCAGCGCCTACTCGCTCGTCGCGCTCGCGCGCGGCGCGCAGCCGCTGATGGCGCCTCGAGGCGGCGGCAGCGTGCTCACGCTGACCTTCCTCGGCAGCGATCGCGTATTCCCCAACTACAACGTGATGGGGGTGGCGAAGGCCGCGCTCGAATCGTCGGTGCGCTACCTGGCGTCGGACCTTGGGCCGCAGAACATTCGCGTCAACGCGATCTCGGCCGGTCCGGTGAAGACGCTGGCGGCCGCGGGTATCGGCGGGTTCTCATCGATCCTCGGCGTGGTCCGCGAGAAGGCGCCCCTCAGGCGCGCGATCGAAACCTCCGAGGTGGGTGATGCCGCGGCGTTCCTGCTGAGCGATGCCAGCCGCGGAATCACCGGCGAGATCATGATGGTCGATGCCGGGTATCACATCCTCGGCATGTAACCAGGTGCGCACGGTGCGTGCCGTGCAGTGGGTGCCGACCGGGCCTAGTAGCGTTCGGTGAGAATTCGCTCCTCATTGACACCGAGTTTCTGCAGCAAGGCCCGCACGTCGGCGACCATTTGCTGGGGACCACACACCAGGCACCGCGCGTCCGGCGACGGCAG
>JBDTMB010000124.1:0-13267 GCA_039934485.1 Vicinamibacterales bacterium
GGGAAGCCAACGCTTCTTCGGCGAGCTTCGCGTCCTCCGGTCCTTCGAACGACACCGTGAAGTGATCGCCGACCGCCAGCCGCATCCGTTCGTGGAGCTCGAACTCGCGGCGCCAGCGCTCGAGTGTGTCGAGGGCGCCGGCATCGCCCGGCACCTCGGCCACCACCGTCTCGTACTCACGAATCGCGCCTTGCAAGTCGCCGGCGCGGCGCATCAGTTGGGCCAGTTGCGCGCGGGCGCGGGTCATTTGTGGGTCGAGCGCGAGCGCCTGTTCGAAATGCGCGCGGGCATCGGCGTCGCGGCGCTGGATCACCGCGGCCAATCCCGCCCCCAGGCGCAAGCGCGCGTTCTTCGGGTCGAGCGCGATGGCTTCGCGAAACGCGTCGGCGGCGGCTTGCGCCTGCCCCTCGGCCAGCGCGCGCGCCCCGTCCTGCTCGAGCATCGCGGCCTTGGGGCTCGACTGGGCGAACACTGGCGCGGACAGGAAGAACGCGATCAAGGCCGGGAGGATGATCCCGACAAGCATTTCCTTCCCGGCAAGTCTCAGCTTCCCGATCAGGTCCGGATTCCCGGCAGCCTTCATTTGGACAACACTCGCTGCTGTGGGAGTTTCTCCCGATCGATCACCTTGCCGTCTTTCATGACGACCGACAGCTTGCGCAGGTTCTTGATGTCGGCCAGCGGATCGGCGTCGAGCACGAGCAGGTCCGCCCGCTTGCCGGCTTCGAGCGTGCCGAAGTCGGCCAGCCCGCGCGAGGCGATCGCGCCATTCTTCGTCGCCGCGACGATGGCCCTGGCCGGCGTCATGCCGAGCTCGACCAGGCCCTCGATGGCGAGGATGCTGCCGATGCCGTGACTCTGGTTCTCCAGCTTGGGATTGCGGGAAAACTCCGGCGCCGCGGCCCAGTAGCTGTCGGTGCCGATCGTCACGAGCGCGCCCGCGGCCACCAGCTTTTGCGCGTTCTTGCGGCGCATCTCGAGCTCGAACTGTTCATCGGTCGCGCGCTGGCGCAATTCGGCGCTCGTCCTGGGCCGCAGCGGGCCCGTGGCCTTCTTCTCCGCCTCGGTGCGCTTGGCCACCGCCTCGTCACGATCCTTCAAGTGTCTGGTCCAGGCGTCGCCAGTGATGGTACTGACGAGCATCGAGCACACGATGTTCTTGGCGGCGATCGCACGAACCATCGCCTCGGGCATTTCCCGCGGGCCCAGCAGTTCAGGATGTTGAATCAGATCGATGCCGGCGTCGATCGACATCTGGAGCCCGTCGATGGTCGTCGCATGGGTCTCCGCCCCCTTGTTGCGGCGGTGCGCCTCCTCCACCATGACCTTCTGCGCCTCCGGCGAAAACCCGATGAACGCCGGCCGCGCAAAATGCGCCGTGCCGCCGTACTTGATGAAGTCGGGGCCCTTGTCGAGGTAGGCGCGGATCGCGGTTCGCAGTTCCTCGGGCGTGAGGTCCACGAGGTCTTCCCCAGCGCCCTGCGAGACCTCGTCGTTGACCTGTTCCTGGAACAGCGTGAGCCCGGCTTCACGGGTGAGGCTGAAGCTGATCGAATACGGGCCGCCCCAGCCCACGATGTTGCCGGCCGCGAGGATGCGCGCGCCCACGGCGTTGCCCGCCGCAATCTGATCGCGAACGGCCACCAGCGGCATCAACAAACCGTAGCTGTCGCGCACGGTGGTGACGCCGTGCTTCAACTCGAGCTGCGCCGCCTCGAGGACGATCTCCTTCTGCCGGGGATGGTATTTCGCGATCGTCTCGTAGCGATCACCCATGCCGCCGTACAGGGACAGGTGAACATTGGTGTCGATCAAACCCGGGACGATGAACTTGCCACTGGCATCGAGTGGCGTGGCGCCGGAGGGAATCGCGACGGAAGCCCGGGGGCCGGCGGCTGTAATACGGCCGTTGGCGACGAGGACGACGGCATCGGCGACAGGAGCGCCGCCATTGCCGTCGATCAACGTGCCGCCGGTGATGGCGACAGTGGCCGGCGGCTGCGTCGACACCAAGGCCGAGGCCGAGGTCAAGACCAGCGCCAGCAGCGCGGCGGTCGCAGGTGGTTTCATCCTGCCGAGATCCTAACGCGAAACGGCGTTGGCGGCCGAAACACCCCTGCCCTTCCATTCGCCCAGGTCCTGGATGGGATAGTCCGCCATCACGAGTAGTTCTGTTAGACTTTTTCGCATGTTCACCCGATGGTTCGCCGCTTCGATTGCCCTGCTCCTCATCCTGTTTACTGGACACACCGACGTGCTGGTCGCCCAGGGTCCCACCGTCGATCCGGCCCTGCTCAATGCGTATCGCTGGCGCAGCATCGGGCCCAATCGGGGCGGTCGCTCGATTGCCGTTTCCGGAGTGAAGGGCCGGCCGAGGGAGGCGTACTTTGGCGCGGTCGGTGGCGGGTTGTGGAAGACGATCGACGCGGGCAACAGCTGGTCGCCCGTTACCGACGGCCAGATCACCAGTTCGTCGGTTGGCGCCGTGGCGGTGTCGGAATCGAACCCGGACGTGGTCTACATCGGCATGGGTGAGGCGTGCATCCGCGGCAACATCATGCCGGGCGATGGCGTCTACAAGTCCTCCGACGCGGGCAAGACGTGGGCGCGCGTCGGCTTCACCAATTCCGACGCGATCTCGAAGATCCGCATCCACCCCACCAATCCCGACATCGCGTATGTCGCGAGCTTCGGCCTCTACTACGGCCCCAGCGAGGAACGCGGCGTCTTCAAGACCACCGACGGCGGCAAGACGTGGAAGCGCGTGCTGTTCCGCGACCCCAGGACCGGCGCCGTGGACATCGCGATCGATCGCAAGAATCCCAACGTTCTCTTCGCCGCGATGTGGGAGGCGTATCGCGTCGAATACCAGATGTCGAGTGGCGGGCCCGGCAGTGGACTCTTCAAGTCCACCGACGGCGGCGAGACGTGGGCCGAGATCACGCGCAACCCCGGCATGCCGGCCGGCATGGTGGGCAAGATCGGCGTGGCGCTGACCGCGGCCGACTCGAACCGCGTCTACGCCCTCGTCGAGAATGAGAACGGCGGCCTCCTGGTGTCGGACGACGCCGGCGCCAGCTGGAAGCTGACCAACACCGCCCGCAGCGTGCGGCAGCGCGCCTTCTACTACACGCACGTCACCGGCGATCCGTCCAACAAGGACACCGTCTACCTGCTCAATACCAGCGCGTTCCGCTCGACCGACGCCGGCAAGACCCTGGTCAACATCGGCGGCAACAACGGCACCCACGGTGACCATCACGACACCTGGGTCGACCCGGACGATTCCGAGCACGTGATGCTCGGCAACGACGGCGGCGGCGCGATCACCTTCAACGTCTCGTCACGACAGCGCACCTGGACCGACCAGGACTTCCCGACCGCGCAGTTCTACCATGTCACGACGACCGCGCATTACCCCTTCCACGTGTGCGGCGCGCAGCAGGACAACAGCACGATGTGCGTGCCGAGCAACACCAATCTCGGCGGCGGCGGCGGTGGTGGTGGCGGCAACCCGCCGGTGGCGCCCTACCAGGCCGGCGGCGGCGAACCGGGCTACATCGCGGCCGACGCCACCGATCCGGATCTCTTCTTTGCCGGCGCCAACAACGGCTCGTTCCTGACCCGCCTCAATCGCCGCACCGGCGAGTACAAGGAAGTGGGCGCCTACCCGCGCTTCTTCTCCGGCGAGAACTCCGCGGCCGTCAAGGAGCGCTGGCAGTGGACGTATCCGATCATTTTTTCGTACGTCGATCCGAAGGTCCTCTACACCAGCTCCCAGCGCGTCTGGAAGTCCACCAACGGCGGCGACACCTGGGAAGCGATCAGCAGCGACCTCACTCGCCACGATCCCAGGACGATGGGCGATTCGGGCGGACCGATCACGCACGACATGAACAGTCCCGAAATCTACGGCACGGTGTTCTCGCTTGCGCCCGGCAAGAAGGACATCAACGTGATCTGGGCGGGATCGGATGACGGCCTCGTGCAGGTCACGCGCGACGCCGGCAAGACCTGGACCAACGTCACGCCGCCCGACCTGCCGGACCTCGGCCGCGTCAGCCAGATCGACGGGTCCTCGTTCGACAACGGCACCGCCTATGTCGCCGTGAAGAAGATGCTGCTCGGCGACCGCTCGCCGTACATCTTCCGCACCCGTGATTACGGGCGCACCTGGTCGAAGATCGTCAGCGGCATTCCCGCCAATGACTACGTCCACGTCGTGCGCGAAGACCCCGCGCGGCGCGGACTCCTCTACGCCGGCACCCAACACGGCGCGTTCATTTCGTACGATGACGGCGAGCGCTGGGTGCCCTTCAAGAACGGCCTGCCCGACACGCCGGTGACCGACCTGGTGGTCGAAGACAACGCCCTGGCGATCGCCACGCACGGCCGCAGCTTCTACGTGATGGACAACATCGCGGCGCTGCGCCAGTTCGGCACCACGCCGATGACCGACGTGCAGCTGTTCAAGCCGTTCGACACGATCCGCGGCCTCGAAAGCGCGAACATCGCGTACTACCTCAAGGGCCAACCCAAGAGCCTGAAGATCGAGTTTGTCGACGCCAAGGGCGCGGTGGTGCGCACGGTCGATGGCGTGCCGCCGCGCGATCCCAACGCGCCGGCAGCCGCCGACGCGGGTGACGACGACTTCCCGCGCGCGCCGCAGGGCGCGCCGATGGCGGCCGGGCTCAACCGCTACTCATGGAACCTCAACTCAACGCCGGTCGTGGGCTTCCCCGGCATGATCCTGTGGGGCGCCACGCAGAACGGGCCGACGGTGCTGCCGGGCACCTACCAGGTGCGCCTGACCGCGGACGGCGTGACGCAAACGCAGGCGATGATCATCTGGAAGCATCCGCTGCGCCCGGTCAGCGACACCGACCTGCAGTTCCAGTGGGACCTCGCCAGCCGCATCCGCGACAAGGTGAACGAGGCCAACCTCGACGTGATCAAGATCCGCCGCATCAAGACCGATATCGCGGCGCGCATCAAGGACGCGCCCAAGGAAGTGCAGGCCGCCGGCGAGGCGCTGTCGAAGGCGCTGACCGTGGTCGAGGAAGATCTCTACCAGGTGAAGAACCAGAGCGGCCAGGATCCGCTGAACTTCCCGATCAAGACCAACAACCGCCTGGCCTCGCTCCTGCGGGTCACGCTGGCCGGCGAGGGCCGGCCGACCGGCAACGTCGAGCCGATCTTCAACGACCTGGTGGCCGAGCTCAAGGGCCACACCGATCGGCTGGACAAGACGCTGACCGATCAGCTCGGCGCCTTTAACCGCATGCTCACCAGGATTAAGAAAGAACCGATCAGTGACAAATAGATCAAGTGCCGAATCTTTTGTCTGGCATCAAGAACGTGGTTCGCGCCAGCTCGGACCACAATGTTTCCGGGGTGTAGAAGCCGTCGAGCACCGACGGCTTCCACTTCAGCAAGTCGCCATTCGCCGCCGCAAACTCGTCCCACGTCTCCACTGGCGCCTTCGCCAGGCGCTCTGAAATCAGCAGCAGGTACGCCCACGTGATCGTCTCGTGATAGAGCTTCGGCATCCCCTTGGCGATCGCGAAGGCCTTGAGCGCGGTGGAAAATTCCGCGAGCGCCTGCGGCATGCCGTGCCGGCGCACAAAGAGAAAGGCGACGTGCAGGTGGTGTTCGTGATGGAACCGATCGCCGGGCAGCGACCCGTCGAGAAAGCCGGCCAGCAGCTCACTCTCTGCGGAACCTGGGGCGGTAGACATCCCACGATTGTCGCACGGCCGTGCGGCTAGGAGCGTGTCTGCGTAATCTGCGTCATCTGCGGCCTAGGTGGCGTCGCGAAGGTCCCGCCGGAAGCGCTCGAACTCTTCGTTCTCTAATCGGCGGGCGGTCTCGCCGATGGCGGCGATTTCCCGCTTGTAATCCGCGATCACCTCTCGGGCGTCCTCGAGGCCGGCCAGGCCCTGGCTGAGCGCGCGTTCGGCGGCAGCCAGGGCGGCGGTCAGCGCCACCTCCGCAAGGGCGAGGGCGGCCGTGTAAGAACGGTCGGCGTCCCGGGCGTTGCGGCGCTCGGCGAGCATCGCCGCATCGACCGCGGCCTGATAGGCTGCCTGCGAGTTCGTCAGCCCGTCCGCGTAGGCGCGCTGCGCCTGCTCGAGGTCCTGCTTCCGCACTCGGTCCGCAGCCTGGTTGAGCTTCTGGCGTTCAGCAAGCGGCGTGGTGGGAGTAAGGGCGGAAATCGCGCGTCGATACTTCCGCTCAGCCTCGGCGTCGGCGGCCAGCCTGGTCTCGGCGGCGTTGAGGTCGGCCGCCCGCCGCCCCGCCTGCGCATCGTCGAGGCCATCGCCGCGCTTGCCGATCGCCGCGTCGCGGGTCCGGTCCCTGGCGGCTGCCGCCTGCCGCTCCGTATTCAACCGGAGTTCCCGCGCCGACGCCACCGCCTCGTCAAATCGGGCGTAAAGCTTGGCAGCAGCAGGCATGGCCCGCAGGTGAGCATCGCGATGGGCGGCCGCATCCGCCAGGTCCGCCCGGCGTGAGCGGCCAAGCGCCGACAGGCGCTCCGAGTGCGCCAGCGTCACTTCCTGAAAGGTTGCCAGTGGTACCTCCTTAGAAGCGCTTGGTATACACCACCTTGGCGGCCGCGCGCCGGTCCAGCGTCGCAAACCGTGCAGCCGGATCGAGCCGATCGATCCAGTTATGCGTGTAGACGAAGAAAATATCGTTGCCGGGCGTCAGGATCCAGCGAAACCGCGACTGCCAGCCAAGCACGTGGCTCACCGAATCGTATTGCACGTTGTTGACGAGATACATGAACGGGCTGAATTGGGTGTCGGCGACGGCGCGGTAGAGGCGGGTCTGGAAGCGGCCCTCGACGAGGTCCACGTTGTTCCATTCGTAGGTGAGGTTCACGGTCACGCCCGGCCGCGGCCGGATGCCGATGCCCGTCGCCACCTCGGTGCGGCGACCCGAGAGAAACGTGCCCCATTCAACCCTCGGCTGAACCGCAACGATCCGCTTGCTGGCGGTCGACGCCGAGACCCGATAGCGCGTGAAATTGTATTCGGCGCCTGCCGGCAGCGTGATGCCCGGCGAGATCGTGAAGTCCTCCTCGAGCCGCTCGTAGCTCGGAATCACGTTGACCTCGAGATTGTCGCCGCTGTGCATCTCCACCCGCAACGCCTGGATCTCCGCCTCCATCGTCACCCGCCGGTTGTCGGTATCAGTGAAGAATTCGGGTTCGGCGCCGAAGCCGAACCGGCGGATGTAGCGGTTGTTCTGCGGCCTCGGGTTCCAGCGAAATTCGGGCACGTAGCGGCGGATGTTGCGGCGTTCGACGAAACCCACCGCGGGGCTGTAGTTCTTTTGCACCTCGTTGAAACCGGCGCTCCAGTCCCATACGTCGTTCGGCGAATTGACCCGCAACCCGAAGGCGCCGCTCTCGCCCAGGTTGCCGGGTGTCGAGGTGGCCACGTAGTAGCCGGTGAAGTCGATGTTGTCCTTGCCGCGAAACGTGGAGGTGGCAAAGCGAAAGTCGACGCCACCGGTCTGGCGCGTGCCGACGATGTTCTGATCGCGGGTCGCGCGAGCGGTGTAGATGGCTCCCACGTACGACTGCTGCAGCACGCGCCGGCGCAACCGGCCCACCAGGAAGTTCTCCCCGAGCACGCCGTCGTCTTCAGCGGTGCTGACGTACAGGGAGCCCACGTCGAAACGCCCCGCCTGTCCCGTCAACTTGCCGCCGCCGAGAATGCGTTGCGGCTGGCCGTTGGCGTCGAGGCCAATCCGCCGCGAGAAGAACGACGTGATCGGGTAGTCGAAGAAGGTGGCGCCGTCGAGGAAGAAGCCGCGCTTCTCGGGAAAGAACAGGGGGAAGCGAGTCAGGTTGACGCGACGGGTGTCGACCTCGGTCTCCGCGAAGTCGGTGTTGATGGTGCCGACGGCGCGCAGGCTCGGGGTGGCGTTGTAGGTGACTTCCCCACCAACATCGGCGGTAGTTTCCTGCGGCACCTCCGGCGAACGGCCGGCGGCATTCGCCGAGGTGCCCGCCAGGTACGGCTTCACTTCCAGGCCGTGGCCCTGGGTGATGTTGGTGAGGCCGACGAGCAGGCCCGCATTCGACATGCGGCGCAGACCCTGGTTGCGCAGGTGGCCGGTCCAGACGGTTTCTTCGTTCTTGCGGCGAACGGTACGCTGGAAGTTGATGCCCCAGGCCGGCGCATTCGGGTCGAAGGCGACAGTGCGGAACGGAATGTCGATCTCGATCACCCAGCCGATCTCGCTGCGGCGCACGCGGGCGTTCCAGATGCCGTCCCACTCGCGGTTGTTGGTCCCGCCGGGCCCCATCAGCGCGTCAGCCATCAGCCCCGACGGGTTCATCTCGAAGAAGTAGCCGGTCTGCTGATTGAGGAACGTATCGATCGTCCACATGAACCGATCGTCGGCGCCCAGGAATTCATCGCGTTTCTTGGTGTTGCCGAGCAGCCGATTGGGCTCCGAATCGTGGCAGAGGACGCCTATATAGAGGTGATCCCGGTTGAAGACGACGCGGATGTCGGTGGATTCGGTGGGCGTGCCGCCGAGGATGGGGTCCTGCATGATGAACTCGCCGGCCGTCGTCGCGCGCTTCCAGGCCGGCTCGTCCAGGACGCCGTCGAGCGTCACCCGCTCATCGTCTTTCAGGCGCTCGGCCGTCAGCACGCGGCGGCCCGAGTTCATGACATCCGCTTGCTGCGCCCACGCAGGCGTGGCGAGGCAGAGGAAGCCAATCCATGACAGGAATACCCACCGGTACATATCTACACAGGATACTTCGGGCTCCGGGCTGCAGGCTACGGACTTCGGGACGACGGCCTCGGGCCGCAGCCCCCGAAGCCTGCAGGCCGAAACCCCCGACGCCCGAAGCCTGAAGCCTGAAGCCCGATCAGAAGCGGAACAGTCTCGTCATCTTCACCACGAACGCGCGGTTCTTCAGGGCGATGCGCGCGTGGGGGTCGAGCGGGTTGGTATCCTGCTCGTCGGTCCAGACGACGAAGAACTCGCTGCCGGGCTTGTATTCCCAGCGGTAGCGGACGTTGCTGCTGAAGGTGTGATCGTTGGAACTGTACTGGAGCAGCGCGCTGAGGAACATGCGCGGCGAGAAGCCGTAGTCGGTGCGGGCGCCATAGATCGTGGTGGTGAAATTCCCCGTCGGCAACTCGACCCGGTTGATCGACAGCCGGGGCTCGACCGAGAACTGCTTGAGGATCGACACTCGCCCGTTCGAAAACGTGATCGCGCGAATCGTCCCGCCGTAGTACTCGCCGAACTGCACGGCGACGTTGCCCGACATCCGCCGCTGCTGCCCCATCGCGTAGGTCACGGTGGCATCGTTGTAGTGGTACCCGCCGACCGGAATCACCGCACCTGCCGCCGGAGAGAACGGCGCCAGCAGGAGGTCGTAGTTGGCGTTGGCTTCGACGGTGAACTGATCGCTGTTGTTAAACTCGACGTTGAAGCGCCCGGTCTGCTGCCGCGACTCGACGTCGCCGGCGCCGTTCTCGTAGTACTCGAGGCTGCCCTGGAACGTGTACTTGCGAACGAACACGTTGTGCCTGGGCCGCGGGCTGAAACGGCCCTGCGTGTACGAACGCGTGAAGTCGGTGCGGCGCAGGAAGCCCACCTCGGGATTGAACGCCTTCCCCACCTTTAACACTTCGGCGTTGTAACCCCATCGATCGGGCTGCCAGTCGAACTTGCCCTGGTAGCTCTCGGTGTCGCCATCCAGGTTGGTCGTCTCGGTGCGCGCATAGTAGCCGCCGAGGCTCATGTTCTGGTAGAAACCGAGCGCAACATCGGCGCCATATGCCTGGTTGGTGCCATCCGGGGTGACGCTCGACTGCGATCGGTTGGTGAACATCGCGCCGATGGTGCTGCGGCGAAGGATGTCGCGCTTGACCCGCATCACGGTGAAGTTGGTGGCCGGCGTGCGCGACACGGATTCGTCGCCGCCCTCGATGTTCATGATGCCGACGCCGTAGTTGCCGATCTTGCCGGTCATCCGGCCGCCGACGTCGATCGGGATCACGCGGTTGCGGTTGAGGCCGATGCGGCGGCTGTAGAACAGGTACGGCGTGTCGCTCGACCCGCCGCCGCCGAGTCCGCCGCTGGCGCCGCCGCGCGCAAAGTCGAACAGGCCCCGGCCTTCAAGGAAGAAATCCCGCTTCTCGGGCAGGAACAGGTTGAAGCGCGTGAGGTTGACCTGCTGCTCGTCGATCTCCACCTGCGCGAAGTCGGTGTTCACCGTGAGGTCGGCGGTGAGGTTGGCGGTGATGCCGTACTTGAGGTCGCCGCCGACGTCGCCGTCGGCATCGTTCGACACCCCGCGGACGCGATCCGTGGCGCTCTTGCCGAGCGCATACGGTTTGGCCTCGAGGTTCTTGCTCGCGGGCGGCAGCTCGAGCCCGGTGAGCGTGCCGTAGAGCGACACCCGGTTCAGCGCCTGCGGCCCGCCGAACTGCTGGGGCAGCGGGGTCCAGTAGTCCCATTCGTTCTTGCGGCGAATCGAGCGCCGGAACTGGATGCCCCAGGTTTGGTTGATGCCAGAGGTGTAGCGCAACGACTTGAACGGGAACTTCATCTCGAGCGTCCAGCCGCCGTCGAAGCGGGCGGTGCGCACGTCCCACACCGGGTTCCAATCGGTGTTGGGCGCCCCTTCGTCGACCACCGAATAGTCCGAGAACCCGCCCAGCGGGTTGGCGTAGAACATGAAGCCGCTGCGGCGATCGTTGAAGGTGTCGAAGCCGACGCCGAAGTGATCGTTCTGCCGCATCTGGTTGGTGTCGCGCCGGAGCTCGTTGGCGATCCATTTTTCAGGCGGCGCCGAGTCCCAGCACCTGGCGGCGACGTAGATGTTCTCGCCGTCGTACATGACCCAGATCTCGGTCTTCTCGCTCGACGGCGCGCCGTTGTTCGGCACCACCTGCTGCATGCCTTGCGTGCCGGCCACCTCCGCGTAAACGCGATCGTCGAGCCGGCCGTCAAACTGCAGCGGCTGGCTCAACTTGATGGCGCGGATGGTCTTGTCTTGCTGATCGGCGAACGCCGCCGAGGACATCACGACAAGCGCGGCTATCGCCGCACACACACAACGGGTATTCATTGGGGGCTCAGGGCTTAGGGATCAGGGCTCAAGGCTCAACGACCGAGATCGGCTTGATCCCTGATCCCTGAGCCCTGGTCCCTAGATCAGCACGAAATGCACTTGTGGTTGTTCTTGGAACCGAGCTTTTCCAGGAGCGCGATGGTTTCCGGATACGGCTGCACGCGCTGGACGGCGCCATTGGCCATGTCGGCGGTGGTGTGGCCCTCGCGATCGACGGCCTTGACGTCGGCCCCCTTCGACACGAGGTAGAGGATCATGTCGTTGTCGCCGCGCGCCGCCGCGTGATGCAGCGCGGTGTTGCCCTGGTGATCGGCGGCGTTGACGTCGGCGCCAAGCTCTTCGACGAGGTACTTCACCGCCGCGAGCATGCCGGTGGGCGCGAAGCGATGCGAGTTGGCGGCGAAGCCTTCGCCGTAGCCGACGCCGGCGGCGGCCTGGAGCGGCGTCACCGAGGGGCCGCCGATGGGCACTTCGGGCAGGCCCGAGACGTCCCTCACTTGACGGTCCTCAAGCATGTCGCCAAAGCGGGGACGGCCGGCCGGCTTGATGGTGGGCACGTTCGGATCGGCGCCGGCGGCCACGAGCAGCCGCATCGCCGCGATGTCGCTGGCGTAGGCGGCGCGCCAGAACACGCTCGCGCCGATTTCATCCACGCCCGACAGGTCGAAGCTGTAGCCCGAGTACCACACCTTCTTGTTCAGGCGCGCGTTGGGGTCGGCGCCCTTGGCGATCAGGTTCTTCATCAAATCGAGATAACTGAGCTTCTGCTGCCGATGCGCCTGCGGCTGCGGGTACAGCGCCTTGGGCGCCCACTCCACGTTGAGCGCGGCGTAGAGCGGCGTGGCGCCGTTGTCGCTGGCCAGGTTCGGATTCGCGCCCTGGTCGAGCAGCGTCTGCGCGAGGTCGAAATGGCCGTTGACCACGGCCATCATCAGCGGGCTCGTCTTGTCGCCCGCGCACACCTGGTTGACGTCGGCCCCCGCCTTGAGGAGCGCGCCCACCGACTCGGTGTAACCCTGGCGCACCGCGAAGAGGAGCGGCGTGAGGCCGCCCTGCTTGGAGATCAGTTCGTTCAGCTGGTAGTTTCTGTCGATGCCGGGCTTCTGTCCCGCGCCACCACCACGTCCGCCCGGTCCGCCCGGCGCGCCGGGCGCGCCCGGGGGCCGGCCCGGTCCACCGGGACCGGCCGCTGCAGCTGCGGGAGCGCCAGGCGCCCCAGGCGCAGCCGCGCTGGGTACAATCTGCGGGTTACCCCCAAAGCCGAGCCCCTCCCGCGTCAAATTCGCGAGGTCGATCACCTTGCTCGAGAGCCTGACGTCCGCCCCATGCGAGGCCAGGAACTCGATCACGCCGGCACGGTTCGCCGCTGCCGCGTACATCAGCGGCGTCTGTCCGCGCACGGGATCCTTGGCATTGACGTCGGCGCCGCCGTCGACCAGCGCCTTCACGGCGTCCACTTCACCGGAGGCCGCCGCCACCATCAGCGCCGTCGTGCCGTTGCCGTTGACGGCCTTGACCTCGCTCCCCGCCTTGATCAGCGCGGCGACGATGGGGCCGTGCCCCTGCTGGCTGGCGAGGAAGAGCGGCGTGTAGGCGCCGATGCGCGTGGTGGCGCGGACGTTGGCGCCGGCAAACAGGAGCATCTGCGCCAGCTCGGTGTCGCCGTTCATTGCCGCCCAGTGCAACGCCGTCATGCCGTCGCCCTGTGCCGCGTTGACGTCAACGGCCTGCTTGAGCAGCGCCTTCACCGCGTCCTTGTCACCGGCCATCGCCGCGTCGGCGACCGGCGCCGTGCCGGCCGCGAGCAGGATGGCCGACAAGCCAACCGCCAGCACGCCGGCGACGAACGTCCCACGAATCATTTTGCGCATAGTTTGAATCCCACTACGTACGGTAACCACGGAGAACACGGAGTAACACGGAGAACATTTTCAAGCTGATTCGAGCGGCGGGTTAACGTCCGTTCCGTTATTCAGCCGCCACGGTCGTCGCCGGAGCGGTGTTCAGGTCGAAGGCGCTCGTGCTGTCGCCAAACGTCTTGTTGTCGAGGCCGAGCAGCTGCGACACCGAGAGCATGACATTCGCCATCGGCGTGCCGTCGGCCGCCTTGAGGTGCAGGCCGCCCTTGAGCGCGCCGCCGGCGTGGCCGGC
>JBDTMB010000125.1:0-13265 GCA_039934485.1 Vicinamibacterales bacterium
ACCGACAGCGTCATTGACGATCCGCTGACCGCCAACGACACCCACACGCGGCCCCCGCGCGGCGCATGACGCACCGCGTTGTCGAGGAGGTTGGTCACCAGTTGCCGCGCCAGGGTTTCGTCGCCTGAGTACGAGACGTCCGCCCTGATGTCGGTGTCGATCGTCACGTGCTTGTCCGCCGCCAGCAACTGGCTGCTCCGGACGCACTCGCTCACGACTTCGTCGAGGTAGAACTCGCCCGCGACGACGCGGCGTTGGCCGGCATCGACCCGCGCCAGCAGGAACATGTCCTCGACCATCCTCGACAGCCGCCGCGCCTGCTCGCTTACGATGGCGAAGGATTCGCGGTAGTCCTGTTCGCTCCGGCTGTCGCGCGCGAGCATCACGTCGGCGGCGGTGCGCACGACGGAGACCGGCGTGCGCAGTTCGTGCGAGGCGTCGGCCATGAAGCGGCGTTGCTGTTCGAGCGCGAGATTCAGGCGGTCGAGCAAGTCGTTGGCTTGCCGCGCCGCCACGGCGCCGCCGATCGCGGTGAGCAACAGGGCGATCGGCACGGCGACAATCACCGCCCGCCGCAGCATCGCGCTTTCGTGCGCCACTTCCTCGAGGGAGGCCGCCACCGCGATCCGGTAGGGAACCTCGGCGGAGGTGATCGCCTCAACGTGCATCCGCGCGTCACCTTGCGGCGAGGGGTAGGTCCACGTGCCCTGCGCCGTGGGCGTGAGCCGCATCGCCTCGCCGCCATCGAGCTCATTCCACTGCGCCCCAAGCAGGGCGCCGGCGGCGTCGAACACCGCAATGCCGCGATTGGGCAGGTGCAATTCGTCGAGCATGCCGGCCACCGCTTCCCGGCCCGGGCCGATCTCTCTCGTCTCGGTGGCCAGCACGCCCGAGACGGTGATGACGTCGTTGGCCAGTTCCTCGTCGAGAATCGCGATGTCCATCTGCGGCTGCAACCACAGCAGGGCACCACAGAAGATCAGCAGGATCGCGCTGAGCGTTCCGGTGAACCAGACCACCAGGCGGACCCTCAGCGTCATCGGTTGAAGCGGGCCGGCGAGTAGGTCACGATCACTCCGCCCGGCACGCGGCCGACGGCCACCGGGAAGGGCTGCACTTCGTTGCTGGTCACGGTACGTCCGGCGATGATACCCACGGCCGCGCCAAACACCACATCGCTTAACCAGTGGCGATTGGCAGGCAACCGCGACGCTGCCACGTACGACGCAAACACATAGGCCGGGACCGCGTATCGCCAGCCCAGATGCCGCTCGAGCGCCGTGGCAAAGGCAAACGTGCTGGACGCGTGGCCCGATGGGAATGACGTGGCTCCCGATCCATCCGGGCGCTCGCGGCGGGTGGCGTATTTCAGCCCTTGCGTCAGTCCGGCCGCGATCACTTGCGCCTCGATGAGGTCCGTGCCGACATGCGACACCCTTGGCTTGTCGGCCAATCGGCCCCACGCGTAGGTGGTGATACTGCCGACCCATGGCACAACATTTCCCAGCACCGCTCCGGGCCTGAAAATATCACTCGCCAGTCGATTGTCTATGAAGAACTCGTTCACATTGTCGTCAGCGGGGTGGACGGCGAGCGCCAGTCCGCCGCCTGTCAGCGTCCAATAGAGGTTCTCCTTTGACGGCAACGCCTTGACGTCCCGGCCCAGGCTCTTCAGCATGGCCTTGAACCCGGTGTGACGCGGCGTGGGCGGCGGACCGGTCGGCTGCGGAAGCTGGGAGGCCGCGAGCGTGAACGTGGGTGCGGCGTCGGCCAGCGTCTGGGCGCCGCTGGTAGCGGGCACGCCCAAGGACGGCAGCGCGACAATCAGGAAGACACCAGCGAACATGGCAGCTGACTTCAATGAATAACCTCCGTACCAGTGTGACCGACCACGAATGAATCGTTGATGAACTGTCGGCAGCTCGGCTATTTTGACAGGATCATTGTCGTCGATGCCGCGCCTGCCGCCTACCAGCGGCTTCCCGGCGACGGGACGACAGCCCGGCCTAAATGCTCTGCACGCGCGCAGGCACCGACCAAGGCCTCGCCACGATCGTCGACCTTCGGTGGCTCGCATGGAGGGCGTGGGCTTCAGCCCTCGCCCCGACTTCCTCACCAGCGCCAGGCGTACTGCAGCTTGACGATTAGTTGATTCGACTGCTGCTGCCAGCGGTCCTCGATCGACCTGATGTTGTGGTTGTAGACCACGAACAGGTCCCCGACCGGACGAAGCGTCCAGCGCAGGCGCGTGTTGACGCCGACGGAACTGCTCTCAGTGTCGTATTGCACGTAGCTGGACAGGGACAGCTCCGGCGACATGTTGAGCCGGAGCCGCGTGCTCACCAGCGAGAGCGCGAAGTCGCCTTCAGGCATCCGGCCGATGTCGCGTTCTGCCGCCAGTTCCACCGTGACCAGAGCGGTGGGGTTCCACGTGCTGGTCGCGATCACCTTGGCGCAATGACGACGTTGTCGGCCGCCTCGAAGGGCGCGTACGCTTGCCCGTGATTCCCACCTCCCACGAGTCGTTGGGATAATCGATCTTGAATCCCGCGGCCGTGCGATCCGTGCCGGTGATGTCGTCACGCCCGGTGGCGAGGATCCAGGCTCCCGCGCGCAGGTTCTTGTCACCGCGAAATGTCGACGTCGCGTAGGTGAAGTCCGCGCCTCCGAGCCAGCTCCGCGAGCGGCCGATCGGATCGCCCACCGTGGCAATCGCGCCCACCCACGACTCCGCGCCGACGTTCTGCTTGACGCGGCCTACCGCCATCGTGGCTTCGTCCTCGACGACGCCCCGCCCTCCGACTGCTTGTCGATGGTGGCTTTCACCGCAGCTGGTACCGAGGCGAGGTCCGTCTCTTCCTCGACTTCGATCACCTTGCCCGCGGCGTCCACGACGAAGTCTCGCGTCTTTGCGACGACCTTCGTTTCCACCTCGAACACCGTCTCGCCCTTTTCGGTCTCCTTCGAGATGCCGAGCACCGTCGCGTTGACGGTCTCGGCCTTCACCGTGGCCTGCACTGCCGCGGGCAAATCACTCATCTTGAGCTTTTGCTCCGCCGATGCCGTCGTCGCGACGAGCCACACCATCGCCAGAGAGGCAAGGGTCTTCTTTTTACTTTCCACTTTCACCTTTTACTTTTTACCGGGTAATGAGAATGAACCAGGCGGCGATGATGGGGCCCTGTGGACCTCGTCCTCGCCCGGCCGCGGGCGGCGGTGGAGCATCTGGCGCGGGTGGCGGAACGGGACCGCGCTCGGGTTGGAACAGATAGGCGTTGTGCGTCTTGGGATCAACCGCGATCGTCTTGGCGCCCGCGAATGTGGGAACCGTGGCCACCACGGTGTACTTGTCCGCGGAATCCTGGTGGACCACGGTCACGTTGCCCTCGCCCCCGTTGGGAATGAAGATCAATTGTCTTGACGGGTCCCATCCCAGCGCATCGACGCGCGTGCCGTTGGTGATCGACGCCACCACCTTGCCGGAAGTGGCGTCCACGACAACCGAGGTCTTGCTGCAACCGGAGAAGATGCGGTTGGTCGCCTTGTCGTAGGCGATGCCCGTCGGCCCCTCGCACGGCGCCAGCGGCCACGACGCGGTCGCCTTCCACGTCTTGACGTCGATCACCTGGATGGTGTTCTTGCTCTCGTTGTTGACGAAGATGTGCCCCTTGCCGTCGGCCGCGGCGCCCTCCGGTGCGGTGTCCTCGAGTTCGACGGTGGCGACGATGTCGCCGGTCTTGGGATCGATCGCAGTCAGCGTGCCGATCGGCCGGCTGTGATTGGTCAGGATGATCTTGTCGTCGGCTTCGTCGTACATGATGCCGTCGAGGCCGGGGCCAACCTTGACCTGCCTGAGCACCGCCAACGTCTTCAAATCAAACATCGTCACCGTTTCGTCGCCGCTGTTGGTCGTGAAGCCGTGACCGTGCTTGGTGGCGAGGCCGGCGCCGTGCACTCCCGGCGTGTTGGGAATGTCGCCGAGCACCTTGCCGGTGGCGCCCTCGACCACCATCATGTGCGTCGAGCGCGACACGAACACGCGGCCGGTGGCGGCTTCGACCGCCACGTAGTCGGTGCCACCGTCGCCCTTGATGTCGGTCTTGTCAACCTTGAACGTCTGCGCGGCCCCGATGCGAGGCGCGGCGAGAACAACGGCGAAGAGAATGACGAGCGTAGTAATCCGGTGCCTGCTCATGCGAGCCTCCGTGGTGGTTTACGAAACGCTGATTCTACCCCCGTGAACATGGCGGGACGATGACAGCTGGTGGCTGTTCATGGTGGCGTCATGTGACGGACTCTAGACTGGTCACGACCTGATGTCCATGTTCGGCCTCCTCCTCGCCGCGTTGCTCGGCGGCCGCTCACAGTCGCCCTCGCCCGGCGTGCTAGTCACCGGTGTCGTGCAGGATCAGACTGGCGCCGTCCTGTCGGGCGCGACGGTCGAATTGGTGGGTTCCGGAGGGGTGATCGCGCAGTCCACTGCGGCGGATGCCGTTGGCGCCTTCCGTTTCGAACAGGTGTCCCCCGGTAGTTACGAGCTGCGGGCGCGGTTCCAGGGTTTCAAGCCGTCCGCCGCTCGCCTCCGCGTCGGCGGCCGGGCGCCGTCCCCGCAGAAGCTGGTGCTCGACCTGGCGGCGATCGCCCAGGAGGTCACCGTCAGCAATGTCGCCGCGAGCGTCGCCGCCACCAGCAACAGCAACGCCGACGGGGTCATCGTCGATCAGAACATGCTCGATATCCTGCCCGTGTTCGATCGGAATGTCGTCGCCGCGATGTCCCGCTTTCTCGACCCCGGTGCCCTCGGCAACGGTGGTGTCACTCTTGTCGTCAATGGCATGGAGGTCAACGCGCTCAACGTCAGCGCGTCGGCGATCTCGCAGATCCGGATCAACCAGGATCCTTATTCCGCTGAATACTCGCGCCCGGGCCGCGGCCGCATCGAGATCCTCACCAAGCCCGGCTCGCAAAGCTATCAAGGCGAATTCAACGCCGTGTTCCGCGACGCCCGCTTCAATGCCCGCAACGCGTTCTCCACGGACACACCGCCGGAACAGCGGACCACGTTCGAGGGATTCCTCGGCGGCCCGTTGGGCAAGGGCGGCAAGACGTCGTTCATGCTCTCGGCCAATGACCAACGGGATGATCACACGGCGTTCATTCACGCGGTCGGGCCATCCGGTGTGATTGACGATTCGCTCCCGCAATCGAGTGGCCGCGCCCTGGTCACCGGCAGCATCACGCACCAGGTCAGTACCAGGAACACCTTCTCCATCCGTCCCAACTATCAGTACGAATCCGAAGTGAACCGGGACGCCGGCGGGACGACGCTGGCCAGCGCGGCGACAACTTTCAAGCACCATGAACAGCAGGTCACCTACACGCAGCAAACGATCATGCGGCCGACACTGGTCAACCAGTTTCAGATGCTGTTCGGCCACGAGCGTGAGCCCACCACCAGCCTCAGTGCCGATCGCGCCATCATCGTGGATGGCGCGTTCACCGGCGGCGGCGGACAGGTGGATCTCGTGCGCACCGAGACCCACCTCAACCTGAACGAAAGCCTGGTGTGGATTCGCGGGAAGCATCTCATTCAGGCGGGCTTCCAGCTTCCCGATTGGAGCCAGCGCGGCTTCTACGACCACACCAACTTCGGCGGCACGTATGTCTTCGCCGGCCTCAACGCCTATACGGCGGGCCGGCCGTATTCCTTCACGCAGCAACAGGGCAACGGCGACCTCGCGCTGCTCGAGAAACAAGTCGGCACCTACCTCAAGGACGACTGGCAGGTGGGGCCCGCGCTCTCGCTTGCCTACGGACTCCGTTACGATTGGCAGAATTATTTTCATGATAACAACAACGTCGCGCCGCGGCTGTCGGTGGCGTATGCGCCGGGCGGCAAGAAGACCAACGTCTTGCGCTTCGGCGTCGGCGTGTTCAACGACCGCAGCGGACCGGTGGTCATCGCCGATGTCCTGCATTCACGGCCTGGCGGATTGACGCGGTTCGTGATCACCGATCCGAGCTATCCCGATCCGTTTGCATCGGCGGTCGCGGCTCCCCAACCCCCCAGCATCGTCCAGCTGGCGCCGGATGTGCGGATTCCGCAGACCCTGCAGTACAGCGCGGGTGTCGATCATCAACTGACGAAGGCGACGACGCTGTCGGTGACCTATACCGGCACGCGCGGCAATCACCTGTTCCGATCGCGCGACGTCAATGCGCCGCTGCCGCCCTTGTACCTGGCGCGGCCGAATCCGGCCTACGGCGCGATTCGACAAGTGGAGTCCGACGCACGCCAGGCCTCGGACCAACTGGCGGTCACGCTGCGGGGTCGCGTCAGCAAGTGGTTCAACGGCCAGATGCAATACACCCTGAGCCGCGTCGACAACGACACCAACGGAGTCTCCTGGTTTCCAGCCAACGATTACGACTGGTCTGGTGAATGGGGACGTGCGGACCTGGACCGCAGGCACAAGTTTCAACTGTTCGGCCGCGTCAGCGTCGTCAAGGCGATTGATATCGGCGTGAGCATGACCGCCAATTCCGGCGCACCGTACACCGAAACGATCGGCGGCGACATCTACAACAACGGCCGCGGCCGCGCCCGGCTGCCAGGCGTGGCGCGCAACACGCTCGAGGGCGGGGGCTTCGCCAGCCTCGATCTCCGGGTGTCGCGAGACGTGAAACTGGGACCAGCGAAAGGCGCGCGCGCCATCACTGTTGCCATCGACGCGTTCAATCTCATGAACCGTGTCAACTTCGGCAGCTACGTGGGCACGCTGAACTCTCCGCTGTTCGGTCAGCCGGTGTCCGCCCGTCCCGCGCGGCAGCTGCAGTTCTCGGCGCGATTCAAGTTCTGAGCGCCGCCAGTGCCGGTTGGCGGACGATTCTCGAAGTGGTGTGACGACGCCATGTCCAAATGGTTACGGCCGTCTTTACCAGTTCGTTACGCAGTGTTCATCAAGTTGAACGACGGCAACACGGTCAACGACCGGCCGATCATCAATGGCGGGTGGTCGCTCGCAGCGCCAGTCGTCAACCCATCGCTTCGGCGGTCCCCGCCAGGTGCCGATGGGCGTGCGGTTCTCGTTCTGAGGTCCGCCCGACTGCCGTGGGTAACCTAGTCGCCCTTCTGAATGACGCCGTCGCCGCCAATAGCAATCTCGACGGTCTTGCCGCTCTTGACCACGGCAGCTTCGTAGCTGACCGACTTGCCTCTGGTCACCTTCTCGACGCGCTTCAGTGTGCCGCCTGCGGACTGCTGGTCGAGGGTCTGCTTGACCGCGGCGGGCAGGGAGCCGGGATCGACTTCTTCTTCCACTGCCAGGACCGTGCCGGCGCCATCGACCACGAAGTCGCGCGTCTTGCCGTTCCGCTTGGTCTCCACTTCGTAAACCGTCCGGCCTTTCTCGACTTCTTTCGAGATGTTCAACACCGTCGCGTCCTTGGTTTGTTCGATGACGGTGGCTTGCACGGCCTTCGGCAGCGCGGCCTGGGCAATCTTCTGGGCCGCCAGGGCCGGCGCGGCGACGAGCAAACACGCGGCGGCGAACACTGTGACTGGCTTCATGGGGTGACTCCACGATGAGTGTGGCGGAAGGCGCATGAACTCTCGATGAACGTCAGTGTTCTTCGATCGCCGACTTGGTGGCGGCGAGCGCCGACTCGATTCCCTTGCGGGCCCCCTCGCGCACCCGGCCCCTGATCACTTTGCCGACGAATCCGGACAAGCCGTCGGAGCGGCTGCGATTGACGCTCACGAACCAGAAGCCGGCTCCACGCGCGGGATCGGGCACGAGTGCGCGCAGTTCCAGCGCCGTCCAGAAATAATGGCTCGAGTAGATCTGCTTCGACGCCACGATGGTCGCGTCCGGGTATTCCTGGATCGCGACGTGGCTGATGCGAATAGTGGGCTTCAGCCCGAACGCCGCTTCCTGCCAGTACATGAAGGCCGTCGTGGGATGGACGGCCGGCTTGGGATACTCCAGCAGGTACTGCCGCATGTCCGGCAGATACTCGCTCAATTCCGGCATGCCGGTGACCAGTTCGCGGAATTCGTTGGCGACAAACGTGGGATTGCTCCGGTCGCGATAGACCGCCAGCTCGCGATTGCCACCCTCGCGGTAGGCGTCGACAAACTCCACGGCCATTTGCCTCACGGTTCGCTCCACCTGCGCCTTCGCATCAGGCCTGGTGAAATCCACGCTCTTGCGCAGCCGGCCGATCGCCGCCGCGCTCGCTTTCAGATTGCAATCGCCGACCTCGCAATCCTTCAAGTCCTGGATGTCATCGTCGGGGAGCACCAACTGGGCGAAATCCTGGATGCGGGCCGGCTCGCTGATCTTTTTCGTGGCGCGAAAGCCGCCGCCCGTCTCGAAATGTTCGATGTCCTGCATGGCCGCGACGTAGCGGGCGATGGGAGCGGCGATCCAGATGGCGCCGAAGACCGCGACCTCTTTGGTGGCATCGGCGTCGAGATTCCTCGCGATGGGCGAGCCGGCCAGCAGCAGCTTGCGCTCGTCGGCCGTCAGCCTCAACACCTTGGTGAAGTAGGTGTCGAGCCTGGGAGGCAAGGCGGCCTGGCCGGTGACGCCGAGCGGCGCCGCGAACCACGCCAGGCACATCACGACGATGGCGGTGGAGCGCATGTGGGGGTTCACGGCTGACTGGTGAACGCGCCGCTCACCGCCCTCTCGAGCTGCGACAGCGTGGAGGGCTTGGCGAGCAGCGGCGCCTTCATGGCCGTGATGCGCCGCTGGGCTTCGGGGACCGCGGTAAAGCCGGAGATGAAAATCAGCGCCAGGTTGGGCCTGGCGAGCCGCGCCTGCTCGGCGAGGTCGATGCCGTTCATGCCGGTGCCGAGCACGACGTCCGAGACCAGGAGGTCGGGCGCCTCCGGTCCTTCGATGATGCGCAGGGCTTCCGCCGCGGTGTCGGCGACCCGCACCCGATGGCCAAGACTCTCCAGCTGCCGCCGGACCGTGTTGCGGACGGCGGATTCATCCTCGACGACCAGGATCGATCGCGTCGCGCCGGCGGCATCGCGCGGCGCGGCGCCGGTGTCGATCGGCTTGGGCTGGCTCTCGGTGTGGGGGAGAAACATGATCACCGTGGTGCCGTGGCCGGGCTCCGAGGCGATCGTGACGTTGCCGCCGGACTGCCTGGCAAAGCCGTAGACCATGCTCAAGCCCAGGCCGGTGCCGCCGCGGCCGGTCTTGGTGGTGAAGAACGGCTCGAACTCGCGGCTGACGACCTCGGCCGGCATGCCGGTGCCGGTGTCCTGGATGGCCACCATCGCGTACGATCCGACGCTGAGGTCGTCCTCGGTGCGCGGCGGTTGCGTGATCACTGCGCTCGAGGTGCGAATGCGCAGCGCGCCGCCGTCGGGCATCGCGTCGCGCGCGTTCAGCGCAATGTTCAGGATCGCCGCTTCGAGCGCGGCCGGATCCACCATCGCCAGGCCGGTGTCGCGGCCGGCCGTGGTGGACACGCGGATGGTCGCGCCGAGCGTGCGGCCGAGGAGCCGCGCGATCCCTTCGACGAGCTGGTTGACGTCCACCGGCTGCGGATTCAACTGCCGCCGGCGCGAAAACGCCAGCAGGTCCGCGGTAAGGTCCTGGCCGTGGCGGGTCGCGCGCAACACCTCGTCAAATAATTCGTGGACATAGGGATCGTCCGGCAGCCGCATGCGGAGCAATTCGATGTTGCCCTGCACGACCATCAGCAGGTTGTTGAAGTCGTGCGCGATGCCGCCGGTGAGCTGGCCGACCGCTTCCATTTTCTGCGAGCGGAACAGCGCCGCGCGCGTCTGCTCGAGCGACTCGTTGGCCTTGCGCAGCTCGGTGATGTCGTGCGAGATGCCGTAGATGCCGAGGATCTTGCCATCGTGGTCGCGGTAAACGCCCTTGGTCACAAGGTAGGCCTGCGTGCCGAGTGCGCTGGTCGCCACGCCCTCGAACGATTGGGCGGTGCCGGAGGCGAGCACTTGCTGATCGTCGGCGATGAACCGGCGCGCGGTCTCTGGCGGATAGAGCTCGAGATCTTTCTTGCCGATGATCTCCGTGGCCGGCCGCCCCAGGAAGCGCGCCGCGGCCCCATTGACGAGGACGTAGCGGCCCTCGAGGTCCTTGACGAAGATGGCGTCAGGCGTGGCCTCGATGACGGCCTGCAGGATGTCCGAGCTGTAGGGGATAGCCATCGCGCTCCCGGCATCTTAGCGCGATACACTTCGCAAACGATGAGCCGCTCCCTGGCCCCGGCGCCCCTCACCGGGTGCCCGACGCACCTCCGCTGGCTGCTGGCGCTGTTCCTGATGACCGTGCCGATGGCCGGGCATCTGCTCGCGCACGGGGTCTCGGCCAGCGATCACGATCTGATCACCCAGGGGCGGCAGCTCGCCGTCTTCATCTACCTTGGTGCCAAGCACATGGTCACCGGCTACGACCATCTACTGTTCCTGTTCGGCGTCATCTTCTTTCTCTACCGCCTTCGCGACGTGGCGGCCTACGTCACGCTGTTTGCGATCGGTCACAGCGTCACCTTGCTGTACGGCGTGATCAGCGGCGCGCACGTCAACCCCTACCTGATCGACGCCATCATCGGCTTCTCGGTGGTCTACAAGGCGCTCGACAACCTCGGCGCGTTCCGCCTGCTGTTGGGATTTCAACCGGACGCCAAAGCCGCGGTGCTGACCTTCGGGCTGTTTCACGGGATGGGCCTGGCCACCAAGCTCCAGGATTTCTCGCTGTCGCCGGACGGATTGATCCCGAATCTCGTGGCGTTCAACGTCGGCGTTGAACTGGGCCAGGTGCTGGGCCTCGGCGCGATCCTGATCGCGATGGGGTTCTGGCGCCGCTCTCCGGGATTCGCCCGCCACGCCTTCGCCGCCAACGTCGTCGTGATGACGTGCGGCTTCATCCTGGTGGGCTATCAACTTGCGGGTTTCCTGACCGCGTAGGACGCCGCTTAGAGTTGCCGCCCACAACATGACCCCACAACCGCTTCCCACCGTCTTCCAGCTGGTTCGCGCCATCGTGATCGCGCTCGTCGTGGCCACCGTGGTGCTCCTCGTCGCCGTCCTCCCGGCCGAGTATCGTCTCGATCCCACCGGCATCGGCCGGCGCCTGGGCCTGCTGCGTCCGCTCACGGCCGTGGTCGATGTCGCGGTGCCGGTCACCGCCGCAGCGGCGGCGACCGTCGCCAAGTCATCAGCCCCGTACCGCTCCGATGAAATGACGCTCACGCTCAAGCCCGGCGAGGAAGCGGAGATCAAGGCGACGATGAAGCGGGGCGAGAGCTACGTGTTTGGCTGGACCGTCGACGGCGGCACGGTGGAGTTCGACATGCACGGCGAGCCGCTGGACGGCTCCGGCGCGACCAGCTATTGGAAAGGGGAGGAAGCCGCGAGCGCGCACGGCACCTTCCACGCGCCGTTCGACGGCCGGCACGGCTGGTTCTGGCAGAACCTGACGTGGGAGCCGGTGACGATTCGGCTGAAGACTACCGGCTACTACGAAAAGATCGCGCGGCAATAGCGCTCCGGCGCCGCCAGGTATCGGTTACGAGAAGAGCGCCGTCCACTGTTGCTGCCAGCCTTTCGACCGGTGCTGTTGGACGACCGCTTCCGGTATCGCGAGGCCGACAATGTAGTCATCCTCGGCCCAGATGAGTTCCTGTTCATCGAGCGAGGCGAGGCATCGCGCGATCTCGTCGGCGCTGGCGCCGAGCTGCTGCGCGATGACGGTCTTGCGCACGGGGGCCTCGGCGCACGCCAGGAACACGTCTTTTTCGGTGCCGCCGACGACGCGCTCGACCTCGCGCGTGGGCCGGCTATCCGAGACGACGATCTCGGCGCCCGCCGGCTTCCAGGACAGGTCCACCACCCGCTCGCGATGCTGCCGCTTCCAGTGATCGACCTGCCGCAGCAGCGCCCAGTAGTGGGGTTCGGCGTCTGGCTCGTAGTCGAAATTGCGATCGAAGTAGTAGGCGTAGTTGTCCAGCGTGAAACCGGTGTTTGCCAGGAATTGTGCCGAGAACAACGCGTCGTAGCAGCGATGGTGCCTGGGCTGGACCTTCACCCCGAAGCGGCCGGGGTTCATCTGCAGGGGCGCAAACCTCGTCACGATCGTCTCGGTGCGCGTGATCGGCGGCGTCAGGTGGAACAGGCGCGGCAACCGTTGCACCATGCGGTCGTACCACTCGGGTTGTTCGCCGGGCAATCCGTAGAGGATGTTGTAGTTGATCTGGATGCCGTGCACGTAACCCTGGCGCAGTAGGTGAACGTTCTGGATGCCGCTCACTCCATTGTCCATCAACCGCAACACGTTTGAGTCGAAGGATTCGATCCCCGGCTGTAACTCGGAAAACCCCGCCTCGGCAAACGCCTTGACCCGGTCCGTGGTCTGGTTGGCCTTGATCTCGCACTGCAGATCGTACCGCGGCTGAACGGCGGCGAGCTGGGGCAGCAGTTCGGTGAAGAAATTGTGCGGGAAGATGTAGTCGGAAAAGCGCATCGGCACGTTCACGCCGTAGCGCTCCCGGATCCGCGCCAGCATGCCCAGGACCGTGGGGGCATCCTTGTTGCGGTATTTCAACGTCTCCTCGTCGATGCCGCAGAACACGCAGTGATGCTTCTGTCCCCACCAGCAGCCGCGCGAGCTTTCGACGGGCAGGGCCGTGGTGCGCACCGTGACGCGGTCGCGCTCGCGCAAGGAGGTGAGGTCCGCATACCAGTCGTCGTAATCCGGCTCGGCGCTGGTCCGCAAGTCGGCTTGCGGCCGCACCGCGGCGCGTGGCTGATCCTGGGTCATCACCCCTGGGATCTCGCTGAGGCAGCAGGCGCCGATCGACGCCTGGGCGAGCCGCCCAATCACCGGCTCGCCGTCGCCGGTCGCGACGGCGTCGATATGAGGAAAGGCGCGCAGGACCTCCGCGCCGGGCGGTCCCTCGAGCGCATAGCCGCCGAAGACGATCAGGATGTCCGGCTGCCGTTCCCGGATTAGCGACGCCAGTGCGGCCGACGCCAGCGTCTGGTCGAACATGCACGTGAAGCCAACCATCGTCGGCCGATACGCCAGGATCCGTTCCGCGCATTCGGCGAGATAGCGGGGCACGATCTCGTGACGCGTCTGGATGATGGCGTGGCCCAGTTCCGAGGCGTTATGGAAGGGTCGCGTGGACGCGACTTCGGTATGCGCGGCGCACCGCTCCATGAGGCACGCGACCTGGTCGGTGCACAGCGATTGGTCCAGGACCCCGGTGAACGT
>JBDTMB010000126.1:0-13209 GCA_039934485.1 Vicinamibacterales bacterium
CAAACACGTCGGAGCCGCGGAGCGCGTCCTGCAGCGCCGGCGCATAGAGCCGCGCCTTGGCGCGCGAGGCCAGGTAGACCATCCACCGGTAATGCCCAAGATCGGCCGGCGCCGCCGTCGCACCCGCGCTGAAGCGTTTCAGCTTGTTGACCAGGCCCTTCTTCTTCTCGGTGGGCGGCAGCGCCGCGGCCACGCCCGCCAGCAGCGCCATCAGCGCCTCGCCCACCGATCCGAGGCGCGTCGCCAGCGCCTGCGCCTCGTAGGTGTCGTAGCCGCCAAACAATTCGTCGCCGCCGTCGCCGGAGAGCACGCACTTGACGTGCTCTCTCGCCAGCTGAGACACCGAGAACGTGGGAAAGAGCGACACGTCCGCAAACGGCTCGTCGAGGTGGACGATCAGCTTCTCGAACAGGTCGCCAAGGTCCGGCGACACCGTGCGCTCGCGATGATGGGTCTTGAAGAGCGCCGCCACTTCCCGCGCGTACGGCAGCTCGTTGTAGGTCCCGTCGGCGAAGCCGATGCTGAAGCTGTTCACCGGTTGCGTGGAGGCCTCGCTCATGAAAGCCACGAGCGTGCTCGAATCGATGCCGCCGGAGAGGAACGCGCCGAGCGGCACATCGGCCATCAACTGGCGAGACACCGCCTTGCGCAGCGCCGCGCGCAGCGCGTCGGCCGCCTCGTCGTCTTTCCAGTCGCGGCGGACCGGCACCGCGCCCGCATCCCAGTAGCGATGCACCGAGACGTCGCCGTCGTGGTACCGCAGGTAGTGCGCCGCCGGCAGCTTCTGGACGCCCTTGAGAATCGTGCGCGGGGCGATGACGTATTCATAGGTCAGGAACTGGTCGAGCGCCACCGGGTCGAGCTCGCGCGACACCTCGGGCCGCACGAGCAGCGCCTTGACCTCCGAGGCCAGGAGCAGGCCCTGCGAGGTCAGCGTCCAATAGAGCGGCTTTTCGCCGGCGCGGTCACGAGCCGCGATCAGCGTCCGCGTGCGGCCATCCCAGATGGCCAGCGCGAACATGCCGCGCAGGCGCGGCAGGAAGTCCACGCCCCACTGCTCGTAGGCGTGCACCAGGACCTCGATGTCGGAGGCGCGGGACCGAAACGTGTGCCCGTGGGCCTCGAGCTCGTGTTGCAGCTCGAGGAAGTTGTAAATCTCGCCGTTGGCGACGATCTTGACGTTGCCGCCCTCGTTGAGGATGGGCTGTTGGCCGGTGGCGAGATCGACGATGGCGAGCCGGCGCATGCCGAGGCCGACGCCGCCGAACACCACGCTGCCCTCTTCATCCGGGCCGCGATGGACCAGCGTGCGCACCATCTTTTGGAGGTCTTCCCGGAGGACGGGACGCTCCAGGTCCCGCTCGACGATACCGACGATGCCGCACATATCAGGCTTCAGGCTCCAGGCTGCAGGCTACGGGGGCCACGGGCTGCGGCGATCGCGCGTTACCTTCGCCGGGATTCCGGTCGCAATCGCAAACTCAGGAATCTCTCCCACGACCACCGCGCCCGCGCCGATGATCGCGTCCCGTCCCACCGACGAGCCGTCGGTGACCACCACGTGCGCGCCCAGCCAGGCGCCGTCGCCCACCGTGATGCCGCGGGCCGTCCGCCCCTGCTGCAGCACCGGGATGTCGGTGCGATCGTACAGGTGATCGCCGCCGACCAGGTACGTATAGGCGGCCGTCAGGGTGTCCTTGCCGATGTGGACCCGGGACGCCGAGAACACCTCGCAGTTGAAGCCGATGTTCGCACGGTCATCGATGACGATGTCGCCGTTCTTGCAGCTGAGGATGGTGTTGCGGCCGACGAACACGCCGTTGCCGATGCTGATGCCCTGGTTGTCCTGGCCTTTCGCATCCAGGCAACACGCATCATCGATCACCACGTTGTCGCCGATGCGGATCTTGTGCGGATGGCGCACCGTGACGTTCACGCCGAAGACGACGTTGCGGCCCACGCCGCCGAGGATGAGGGGATACAAGCGCGATCGCAGCACGAGGCCGAGCGCGCCCGGCACCCAGCTCGAGATGATCATCACGAACTCGTAGGCGAGCAGCGGGCCCCAACCGGGACGGCCGATCACCAGGTCGCGATACTTGTCGGCGCTCGATCGCCGCTCGTCGAACAGCTCCTGCTGGATGACGGTGATCCGCGGGTCGTGTTCACGCGCGGGTCGGTCCGTCATGAGCGCTGCGAGGTGGCGAAGTCCGGCGTCTCGCGGACTTCGCGAATCACGTAGGTGGGCTTGTCCTGCGACTCGTAGTAGGTGCGCGCCATCACTTCGGCCAGCAGGCCGAAGGTCAGGAGCTGGACGCCGATGAAGACCAGCATCACGCCCAGCAACAGCAGCGGCCGCTCGGCAATGCCCTGGTGCTGGAACAGCCGCACGTAGGCCAGCCACAAGTTGATCAGCAGGCCGAGCCCGCCGGTCATCAGGCCGACCAGGCCGAAGATCTGCAACGGCCGTGTCGAGTAGCTCAGGAGGAACTTCACGGTGGCGAGGTCGAGCACCACGCGGATGGTGCGGGACAGCCCGTACTTAGTCATGCCGGCGCGGCGCGGCCGGTGGTTCACCACCACTTCGGCGATGCTCACGCCCATCTGGCTCGCGATCGCGGGCAGGAACCGGTGCATCTCGCCGTAGAGCCGCAGCGGCTTGATCACCTCAGCGCGGAAGACCTTGAGGGAGCAACCGTAGTCGTGCAGCGGCACGCCGGTGGCCCACGAAATCAGCTTGTTGGCCAGCATCGACGGCACCCGGCGGGTGATGAAGAAGTCCTTGCGGTCCTTGCGCCACCCGCACACGATGTCGTGGCCCCGCTCGATGAGCGCCACCATGGCGGGGATGTCGGCCGGATCGTTCTGGAGATCGCCGTCGGAGGTGACGATCAGCTTGCCGCGGGCATGCGCGATGCCGGCCGCAAACGCGGCCGTCTGGCCGAAGTTGCGGCGGAACCGGATCACGCGCAGCCGCTCGTCGCGCGACTGCAGCGCGGCCAGCTGCTCAAACGTATCGTCCAGGCTCCCATCGTCGACGATCACCAGCTCGTAGCTGCGCCCGTACCGGCCGAGCGTCTGGGTCAGTTCGTCGATGAGCGGCTTGATGTTGGGCGACTCGTTGCGAACCGGGATGACGATGGAAAGTTCGGGAGTCATCTAGTGGAGGCTTCAACCCGCGGCGGCGCGCGATCCGCGGGGATAATCGAGGCATTATATATCGAGACGGTGCCCTCTTTCGATCCCCTTTCGCGTCTGCTCGGCGGCCTCGCCGCCATCCTTGGCCTGGCGGCCACGTGGGTTTACGTTTCTGCAGGCCTGTCCCTCAGCCATTACGACGCCAAGGCGCACCTGGTGGTGGCCCGGCGCATCCTCGATAGCCTGACTCCGAGCTGGGAACAGATCGGCGCCGTCTGGCTGCCGCTGCCGCACGTCCTGAACGCGCTGCCGGTGCAGATCGATTTCTTCTATCGCACCGGCGCTTCCGCGATCGCGATGTCGGTCGTGTCGTTTGCGATCACGGCGGCGTGCCTCTCGGCGATCGTGATGAAGCTCACCGGCTCTCGAGCCGGCGCGACGCTGGCGGCCGCGCTATTCGCGCTCAACCCCGACGTCCTGTACTTGCAGAGCACGCCGATGACCGAGCCGCTGCTCTTCGGTCTCACGGCGCTCGTCGTCCTCCATCTCACGGAGTGGGCCCTCCAGGACGCGGTGGAGATTCGCCGGGCGGCAGGCTGGACGATTGTCCTCGCGGCACTCACCCGTTACGAAGCCTGGCCGGTGATCGCCGCCGCGATGGTGGCGTCGGCCTTTGCCAAGTGGCGGCGGGGCACGGCGCTGCCGCTGGTCGTCGGCCAGATGCTGCGCCTTGCCGTCTACCCGGCCGGCGCGGTGGTGTTCTTCGTGCTCATGAGCCGCATCACCACCAGCCACTGGTTTGTCACCGGCGGCTTCTTCGTCCCGGATCCGGAACTGCAAGGGCGCCCAACGGCAGTGTGGGATGCGCTCGTCAAGGGCACGGAAGATCTGGGCGGCACGCGCCTGGTCGCCGGCGCGATGATCCTCGCGATGTCGCTCGTGGTGATCGCGCTGGTCAAGCGCGCCGAGAGCGCGCTGCTGATGTCCCTGGCCCTGCTCGCGGCGGGCGCGCTACCCTGCTATGCGTACTTCTCCGGCCATCCGTTCCGCATTCGATACGAGGTGCCGCTCGTCGTGGGCTGCGCCCTCGTGGTTGGCACCGGCGTCGGCCTGCTGCAACGCCTGGCCCCGTTCGCCGCCGCGGCCATGCTTGCGGCGGTCCTGCTGCAGGTCCAACCCTTCGATCGCGATGCCCCGATGCTCCGGGAGGCGCAACTCGATCGCGCCAACGGCATCGGCCGGCGGCAGGTGACGGCGTGCCTGCGCCAGGGTTATGACGGCACCTCAATCATGGCCAGCATGGGCGCGCTCGCCCACTACATGCAGGAGCTGTCGCTCGAAGGTTTCAACATCGCGGACTTCATCCACGAAGGCAGCGGCCCGCTCTGGGACTTCGCGCTGTCGAAGGGGCCGGCGTCACTGGCCGGGTGGGTCCTCGTGGAGGAAGTCGCCGAGGGCGGCGATGTGTTATATCAACGGCAGAAGGCGGCGCCATTCTTCCTGGATGGATTCGATCGAATATGCGAAGGCGGCAACGTGGCGCTGTATCGACGCCGATAGGTGGTACGAGGATGCCAGAGCCGGTCATCAGCGTGTCGAAGCTAACGCGCCGCTTCGGGGCCAGGACGGCCCTGGCCGCAGTCAGCCTGACCTTGCCGCGCGGTGCGGTCTACGGCCTCGTCGGTGCGAACGGCGCGGGCAAGACGACGCTGATCAAGCATCTCCTGGGCCTGCTCAGGGCGGAAAGCGGCTCGGTGCGCGTCTTCGGCCTCGATCCCGTCGCCGATCCGGTGGCGGTACTCTCGCGGATCGGCTATCTCTCCGAGGAAAACGACATCCCAGGCTGGATGCGCGTTGACGAGCTCATCCGCTATTCGCGCGCGTTCTATCCAGGGTGGGACGATGTGTATGCGGAGGAGTTGCGGCGATCGTTTGCCCTCGACGCGACGGCGAGAATCCGGACCCTGTCCAAGGGACAGAAGGCGCGGATGGGACTGCTGATCGCGCTGGCCTATCGACCCGAACTCCTGGTGCTGGATGAACCGTCGTCCGGCCTCGATCCCATCGTTCGCCGCGACATTCTCGGTGCCGTGATTCGCACTATCGCCGACGAAGGCCGTACGGTGCTCTTCTCATCGCACCTGTTGGAGGAGGTGGAACAGGTGGCCGATCACGTCACGATGATCAGTCACGGCAGGATCGTGTTGAGCGGGCCACTTGCCGACCTCAAGGCATCGCACCGCGGCGCCTCACTCGATGAAATCTTCGTCGCTCATGTCGGGATGGCCGCAGCGTCGGAGCCCGACGCGTAACCCATGCGTTCCCCCGCCGCCGCAATCGCGTGGGAATTTCACCACCGGCATCGATGGGAGCTGATGGCCCTGGCCGTCTACTTGCTTGTCTTGGGCGCGTTCAAGCTCCTGATCATCGGGCCGGGCCACGTCAGGCTGGATCCTCCCAATGGCCTCGCCGCACTGGCCATCGTGCCGTTTTCGGTGACGTTCATGTATGGCCTCGCGGTGTTCAGCTTCGGCCTGTCAGGCAACCTGGCGGCGCGCCCGTCGATCTATCCCGCCCGCATGTTCACGTTGCCGATGACGACCGCCGCGCTGGCGGGTTGGCCGATGCTGTACGGCACCGCGGCGATGGCGAGTCTGTGGCTGCTCGCAGCACTCCTGGCGCGGTGGCCGTGGGGCATCGATCTGCCATTCATCTGGCCGGCGATGCTGGCCGCGGCCTTTCTCGCCTGGACGCAGGCGCTGATGTGGATGCCGTACGGCTTGGCCGGGATGCGCGTGATCGTCGCCGTGTCGTGGCTGGTGACGCTCGACGCGGTCGTGTTCGTGGCCATCGATTCCAGGACGCCGGAACCGTTGATCGCCGCCTTCCTGGCACCCCAGATTCCGCTCGCCTATCTCGCCGCGTGGTACGCCGTTCGGCGCGCCCGTCGCGGCGACGTGCCCGACTGGCGGATCCCGGTCGATTGGCTCGGACGGATTTCGGACGTGCTGCCGCGGCGGCGAGACGATTTTTCTTCACCGGCCAGCGCGCAACGGTGGTTCGAGTGGCGGCGGCACGGCCGGACGCTGCCGGGATGGGTCGCCATCCTGCTGCCGTTCGAACTGGGCCTGCTGTTCATCGTCGAGTCACCGGTCTTCGTCAGCCTCATTCTGATCGGCGTGCTGCTCACTCCGCCGTGGCTGGCCTCGTTGGTCGCGGGTTCGACGAGCAGGCCGAATCCCGACGGGCGCGATTCGTACGGGGTGACGCCATTCACCGCGACCCGGCCGATGACAAGCGCGGCGCTCGTCGCCGCCAAGCTGCACATGGCGATCTGGAGCACGCTGGCCGCGTGGCTGCTGGTCGCCGTCGCGATTCCGATCGCGCTCGCCCTGTCGGGTACCGCGCCGCTCGTGATCGAAACTGCCCGTGAGATCATCGACGGCGTCGGGACACCCCGCGCAATCGTCGTCGGGCTCCTGGGATGCTCGGGATTGCTGGCATCGACATGGAAGCGGCTCGCGCAGAGTTTGTGCATCGGCCTGACCGGCCGAGAATGGCTCGTCAGATCGAGCCTGTTCCTGACGCTGTCGTTCCTCGTCGTCATTGGTCCAGTCTCGCAATGGATCCACGACGACCGGGCGGTGAGGGCCGCGCTATGGGACGCCTGGCCCTGGATCCTCGCGGTGCTGGCCGGCTTCAAGATGTCCGCCGCGACCTGGGTCGCCACGCGCCTCTATCGCCTCCGGCTGCTGAGCGACCGTACGCTGATGATCGGCGCGGCCGGTTGGATGGCGGCCGTGCTGGCGCTCTACGGCCTGCTGGTGTGGGTGTTCTCCACGCCATTCGTCCCGAGCTACGTGCTCGCGCTCGTCGCGATCCTGGCCATCCCGCTGGCGCGCGTGTCCGCGGCACCGCTGGCGCTGGCGTGGAATCGGCATCGATAAACCATGACTAATCGGAAGATGGTGATCGCGGCCGTGCTGGTCTGCCTCAACTTGCCGGTGGCGCTCGTCCTAATCGAGGCCGGGTCTTACCACGCCCGGAATCGCAACAACGGCAACATGGTCTCGTCCGGTGAGCAGCGGGAGTACCTGCTGTATGTTCCTGGTAGCTACGATCGCTCCAAGCCGACGCCCCTGGTCATCAGCATGCACGGCGCCTCGATGTGGCCAGCCGCGCAAATGGACACGAGTCGGTGGAACGCGGTGGCCGAGCGCCTGGGGCTCATCGTCGTCTACCCGTCTGGAATCAGCGGCAACGGGCCCAGGATCTGGCGTGCGGACGGCGGCGCCGGTCTCACGAAGGATGTCCGATTCATCTCGGAGTTGATCGACACCCTCGAGGCGGCGTACAACATCGACCCGGCGAGAATCTATGCCAACGGCCTCTCCAATGGCGGCGGGATGTCGTTTGTGCTGTCCTGCACGCTGTCCGATCGGATCGCCGCGGTCGGAATGGTCGGCGCGGCTCACCTGCTGCCGTGGAGCTGGTGTACGGATCGCCGGCCCGTACCAATGATTGCCTTCCATGGAACGGCCGATCGACAGGTTCCGTACACCGGCGGGACGTCGTGGGTCGCCACCAACACGTTTCCGAATGTGTTGACCTGGACGAAGAACTGGGCGCAAAGAAATCGCTGCGGAACCACTCCCGTCGAATCAGTGGTCGCGGCCGATGTCACCCGCCTCGAATACATCGCCTGCGCCGGCGACGCGGCGGTGGTGCTTTACACCGTCAAGGGCGGGGGCCACACCTGGCCTGGCGGCGGGCCACTGCCGGAATGGTTCGTCGGCCCCACCACCCGCAGCATCGACGCCACGGGTCAGATGTGGGCGTTCTTTCAAGAGCATCCGCTGCGGAGCCTTCGATGATTCTTGCATCTCATGATCTTTTGAGCGGGTGATCGCGGCGCCTCAGCAGCTCACGCAACAGATCAAAAGATCGGCAGTTCAACCGATCAATAGATCGATCACACGATCACCAGATCAAAAGATCGCCAGATGTGCCCTGCGGTCCAGCTCACATCCGCAGGAGAGCTAAAACTTCGTCGTGGATCGGGCCGTTGGTGCCGAGGATGTCGCCGCGATACGCGTCCCACGCGGTGCCGTCCATGCCTGTCACGCGGCCGCCGGCCTCCTCGAGAATCAGCGCCGCGGCGCGCGTGTCCCAGGGATTGAGGCTGGCTTCCCAGAACCCGTCCATCCGCCCCGCGGCCACCCAGCACAGATCGATGGCGGCCGATCCCAGCCGGCGGACGGCGCGCGCGTGCCTGAGGACGTTGCCGAAGACGCGGAGGAACTCGTCGGCCTGCTGGTGGACGCTGTAGGGGAAGCCGGTGACCAACATCGACTCGATCACCGTCGGCGCGGCGGAGGTCTTCAGGCGGTGGCCGTTGAGCCACGATCCGATGCCGCGTTCAGCGGTGAAGAGCTCGCGGCGGTTGGGGTCGAAGACCGCGGCGACGACCGCCTCGCCGTCGATCTCGAGCGCCAGCGACGCGCAAAAAATCGGCACGCCGTGCGCGAAATTGGTGGTGCCGTCGAGCGGGTCGAACACCCAGCGATGCGAGGCGCCGGTGGACTGGACCGCGATCTCCTCGGCCAGCACATCATGATCGGGAAAGCGTTCGGCGACGAGCGCGCGGAACATGCGCTCCACTTCGAAATCGACCTCGGTGACCAGGTCGATGGTGCCCTTCTTGTCGATGCGGATGCCGGTGCCGAACTTGGCCATCTGCAGATCGCCCGCACGGACCACGGTCTCGACCGCGGTGGCGAGGAACCTCGGGTCGATGCTGCTCACGGTTCGGAGGGCGCGACCTTCTTGACCATCCGGATCTCCATGCCCCCGCCGGGAATCTTGCGGTGTGTCACTTCGTCCATGAAATTGCGGATGAGAAAGATGCCGCGGCCGCTCGACTTGAGGATGTTTTCGGGGGCCAGGGGATCGGCCACTTCTTCGGGCTCGAAGCCGTCGCCCTGGTCTTCAATCCTGATGACCAGTTCGCGCGGCTCGGTGGGCGGGACCGGGCTGAACTCCACGATCACCTTCTTCGAAGAATCGTTCCTGTTGCCATGCTTGATGGCGTTAACCACCGACTCGCGGATCGCGACGCTGACCCAGTGGTTCTGATCCTCGTCGAGCCCCGCCATCCGTCCAACGTGATCGCTCACGACCTGCACGAAGTCGAGCATGTCGAAAGCGCTGCCAAACTCGACGCGAATAACATTGTGTGGGGTCATCTGCGGAGGGGGATCCCTATGCGGACCGGACGGAGCATGTGAAGGTTAAGTACCATAGCGCTTCAAAGCGGGTCAAGTTGCTATAGTTGAGCGTCATGCACCTGGCCGACGCGATCGCCGTGTCTCCCGTGCGCGCCGTCGGCGGCGTGCTGCGTGTTCCCGGCGACAAATCCATCTCTCATCGTTACGCCCTGTTATCGGCACTTGCCGATGGACACTCCACCGTGGCCAACTACGCGCCGGGAGGCGACTGCGCCTCGACGCTGGCCTGCGTCCATGCGCTGGGCGCTATCGTCTCACGAACCCCGGCTTCGCGCGACACCGATCCGCCAACGATCCGGATCCAGGGGCGCGGCGTCCGGGGACTCCTCGCGCCGGCGGCCGCGCTCGATTGCGGCAATTCCGGCAGCACCATGCGCATGCTGAGCGGCGTGCTGGCCGCGCATCCCTTCACGGCCACCCTGATCGGCGACGCGTCACTCACCCGCCGCCCGATGCGCCGCATCATCGCGCCGTTGACCCGCATGGGCGCCGCGATCCAGGCGGCGGCGGGCGACCGTCCGCCGTTGGTCATTCGCGGCGGCGATCTCGCCGGCATCGCCTTCGAGCCCGACGTGCCAAGCGCCCAGGTGAAATCGGCCGTGCTGCTCGCCGGGCTCCAGGCGCGGGGAGAAACGCGCGTGGTCGAGCCGGCCTCTACTCGTGATCATACGGAGCGCGCGCTGGCGGCGTTCGGTGCCTCGCTTGAAATTCGCGGCCGCGCCATCTCGCTCACCGGCGGCCTGCTGCTCACCGGCCGCGAGCTGCGCGTGCCCGGCGACCTCTCGTCAGCGGCGTTTTTCGCGATTGCGGCAGCCGCGCTGCCGGGGTCGGACGTCACCATTGCCGACGTCGGCCTCAATCCCACGCGCGCCGCGCTGCTCGACGTGTTGCGCCGCGCCGGGGCCATGGTCGACGAGACGATCGAGGATGAATGGCACGGCGAGCCCGTGGGCCGCCTCCGCGTCCGGCACCAGGCCCTCGTCGACCTGGTGATCGCGCCAGGCGAGGTGCCCGAGATCATCGATGAGTTGCCGGTGCTGGGCGCCCTCGGCACCTTCGGCGGCAGCATCACGGTGTCGGGCGCCGGCGAGTTGCGCGTCAAGGAGAGCGATCGCATCGCCGAGCTCGTCGCCGGCCTTCGCGCGATGGGCGCCGATGCCGACGAGCAGCCCGACGGCTTTCAGATCCGGGCGACGCGGCCGCTGCGCGGCGGCACCGTCCATGCCCACGGCGACCACCGCCTCGCCATGGCGTTTGCGATCGCCGCGCTGGGCGCGACCGGGCCGACGCTGATCGAAGGCGCCGGCGTCGTCGCGGTGTCGTACCCCTCCTTCTTCGAAGATCTCGGGCGGCTCGGTGAAGGCCGATAAGATCTACCTGGTGGGATTCATGGGCGCCGGGAAAAGCACCGTGGCCCGCGCCCTCGCCAAACGGCTCGACTGGAAGGCCGAGGACGTCGACACCGTGATCGAGCGCGAGGAGCGGCGCGACATTCCCACCATCTTCCGGCAGGACGGCGAGCCCTACTTCCGGGCGCGCGAGCGGGAGGTCCTGATCGGCCTGCTGCCCGAGCGCGGCGCCGTCGTGGCGTCGGGTGGAGGCACGTTTTCCGATCCGGCCAACCGGGAGTTGATGCTTCGCGATGGCGCCGTGGTGTGGCTGGATGCCCCGTTTGCCACCGTGCTCGGCCGGGTCCCCCTCGACGGGCGCCGCCCGCTGGCTGCCGATCGACTGGAGATGGAACAGCTTTATAATCAGCGCCTCACGGCTTATGGCCAGGCGCACCTGCGCGTCGACGCCGGACGCGGCTCCGTGGAGGAGCTGGTCGATCAAATTGTGGAGTGGTTAGGGACCTGATGCGCTACCTGGTAATCAGCGATATTCACGCCAATCTCGAGGCCTACGAGAGCGTCATGGCCGCCGCGAAACCGCTCGTCTACGAGCGGGTGCTGGTGCTCGGCGACCTGGTCGGCTACGGCGCGGATCCAAACGCCATCGTCGAACGGGTGAGGGCGCTCGCGCCGTTCGCCATCATCCGCGGCAACCACGACAAGGTCGGCTCGGGCGTGGAGAGCCCCGAGGGCTTCAACGCGGTCGCGCGGAGCGCGATCCGCTGGACCCACGACGCGCTGTCGCCGGAGAACCGCGAGTGGCTCGCGAACCTGCCGGCCGGGCCGACCAGCGTCGACGAGATGATCGAGATCTGCCACGGCACGCCCTTCGACGAAGATGCCTACGTCTTCGACGACCTCGACGCCCTGCGCGCGCTGCACACCGCGCGCCGCCCGCTCTGCCTGTTCGGCCATACGCACGTCCAGGTGGGCCACTACTTGTCGAAGGAGCAGTTCGGGTTGTCGACCGCCGAGGATCAGCGGCCGCTGACCATTCCGTTGATGGAGACCAACCGCTACCTGATCAATCCGGGCTCTGTAGGCCAGCCGCGCGACGGCGATCCGCGGGCTGGATTTGCGATCGTGGACACGGAACAACGTGAAGCGACGATTTACCGCGTGGAGTATCCGATCGCGGCCGCCCAGGCGCGGATCCTCGCCGAGGGACTTCCCGAGGTGCTCGCCCAGCGCCTGGCGCTAGGACGGTAAGACAGGCTGCAGGCTACGGACTGCAGGCTTCGGGGGCTTCAGGCTTCAGGCTTGGCGGCTCTCGCCTTCCGCTCTTCCTTCTTCTTCGCTTCGAAGGCGATGGCGTCTGCCGCCGCGCGGGAGCCCAGCACCCAGCCAATCACCACGCCGACGATGAGCACGGCGGGAATGAAGATGAAGTGCGCCGCATTCGGCATGCCGATGTCCATCTAGTGACCCCGCTGTTCGAGCTGGCCGATTTCGCGTTCGACCTTCTTCAGGCGTGACGCGAGTGACCAGACGTAGGCAATAAACGCCACCCACACGAAACCGTAAGCGGAAGCGACGAGGCTGATGGCGGGGATCTGCTCCCCTGCCGGCACTTCGCTCAACGGAAGGAAGCCTTCGTTCGCCGGAGGCTGTTGCGCCCACGCCATGGACGCGCCCACGGCCAGGAAGCCAATCAGGAGCGCCCAGCGCGTCAACGTGGGCAGTTGGCGGTGAAGTGTCTTGGTCATCTGCGTCATCTGCGGCCCTAATCCTCGGCGAGAAAGAGTTCTTCAACCCGCGCTTCCTGCCTGGCCAGGTTGGCCCGCAGGTTCAGGAGCGCGAGGAACAGGAGGAAGAACGCGGCAAAACAAAACCACAGCACCGCGCCCATGTCCACGGGCAGCGTCGGCACCACGGACGTCATCGGGTGCAGCGTGCGCCACACGTTGACCGAGACGTAGATGAACGGCACGTTGGCCATGCCGAACAGCGCCATGCCGGCGCTCAGCTTTTCCGAGCCCGGCCCGCCGAACCGGCGCAGAAGCGAGTAGGCGGCGAAGATCATCCACAGCAACAGGCTCGACGTCAGCCGCACGTCCCAGACCCACCACACGCCCCACGCCTTGCGGGCCCAGAGCGGCCCGGTGACGAGCGTAATCGCGCCAAACACCAGCGCCAGCTCCGCCGCGGCCACGGCCCAGGCGTCCGAGCCGGCCTTCTTCCGGAACAGATAGTTGGCGCTGTGCACGCCGCACGTCAGCGCGGAAATCATGAACAGGATGGCCGACGGGAAGTGGAAATAGAAGATCTTCTGGACCAGCCCCATCGTCGACTCGTAGGGCGCGTTGTTGATCAGCCAGGGCGCCGCCAACAACATGGCGCCGGAGGTCGCAAGCATGGGGAGCGTGAGTCTCTTCATCATTCCGTCATCAGCG
>JBDTMB010000127.1:0-13199 GCA_039934485.1 Vicinamibacterales bacterium
GCAAACAAGGTCGAGAGCGCTGCGGCTCAGCGCTGACGTTAGCCTGCTGCCGGAGGAGGACCAATGAAGCGAAGGATCACACTCAAGCCGCGACGTCTGAAAGGAGCAGGTCCTATGCGGGTCGTCCTCGCCCTTCTGGTGGCAGCAACAGCAACAATCCCGAGCACGGCACAGACTCGGCCTCGCGGACGCGACCTCGGCATTCCGTTCGCTGGCCAAACGGGCCCGGCCAATGCCATCACCGATGTCGCCGGAATCGCTGTGGGACATGTCACCCTTATCGAAGGCGACGGCAAGCTGGTGCCGGGGCAAGGTCCGATCCGCACCGGCGTCACCGCCATTCTTCCGCGGCCGCGCGGCAACTGGGATCCAGTGTTCGCGGCCACGTTCAATCTGAACGGCAACGGTGACATGACCGGCATCAACTGGATCAAGGAATCCGGGTTTCTCGAGGGGCCGATCCTCTTGACTGGCACCCACAGCGTGGGCACCGTGCGCGATGCAGCGATCCAATGGCAATTACGGAACGGGCGAGACTTCGTGTTCACCTACCCGATCGTCGCCGAGACGTTCGATGCGCTGAACGACGCCAACGGCGAACACGTGAAGCCGGCCCACGCCTTTCAGGCTCTCGATCGGGCGAGACCCGGACCGGTCGAGGAAGGAGCTGTCGGTGGTGGCACCGGAATGGGCTGCAATGGATTCAAGGGCGGTATCGGCACCTCGTCCCGTGTGCTGTCGGCGGAACAAGGCGGCTACACGATTGGCGTCCTCGTGCAATGCAATTACGGCGGCGATTTAAGAATCCTTGGAGTGCCGATCAGGCCGGAGATTACGGATCTCGGCCAGTGCACAGTGCTGCCCCAACCTTTGTCGCGACCGTGGACCAGGCAGATCCCACCGTGCCCGGCGAACGGCGGGGCAAGGAGCGCGCCCGTCGCGGCTGATAATGAAGGTCGTGGTTCCATCATCGTGATTGTGGCAACCGATGCGCCCCTCCTCCCGCATCAACTCGAGCGCATCGCCCGGCGTGTGGGGATGGGGCTCGGCCGGCTTGGCAGCTGGGCCGGCAATTCCTCCGGCGATCTCTTCCTGGCATTTTCGACCGCAAATCCCGGCGCCGCGCGTCCTGATGGCACTCCGGCCCTGAACATGCTCCCCAACGACCGGATCAATCCGCTTTTTCAGGCGACCATTGACGCGACCGAAGAAGCCGTTGTCAACGCCATGCTCGCAGCACAAACGATGACGGGCGCAGACGGTATTCGATCGTTTGGTTTGCCGGGCGATCGGGTGGTTGCGGCGTTGAGGAAATACAACCGAATGAAATAGCGCAGGCTAACAGACGAAGGGAGCCGACGCGCCAATTGTCTCAGGCTATCATGTCGCCGAGGCGCCCGGCTCATTCGTAGCGTTAGGCGCGGAGGAGCCCGTGGTTCGGTCGCGTGCGGATTCGTCTACGACTTATCTGGTAAGGAGACGTATCAATGTTACAACTCTCCTTTATTACTCTAATCACGCTAGCCGTGACTTCTCTCGCGCAACCAGCGACCTTACGGCTCAACTTCACCCCCGCGTCCGGGAAATTCAATGACGCGACTAAGCAGTATCAATCCATCTGGGATGCAGAGGGCAGAAGGATGGTCGAGGCCATGGAGCAGGTTTCAGGACTGAAGTTTCAGGAAACGGACGTCCGCGCCATCGTTTACGAAGGTGTAAGCGATTCGGGGTTCGCGGACAGGCCCATGAGGCTGAGGGCGAGTTACCCCGAGGGCGTCAAGAAAGCGACGCTGGTGCACGAACTGGGGCACAGGCTCAACATTCAGGTTAGACGGCGGCCTAAAGAACTGGACGAGCACAGGGTACTGTTTCTCTACCTCTACGATGTGTGGACGAAGCTGTATGGGAAGGAGTTTGCGGGCGAGATGGTGGAGGTCGAGAAGAAGAGGAAGGGGATATACGATTACGAGTCGGCGTGGCAGTGGGCGTTATCGCTGAGTGAGGCGGAGAGGGCAGCAAAGTTCAAAGAAGTGGTGAAGATGAACTTAAGCGGAAGGAAGTAGGGCGGGCGGAGACGACCGCGCCTAACGACGGCATGCAGCGGACGCGCCAACCAGCGTCGTCTTTATTCTTGAAGTTGTCGGCGCACCGCTGACGCCGGGAGTTACGCAGCTGATTGAATCACGGGATGATGAGGCCATTCGCGGTTGTATCCGGTTTGCCTGGGAGTGGCAAGACGACACTCGGGCGACAACTTGCGGCCGCCTTAAACCTCGCCTTCATCGATAAAGACGATATCCTGCAGCGCCTGTTCGAATCACGGGGAATCGGCGATGCTGTGTGGAGGCGCGCGCTGAGCCGGGAGAGCGACGCAGTGCTTCAGGCCACGGCCACCGCATCGGCGGGGGCAGTGCTCGTCTCGCACTGGCGGGTCCCGGGAATGCCAGCGGACTCGGGGACATCCACGGAATGGTTGTCGGGCCTGTCGGAGGTCATCGTGAATGTTCGGTGCTCCTGTCCGTCACAAGTCGCGGCGGCTCGATTTCTTCAACGACACCGCCATCCGGGACACCTCGACGCGCAGCGGAGCCATGCGGAAATCCTGACCAGTATCGAAGCGCTGGCTGGCTTGGCGCCCCTCGAACTAGGGCTGCCGATAGAAGTCGACACATCCGCGGACCTACACGTAGCAGTCGTTACGGAACGAGTGCGTGGCGCCTTCGGACGCTGCCTAACGCGGCTTGCAGCCGACGGCGGCGCGGGTGATAATGAGCCGCCGCGGCTGAAGCCTGGCCGTTGATATGGCAACCTCGGTTTTTTTGATCAGTCTCGCGATCTCGCCAGCTGTTGCACCGATGCTCAATAACGACCGCATCATCAGGTCGAGACTCACCGACGAATCGGCGGCCTCCATCTTGGCCACGTGCGACTGACTGGACCCCAGTCGCTTGCGGCACGTGTCAAGCACGCCCGTGGGTGTGGCTGCGGTGTTCTTGGCGAACACGTCGAGAATCACCACCGCGTCGGACGCGACGTGGTGCATGATGCGGCCACAGCCTGACCACCGCGCGGAGGCGTTGACGGCAGTAGTCTCCCGATCAACAAGGAGCATTGCTTGGCGCACTTGACCGATCCAACAGTTCATGTGAAGTCGAAGCTGAGTGCGCTGTGGACGTCGACGATGTTCTGCTACATCTACTGCGACTACTTCGAACTTTATGTGCCGGGGAAACTGGACAGCATGTTGCAGGGAAAGATGGGACCGCTCGGAACCGTGACTCAAGAGGTGTTGGTGGGCACTTCGGCCTTGATGATCGTCGCCAGCCTCATGGTGTTCCTATCGCTGGCGCTGCCCGCCCGCTACAGCAGAATCCTCAACATCGTGTTCGGGACCTTCTTTACGCTCTTGTTGGCTCTTCTCATGTACGCAACCCCTTGGTACTTCTACAAGCTTTTCGCTGGCCTCGAGGCGGGGCTCACTGCTCTGGCAGTTTGGTACGCGTGGAATTGGCCCCGTGTCGAGAATGCCGTCTGACCTGCGCATGAACCCGGCGGCGGCGCGCGTTTGTGGCATCATCCGGACGTTCGGGCGCCGAGGGTGATGCGCGTCCGCAGGTTGGTAGTCTTAGTGGGACCGGGGGGCAGATATCGCAAATTCGTCGCCAGCGCTGCTGCGAAGGACGCCGTGGAACCGTTCATCGACCCTGAGGGAACTGGTCCGTAACGCTGGCCATCTGGGGCGCCGTACCCTGTGCTAACCTCGGCCCCCATGATCCGTGCACGCACTCTCCTGATCGCCGCCAGCGTCATCACGCTCGCCGCGTGCGCGCCCAAGCCGGCGCCACCGCCGCCCTACGACCTGGTCGTGGCCAACGGCCGCGTCATCGATCCCGAATCTGGCCTCGACGGTGTGCGTCACATTGGAATTCGCGGCGGGACCATTGAGGCGGTGTCCACCACGCCGCTCGAGGGGGCCCGCGTGATCGACGCCTCGCGCCACATCGTCGCGCCCGGCTTCATCGACCTGCACGAGCACGGCCAGCAGGAAGAGTCGTATCGCATGATGGTTCGTGACGGCGTCACGTCGGCCTTCGAGCTCGAGGTGGGCACCGCGGATGTGGCGGCGTGGTATGCGGCGCGCGAAGGCGGTCAGATCGTGAACTACGGGGTGGCCGTCGGGCACATCCCGGCGCGTATGAAGGTGCTGGGCGATCCCGGCACGGGCCTCCTGCCCGCCGGCGTCGGCGGCAGCGGGTCGGCGAACGAAGCGCAGATGGCGGCGATGGAAGCCATCCTGCGCGAAGGGCTGGCGCAGGGCGCGGTGGCGATGGGCTTTGGGAGTGCCTACACGCCCGGGGCGCCCATGTCAGAAATCGAGCGCATGTTCCGGGTGGCGGCGGCGGGCGGCGTGACGGCTCACATTCACATGCGCGGTGGACTGAAAGGCCTGCAGGAGACGCTCGCGGCGGCCGCCGCGGCGCACACCGCCTTGCACATCGTGCATGTGAACTCGTCCGCGGATGCGGACATCGAGGCGTTTCTGGCGGCCATCACGGCCGCGCGCGATGCGGGTCAGGACGTGACAACCGAAGCCTATCCGTATGGCGCGGGCATGACCGAAATCCAGTCGGCGTTGTTCGACGACTGGAAAAGCTGGCCTGACGCGAAGTTCGGCCTGCACCAGCTCGTGTCGACCGGCGAGCGCCTGACACGCGCCACGTTCGAGAAAGCCCGGGCGGCAGGCGGCACCGTGATCATCCACGGTCGCACGGAGGAGCAGACGCGCGCAGCCATTGCGAGCCCCCTGGCGATGATCGCGAGCGACGGGTTCATCGAAAGCGGCCGGGGGCACCCGCGCACGTCCGGAACCTTCGCGAAGGTGCTGGGGAAGTACGTCCGCGAGGGCAAGGTTGTGCCACTGATGGACGCCCTCCGGCGGATGACGCTGGAGCCGGCGCGGCGGCTCGAGCGGCGTACGCCAGCGATGGCCAGGAAGGGTCGCATCAAGGTCGGCGCCGATGCCGATCTCACGATCTTCGATCCGGCGACGGTGATCGATCGGTCCACGTATGAAGACGCCTCCATCCCGTCGGCCGGCATTCCCTATGTCGTCATCGGTGGCCAGACCGTCGTTGACGGCGGCAGCGTAACCGCGGTCCGGCCCGGCCGCCCGATTCGCGCGCCGATCGCGGCGCGGCAAGGTTAGACCCACCTGAACTTCGCCGGAGATTCACCGCATCGAGCGCTGTCGGTCAGGAGGCAACTCGCGCTAGAGCGCACCCTTGTAGCGCTCATGCTGTTCGCGTCGACAGTCGTGGCGGCGGACACCCCTCGGGTTTACATCGAGGCCACCGAAACAGTCGACGCTGGGAATTCCAAGGACAAAGCGAAGCGAATCGATTTCGGCTCAGCCATCGCGGCGGCGCTAGTGAAGAAACAGGCTCCCGTTGCGGTGGTGACCGACAACACCAAGTCCCAGTGGACCATCAAGACCGTCTCATCTCAGAAGGAGGACACGACAGGAACCAAGTGGCTAAACTGCTTTTGTGGGGAGGGGGTAGTTTCACGAAATTCGAGGGAACCATTCAGGTCGTCGGCAATGAGAGCAGTGTTGTTCTTTACGCATACAACGTGAAGAAGGGTAATTTTCAATCGGCCGCAGAGGCGTTCCCCGTCTTGCTCTACGAGCAGCGTGCCAATAAACGCGGTCAGATCCATTCTTGGTGTGGCCATCATCGTGTCCACTTTCCGTGTGTGGGATGGTCTAGCAGTCTGCTGAAGAAGTACGTCACCTGAACAAGAAATGCGTCCACGGATTTCACGGATTTAAGGATTCGGAATGAGGCCTGCGGGCGCCTGCCTTGCCAGGCGTTACTGCGGCCTTCGGCCGCCGCAGGCCGCTCCATTTCGCCGACGCGGACCAGTGAGCTGCGGTTCGAATCCCCTTAATCCCTTAATCCGTGGATGACCTTGTCTTTCAAGTTTCCGGCTTCTCGGCGCGGGGTTCTCTGTCCAACAAGGCGCTGCAGCCGATCGTTGGGCACCGCGGAGCCCGGCCCAGAGTGTTTTGGCGCGCCCAAACGCGCTTTCTCGGTGACAATGGGTGCGAATGGGAAGACATCAGGGTGGGTCGAAGTAACCATGGCTGAAAGAGAAGTCAGAATCCAGCCACCCCAAATGTTCCTGATCCAGTTGCTGGTCATTCTCGGGCAATGGGCGTTCGGGGTCTGGCTCCTGCCCGTTCTGCGCACTCCCCCGGCCGCCACGCTTCTCGGCTGGGCCCTGTTTGTGCCGTGCGTCGTCGTATTCCTCGCCAGCAAGATGTGGATGGTCAAGTTCTTCGCCAGACACCGCGCAAGTCCCATGTTTAGAGAGCACGCCAGGGAACTGATCACGGAGTTCCCCTTCTCCGCCGCGCGCAATCCTTTCTACCTCCTCGACTTCCTCCCGTTCCTCGGGCTTACGCTCCTCTTCGGTACGCTTGATCCATTCCTCCTGCACGGCCCGCTGTTCTTTCTCTTCCTGGCCTTCTACATCGTGCCGGCTGAGGAGAAGCGTCTTCTTCTCGCCCATGGCAAGGAGTACGAGGTTTACAAGTCCCGCGTCAAGCGCTGGGGCCTGTTTTGACCATTGCGCGGCGCGCTCCAGGGGCGCCTGATAGGTCCGGATCACCTGGCGAGGTAGAAACATGAAGAACGTTGCGAACTCCCGATTCACCATCAAGAGCTGGGACGAGAAGCCTTATGTTGAGGGCCAGGACCTGCCCAAGCTGACCCGGGCCGCCGTCACCAAGACGTTCACCGGCGATATTGCGGGCGAGGGGCATGTCGAATACTTGATGATGTACCGCAGCGCCGGCTCGGCGACGTTCGTCGGCCTCGAGCGTGTCGTCGGGCACGTCGCCGGGAAAGCGGGCAGCTTCGTGCTCCAACGCACTGGGGTCTTCGAGAACGGCGTGGCGAAGGAGTCCTATGTCGTGATCCCTGGATCCGGCACGGGAGAACTTCAGGGCCTGCGCGGCGAGGGCACGTCGGCGGTTGGGCACGGGACCGAGCATCCTCTGACGCTGAACTATGAGTTGGGCTAGCCACCGTGGTGGATTTGTGACGCGCCATCCAGCCAGCAGGAGATCCGGAATCTGCGTGACATGATCTGGTTACGGGCCGGTTCGACCAACCAGGCGGTCACGGAGTCGATCATCGCCCACCACACCACCGCGGAGCAGGCGGGTCAGTTGTTCGCGCGGATCAAGCCCCGCTTGGCGGTCTATTCCCACGCCCCGGGTTCCGAGGCCGCCCTGGCGCAAACCCGCAAGAACTACGCGGGCCCACTGCAGGGCGCCGAGGACGCGCGCGATCGATGGGTACGCCGGCAGCGGAGCAGCGGTGACCAGGCGCCCCGGAAGCCCGCACGCGTGGCGCGCGTTCGCCTTCAACAGCAGGAATAGGAGTGCAAAGCCGTGACGGCTGCCATATTGTTTCTCATCGTCGCCATGCAACAGCCAACCGACGAACAGATGATTCGCGAAGCCCGGACCCGCTCGAATGCCGCCATCGCCGCGCATGATCCCGTGGCCATCGCGCGCGAGTGGATGGAGGACGTGCACGTGGTGTCCTCGACGAGCGCGCAGGTGGCCGGTCGCGCTGCCAACCAGCAACGCATGGCGACGCAGTTCACGAGCCGGCCCGACACGGTCTATGTCCGACAAGCCGGCACGGTCGACGTCTACCCGCAGTGGGCGGTGGCGTCCGAGCGTGGCGAGTGGACCGGGCGGTGGACCGAGCCGGATGGCGCGATGGTGATCGGCGGGACCTACCTCGCGCAGTGGCGCAAGGTCGATGGCCGGTGGCTGATTCAAGCCGAAGTCTACGTCCCGACCCATTGCCGCGGCAGCAAGTATTGCGGCGCGAGGCCCCAATAACGCCGGCACCACCCAACCCAGGAGCAGCGTCATGCAGTGGATCGTGGCGAACATGAAGTGGATCATGCTGGTGTCAGGCCTGTTGACGTCCACGATGTTTTACGCGGCGTTGGCGCCACAGGCGGCGCTGCGCTCGACGTTCGGTGAAGCGATCGAGGGCCCGGTGGCCGACGTGGTCGTCCGCAACTGGGGCGCGCTCATTGGCCTGGTCGGCGCGATGTTGATTTACGGCGCGTTTGCTCCGCTGAGCCGCTCGCTCGTCCTTGCCGTGGCCGGCGCCAGCAAGCTGGTGTTCATCGGCCTCGTCCTGTCGCAGGGCTCGCGCTTCCTGGGCGCGCAGGCCGGCGCGGCCATCGCGATTGATGGCGTGATGGTGGTGTTGTTTGCCGCCTATCTATTGACCACGCGGGCGAGCCGATGATCGGGAGAGCGAGATGAGAAGATTTGTGGCCGTCTTTGCCTTGCAGATTCCGGAATAGAGATCAGAATCCGCCGTGCCCATGGCCATCTCGCGTGAGGACCTGCGACGCTACGCCGTCGCACGAAGCCTGTTTCCACCCACCACACTGACGCGTGCGCTTCGCAAGCTCGGGTTCGTCCAGGCCGATCCGATCCGCGCCCCGGCGCGGGCGCAGGACCTGACGCTGCGTCATCGGGTCAAGGGCTACAAGGCCGGCGACCTCGAGCGCCGCTATCCGAGGCTCGATCTCGAGGAAGGGTTCTTCGTCAACTACGGCTTCCTGCACCGCGACGACTACCTGCGGATGCACCCGCGCGAAAAGCTCGGCGGGTGGGGCGCGGGCCGGAAGCGGCGCGGGCAGGCGCTGGTTGAGTTCATCCGCGAGCGGGGCACGGCGCATCCGCGGGAAATCGAGGCGCGCTTCGCGCACGGCAAAGCCACCAACTACTGGGGCGGCTCGTCGAACGCGACGACGCACCTGCTGGGTGACCTGCACTATCTCGGCTTGCTGCGGGTGGCGAGGCGCGACAGCGGCGTCCGGGTGTACGCCGTCCAGGAGCCGGCGCCGGCGCCGGCCGATGCCGACGCGCACCTCGACGCCCTGATCGACATCATCGTCAACAAGTACGCGCCGCTGCCGTCGGCCAGTCTTGCCGGGCTCATTGGACGACTTCGCTACGCGGCCCCGCAGTGGGCGGGACGGTTGAAGAAGGCGATCCCGCGGGCCAAGCAGCGCCTGGCGCACGCGCGAGTTGGCGAGGTGGACTGGTACTGGCCGGAAGGCGATCGGCCGGGCAGGCATGACGCTGGTGAAGCCGTGCGCCTGCTGTCGCCATTCGATCCGGTGGTGTGGGATCGACGGCGTTTCGAGTTGCTCTGGGGATGGGCCTATCGCTTCGAGGCCTACACGCCAGCCGCCAAGCGTAAGCTTGGCTACTACGCGCTGCCATTGCTGTGGCGCGACCGGGTCGTGGGCTGGTGCAATGCGGCCGGCAAGGGCGATGCCCTCGACGTGCAGTTCGGTTTTGTCGACACGCGGCCGCGCGATGCCGTCTTCAAGCGCGAGCTCGACGCCGAACTGACGCGACTGCGTGCCTTCCTGGTTTGATCGCGTACCGAACGCGGATTGGCGCCACCCCGCGGGACATTCCGTAGTAACGTCTTGCCCATGGAGCGGCGTCGATTTCTCACTCTGGGTGCGGCCGGCGCTCTTGGCCTGTTGCACGCCGCGCGGAGCGAGAGCGGCCAGTTGCGCGGGCCGCAGGATCCCATTCCGTACGGGGCCACCAAACTCGGCCTCGAGGACGATCGCGATGGCACCTTGTATGTGCCGAAGAGTTACAAGGACGGCGCGCCGATGCCGCTGCTGATGATGCTCCACGGGTTTGGCGGAGGGGGGGAAGGCGTTCGCTACACCTTCCCGCTTGCGGAGGAATTCGGCGTCATCATCATCGCGCCCGATTCGCGCGGCCTCACCTGGGGCCAGTCCATCCCCGGCTTCGATGCCGATGTGCGATATCTCGGCCCGGCCTACCGGCATGTCACCGAAATCCTCGACGTCGACCCCGAGTACGTCGCGCTCGGCGGCCACTCCGACGGCGCCGGCTACGCGCTGGGGATGGGGCTGGCCTACGGCGAGGTGTTCAATCACCTGATGATCTTTTCCGGCGGCCTCATGCTGCCATTCAGGAAGAAGGGCAAGCCGAAGATCTTCCTGGCTCACGGCATCGACGACCACCAGATGCCGATCGATCGCACCGCCCGACTCTACGTCCCGGAGTTGAAGGCGGAAGGTTACGACGTGACCTACAAGGAATACGAGGGCGGCCACGGCACGCCGTTGCCGGTCGTGCGCGAGGCCTTCCAGTGGTTCCTCGCCGGCCGGAAACCCGGGTAAGCGCGTCCGCCGATGCGCAAAATCGACATCTTCACCCACGTGCTCCCCGAGCGGTACGTCTCGCGCATGAACGAGGTGGCGCCCGGGTTCAAGGACACCGGCAAGCGCATGCGCGGCGTGCCGATGCTGGTCGATCTCGAGGTCCGTTTCCGGGTCATGGATGCCTTCGAGGACTATCAGCAGGTCCTCTCCATCGCCACTCCGCCGATCGAGTCTTACGCCAACCCGACGGAGGCGGTTGACCTGGCGCAACGCGCCAACGACGGCATGGCGGACCTCGTGCGCCAGTATCCGGATCGATTTCCGGGATTCATTGCCGCATTGCCGCTGAACGATCCCGACGCCACGCTGCTGGAAATCGATCGCGCGATTGGCGCTCTCGGCGCGCGCGGTGTGCAAATCTTCTCCAACATCGGCGGCAAGGCGCTCGATGCGCCTGAATTCCAGCCGCTGTTTGCGGCCATGGCGAAGCACGATCTGCCGATCTGGCTGCATCCGTACCGCAGCGCCGACTCCGCGGATTTCACGTCAGAGGATCGCTCGCTCTACGAAATCTGGTGGACGTTCGGCTGGCCGTACGACACCAGCGCCGCGATGGCCCGCCTGGTGTTCTCCGGCCTGTTCGATCGATTCCCTGGCATCAAGATCATCACTCATCACATGGGCGCCATGGCGCCCTACTTCGAGGGGCGGCTCGGTCCCGGCATGGATCAACTCGGCGCCCGCACCTCCGATGAGGACTACTCGCTTGTGTTGAAGCGGCTGAAGAAGCGGCCGCTGGACTACTTCAGGATGTTTTACGGCGACACCGCTCTCTTTGGCGCCTACGACGCCACCGTGTGCGGTCTGAAGTTCTTCGGTGTCGATCACGTGCTGTTCGCCTCCGACGCGCCGTTTGATCCGGAGAAGGGCTCGATGTACATCCGCGAAACGATCGGCATCATCGATCGCTTGCCGATTTCACACGAAGAGCGGGAGCGGATCTATTGGCGCAACGCCGTGGACCTGCTGAAACTGTGATGTGTGGGAGAATTCGACGATGACCTGTCACCGAGCCGCCTGTGCCGCACTACTGCTGTTGACGGTGTCCAGCCCGCTGGCCGCGCAACGGCGCGCCTTCGACCTCACCACGCCGAGTCCCATCGCCGCCCACGACAGCGTCTGGATTGAAGAGCTGACGTGGATGGAAGTCCGCGACAACCTGAAGGCCGGGAAGACGACCGCGCTCGTGGTCGCTGGCAGCACGGAGCAGAACGGTCCCTACGTCGCCACCGGCAAGCACGTCTACGTGCTGCGCGCCACGGCCGAGGCGATCGCGCGCAAGCTGGGGACCGCCCTGATCGCGCCGGCCATTCCGTTCGAGCCCGGCAACTTCTCCACGACGCCGGGAACCCTGCAGCTCCGGCAGGAGACCTACGAGGCGCTGGTCGAAGACGAAGCGCAGAGCCTCAAGACCAACGGCTTCAAGCACGTCATCCTGCTTGGCGATAGCGGCGGCAATCAGCGCGGGCTCGATGCCGTGGCCAAGAAGCTCACGGCGGCCTGGGCGGGTTCGGACACCACCATTCACTACATCAAGGAGTACTACGACAGTTGGGAGGCGGCCGATGGGGCCTGGGCGTCACTCGGGATTCCGAAGACCGGTGATGACGGCATTCACGACGACTACAGCGTGAACTCGATCATCGCCACTGTCGATCCGGAAAAGATCCGCTTCAACGAGCGCAAGGCCGCTGGCAAGGCGTCGATCAACGGCCAGACCCTGCTGCCCATCGAGACGACGATCGCCAACGGCAAGAAGCTGGTCGAGATTCGCGCCAACCTCACGGTTGACGCGATCAAGAAGGTGATTAAGTAATCCGTTCGGGCTCCATCAGCTTTTCGACGACCTTGCCGCCGACGACGCTGACGTAATAGACCTTCGCCTCCGGCCGCGTCGCCACCACGCGCTTCACGACGTTGTCTTCGAAATAGATCCCCGCGTCGTTGTCGCAGGCATAGCCCGGCTTCATCTCGCCCGAGCCGATCAGCTTCTGGTAGAGCGGCCGGCGTCCCGGCTCGCGATCGTAGTGAGGCGAGTGGCTGCCTTTCAGGAACCCGAGGCCTTGCACCGTCGAGAGCTCCTTCGGCCGCGAGTCGGTGGTGCCTTCCTCGAACCAGCAGAGGGAACCCGCGCTCGCGCCGCCGAGGACCACGCCCTGGTCCCAGGCCTTCCTGAGGACGACGTCGATGCCCTGCGCCTTCCAGATCGCCTGTTGATTGAGCGTGTTGCCGCCCGAGCAGACGATGCCGTCCATCGACAGGAAGACTTCCTCCCAGCTTTGATGTTGCTGCGTGCTGGCGATGAAGCTCTCCTGCACGAGCGGCGTTACCTCGAGATTGGCGCAGCTCTTGTACCACGCGACGATGCCGCTCTGGGAATCCGCGGACGCGGTGGGCAGGTAGCAGATCCGTGGACGCGGCTTGCCGGTGAGCGTCGCCATGTAGCGGATGAAGGCTTCGCCGAAGCCGCCGCCGGCAATCAGGATCTTTCGCGTCGCCGGCCTTGGCTGCTGACTGTTGCCCAAGCCCGCCAGCGCGGCGCTCGCCACCGGCGCCAGCGCGGAGTTCACCAGGAAGTCTCGTCGTTTCATGCCGAGAGTATGCCACCGCGACTGGTGTGGCACAATCCACGCTGATGGAACGGCACGTGACGCTTTGGCTCGCGGTGCTCGGGGTGACGCTGTCGGCACAGCTGGCTCCGATGGTCGTCAGGCAGTCGGCGCTCGACGCTGGGGCGGCACGACTGTCGTTGGCCGACGCGATGGAGATCGTCCGCGGCAATCAAGCCGTGCTGCAATCGTTGAGGGATGCCGAATGCCGGGGCGTCAGCCTTCCGCAGTGTGGAGCGGACTTGCCGGTGCGGGCGCGCCAGGCGCTCG
>JBDTMB010000128.1:0-13131 GCA_039934485.1 Vicinamibacterales bacterium
ATCATCGGCTACAACGCCGGCTACCGCACGTCGTGGGACTGCGCCACGGGCATGGTCTCGGGGCCGGTGTTCGAAGACAACCTCAAACCCTGGAGCGGCGACCATTGCATCGACCCGCGGCTGGTCCCGGGAGTGATCTTCTGCAATCGAAATATCACCACCGCGGAGCCCGCGCTCATCGACATCGCGCCCACGGCGCTCCGCCTGTTCGGCATCGACCCGCCGCCGCACATGGACGGCCGCCCGCTGGCGGGACTCGCATGACGCGCGCAGGATATGCGGCGCTGGCGACCATGGCACTCGTCGCGGCAATCGCCGCGGGCGCGTGCGGGCATCGCGCGCCGTCTGGCCGCAAGGTGATCGTGCTGGGCTTCGATGGCCTCGATTACGAACTGACCAAACAGATGATCGCCGACGGCCGCTTGCCGGGATTCGCGCGCCTGGCGGAGACTGGCGGCTTCGCGGCGCTCGGCACCACCATTCCCCCGCAGAGTCCGGTCGCGTGGTCATCCTTCATCAGCGGTCTCGATCCAGGGGGCACCGGGATCTTCGACTTCGTGCATCGAGACCCGAAGACGATGCTGCCCTATTTGTCGACGACGCGGACCGAGCCGGGCGGCCGCACGCTTGGCTTCGGCCGGTGGCAGGTGCCGCTCTCCAGCGGACGCGTCGAGTCGCTTCGCCACGGGCAGCCGTTCTGGGAAGTGCTCGAATCGCGGGGCATCGACACCACCATCATCCGCATGCCGGCCAACTTTCCGCCATCAGGCTCGGCAACGCGCGAGCTGAGCGGCATGGGCACGCCGGACCTGCTCGGCACCTACGGCACGTTCGCGTTCTACACGTCCGAACCGTACGCGCTCGCCGGCCAGGCCATCTCGGGCGGCGTGGTGCACGCGGTCAAGGTGCGCGACGGCCTGGTCCAGGCATTCCTGGAGGGCCCTGACAATCCGTATCTCAAGAAACCGGAGAAGGTCCACGCCGAGTTCACGGCACGCGTCGACCAGGCGGGCAAGCACGTCAAGCTCAGCGTCGGTTCCGAGGAACGGCTGCTTGCCGTCGGCGAATGGAGCGACTGGCTGCCGGTGAGTTTTCCACTGGCCCCGACGCAGTCGCTGCCGGGCGAAGTCCGTTTCTACCTGAAGGGACTCGACCCGTTCTTCGAGCTCTACGCCAGCCCCGTCAACATCGATCCGGAGGATCCGGCGATGCCGGTGTCCTTTCCCGACAGTTACGCCGCGGAACTATCGCGGGCGACGGGACGTTTTTACACCCAGGGCATGCCCGAAGACACCAAGGGCCGCAAGACCGGCGTCCTCACCGACGCGGAGTTCCTCGCCCAGGCGCGCCTGGCGGCCGACGAGAACCGGCGGCAGTATCGGTACGTGCTCGATCGCTTTTCGGACGGACTGCTCTTCTACTATTTCGGCAACGTCGATCAGGTCTCGCACATGATGTGGCGAGCGCGCGACCCGGGTCACCCTGCCTACAACGCCGTGACCGACGGACCCAACGCGCACGTGATCGACGATCTGTACGTGGGCCTCGACAAAATTGTCAGCGACACGCTCGCCACGCTGGGGCCCAATGATCTCCTGGTGGTGATGTCGGATCACGGCTTCACCTCCTGGCGCCGCGCCTTCCACATGAACAGCTGGCTTCGCGACAACGGCTACCTGGCGTTGCTCGATCCCAACCGCCGCGACGATCCCGGGTTCTTCGGCAACGTGGATTGGACGCACACCCGCGCCTATGCGGTGGGCCTGAACGGCCTGTACGTGAACCTCAAGGGGCGCGAAGCCGGCGGCATCGTCGAACCAGGTGCGCGCCAGGCGCTGGTGAACGAGATTACGGAGAAGCTGCTCGGCACGATCGACCCGGCGACCGGTAGCGCAGCCATCACCAGGATGTACCGGCGCGAGGAGGTCTATCACCTGGCCGGCAACGAGGACATCGCGCCCGACCTGGTGGTGGGCTACGCCAAGGGCACGCGCGGGTCCGACGAGTCGGCGCTCGGCGGCCTGCCGCCGGAGGTCATCGTCGACAACACCAGCGCGTGGAGCGGCGATCATTGCATGGATCACCTGACGGTCCCTGGCATCCTGCTCTCGAGCCGGCCGCTGCGGCGCGAGGCGCCGACGATCGAGAATCTCGCCGCGGCGGTGCTCGCGGAGTTCGGCATCGACGATTTTCCAGGGCGCGGTGCGGAGCGCCTCACCAAGGAGCGCTGACATGTTTGGTTCGGGCATCAAGTTGGACAAGGCACTGCTGGCGAAGGTGAAGCGTTACAGCGACCTCGCCGGCTACTCGTCGGTGGACGAGTTCGTCACGCATGTGATCGAGAAGGAGCTGGCCAAGCTCGAGGGCTCCGACTCCGAGGAAGACATCAAGAAGAAGCTGAAGGGGCTTGGCTACATTTCCTGAACGCGCCCTGGCGTGGGTGAACTCCGCGCTGGTGGCGGCGTCCGATGCGGTGCTCGGTCCGCTGATGCGCCTGCCGCCGCTCGTCAGCCTGCTGCTGGTGTCGCTCGTCACGGCCGCGGCGATGCTGGTGGTGGTCGCGCGCACGTCGAATCAGAAAGCGATGAACGAGACCAAGCGCGGCATGCATGCGGCGCTGTTCGAGATTCGCCTCTATGCCGACGAACCGCGCGCGATGTTGCGCGCCTTCGGCGAGGTGCTCGTGCGCAATGGGCAGTATCTCCTGCTGTCCCTGGTGCCGCTGCTGTGGATGAGCGTGCCGCTGGTGCTCGTCATCGCGCAACTGCAGGCCTTCTACGGATACGACGGCTTGCGGCCCGGTGCGGCAGCGTTGATCACGGTGCAGCTGACGCCGGGAGCCGGCACGTCGGTTGGTGCGGCGACGGCGCTGACGCTGGAGGCGCCGCCCGAGGTCGGCCTCGAGACCGGCGCAGTGCGGCTGGAAGGATCGAACGAAGTGGTCTGGCGCATCCGGCCACGCACGGAGGGTGCCTACACGCTCACCTTTCACGATGGAAACATCGCGGTGACCAAGTCGCTGTTGATGTCGAACGGGCCTGGCCGCCGCTCGCCCATGCGCGTGGCGTCGGGCCTGGGGGATCAAGTGCTCTATCCGTCTGAGGCGCCGTTGCCCGGTGACACCCGCATCGTCAGCATTGCCGTGGCCTATCCGGAGCCGGGGATGGACGTGTTCGGCTGGAAGCTGCACTGGCTGATCGTCTACGGCCTGCTGTCGATGGCGTGCGCCTTCCCCCTCGCGCGTCGCTTTGGGGTCACCATCTAGCAGGCACGCGCTGCCGGCCTTCGGGCCACATGGTTGGGATTAGACTGTGGCCATCATGAACTGGCACCTTGGTCCGATTCGGCGGGTTGGCCTGGCGGTTGCGTTGTGCGCGATGGTTGTCTGGGCCGGCCAGCCGGATCCGCACGCACAGGCTCCGGCCGACCTCGCGCTGATTAATGGAAGCGTCCTCACCGTTGACAGCCGTGACTCGGTGGCGCAGGCGGTGGCCATCACCGGCGGCAAGATCACGGCCGTCGGCACCACCGATCAGATCAAGGCCCGCATCGGCAGCGCCACTGAAGTGATCGATCTTCACGGCCGGGCGGTGACACCGGGCCTGATCGACACCCACGTCCACTTCTCCGAGGCCGACACGCTGTTCACCGTCGATCTCGGCGACGCTTCCATCAAGTCCATCGCCGAAGCGCAGAAGCGCGTGGCGGCGCAGGTGGCGAAGCTCAAGCCGGGCGAATGGGTGCGGGGGCGCGGCTGGGACGAAGGGAAGTACGTCGAACAACGCTACCTCACCGCCGCCGATCTCGACGCGGTGGCCCCGAACAACCCGGTGTGGCTCACGCACACGACCGGGCACTACGGCGTCGCCAACAGCTACGCGATGAAGATGGCCGAGGTGCGGAAAGACACCAAAGACCCGCCGGCCGGCACCATCGATCGCGATGCGCAGGGCGCGCCGACGGGGGTGATGAAGGAAGCCGCGATGGGGTTGGTGAACCGCCTGGTGCCCCCCCTCACGCGCGATCAGCAGAAGCAGGGGCTCATCAGGATCATCGAAGACTTCAACAAGGAAGGGATGACCGGCGCGAAGGACCCCGGCATCGGCGAAAGCAAGTGGGAGCTGTACCAGGAGCTGCTGCGCGAGGGCCGGCTCACCGTCCGCGTGTTCGCCCTGTGGTCCGGCGCCCGCAATCTCGAGGATCGCGCGGCGGTGATGGCCCGTGTCCTCGCCCACCCACGGCAAGCCGACCTCGCCGGCGACGCCATGCTGATCTCCGGCGGCGTCAAGATGTACATGGATGGGAGCGGCGGCGCGCGCACGGCGTGGATGCACGACGACTGGAACAAGAACCTGACCGATGTCGATAAGGGCAACGCCGGCTATCCCTCGACGCCGCCCGACGCGTATCGCCAGATCGTCACCGAGCTGCACAATGCGGGCATCCACGTCAGCACGCACGCCATCGGCGATCGCGCAATCGACTGGGTGATCGACACCTACGACCGCGCGCTGCAGGCCAAGCCGACGCGCGGGCTGCGCCACGGTCTTATCCACGGCAACATCCCCACCGATCACGCCATCGACACGATGGCGCGCCTACAGCGGGACTACGACGCCGCCTACCCGGAGGCCTCGTCCACGTTCATGTGGTGGATTGGCGACAACTACGCCGGCAATTTCGGGCGGCTGCGCAATCAACGCCTCGACCCATTCCGGACCTTCGTGCGGAAAGGGATTCAATGGGGCGGGGGCTCCGATTACCCGGTGACGCCGTTTGCCGTCCGCTATGGACTGTGGGCGGCGGTCGCGCGCGAAACCTTGAACGGCACCTACGGCGCGAAACCCTTCGGGACGACCGAGTCGGTGGACATCCGGACGGCGCTAAGGTCGTACACGATCTGGGCCGCACGGCAGATGTTCCTCGAAGACCGCATCGGTTCCATCGAGACCGGCAAGTCCGCCGACCTGGCGGTGTGGGATCGCAACCCGTACGAGGTCCCGACCGCGGCGCTGAAGGAGATGCGCTGCGAGATGACGCTGGTCGGCGGCAAGGTCGTGTACCGATGAGTCCCGCCGAGCGTCCGGCGACCGACGCCGACGCGCAGCTGGTGCGCGGCATCGGCCTGTGGGGCGCCACGCTGCTCGTCATCGGCAGCGTGGTCGGATCGGGCATCTTCCTGACCACCGGCCTGATGGTGCAGGAACTGCCGTCAACATCGCTGGTGCTGGCGGCGTGGGTGGCGGGCGGTTTGCTCGCGATGGCGGGCGGCCTCACCTACGCCGAGATGGGGTCGATGTTCCCGCGTTCGGGCGGGCTCTATGTGTTCCTGAGCGAAGCCTACGGGCCGGTGTGGGGCTTCCTGTTCGGGTGGGCGTGCCTCCTGGTGATTCTCACCGGCAGCGTCGCCACGGTGGCCATCGGGTTCGCCGAGTACTTCAGCTATTTCTTCCCTTCACTCGGCACCGGCCACGTGCTGGCCACGTTCGCCATGCCCTGGGGTGCGTGGCGCATCAGCGCCGGACAGCTGGTGGCCGCCGGTTCGATTGCCATCATCACCACGATCAATTACGTCGGCGTGCGCAGCGGCAACGCCGCGAACACGCTGCTGACGGTGGCCAAGGTCGCCGCGCTGATCGTCCTGCCGCTGCTGGCCATTGCCTACCTGCGCGTCGATCCGGTCTTCAGCCCGGTGGTGCCGGCCGGCGCGGCGCGTCCGCTCGCGTCGTTCGGCGTGATCATGATCGCCGTGATGTGGACCTACGAGGGGTGGTACTACGTGGCGTTTGCCGCGGGCGAAATCAAGGACGCGGCGCGTAACGTGCCGCGCGCCTTGATCTACGGCACGCTGGCGCTGACCGCCATCTATGTCAGCGCCAATCTCGCTTATGTCTACTCGCTGACGCTCGAGGAAATGTCCGGCGTCACCCGCATCGCGGAGAGGGCCGTGACCGCACTGGTGGGACCGGCCGGCGCGGCGCTGGTCGCCGCCACCGTGGTGGTGTCGACCTTTGGCTGCAACGTCGCCGGCGTGATTGCGTCGTCGCGCACCTGTTTTGCGATGGCCGCCGATGGCCGCTTCTTCGGATCCGCGGCGCGCGTGCATCCGGTCTATCGCACGCCACACGTCGCGCTGCTCATCACCAGCGTGTGGTCCGCGTTCCTGACGCTCACCGGCGGCTACGAGTCCCTGTTTACCTACGTGACGTTTGCGTCGGTGCTGTTCGGCACGCTCGGCGGCGTGGCCATCTTCGTGCTGCGGGTCCGGCGCCCAGATGCGCCGCGGCCCTATCGCGCGCTCGGCTACCCAGTGATCCCGGCGCTCTATGTGCTCGGCTCGTTCGCGCTCGTCTGGAATACCTTGACCGAACGCCCAACCGAGTCAATCGCCGGCCTCGGGCTGGTGGCTCTCGGCCTACCGTTCTACATCTACTGGCGTAGGGGTAGAAAGTTAGAAGTGAGAAGTGAGAAGTGAGAAGTGGAACTCATACCGGCTGAAGACGGCCCGGGAGTGTCAGGATTTCTGTGTGTGGAGCGGGTTGACGGTTCATTCTACGCGCGAGGAATGGTAAAGCGATCCTCGTAAAGAATCGCGCACTGGTTCATCGCCTCTTTCCAGTAGGTGGCCGGCCGGATCCATTCGGCCGTGATATTTCGCAACGCGAGCCACTCGAGTTTGGTCGCGGCCTCGTCCGTCGGAAAGTGGCCGCGGGTTTTGATGATCTTGCGGACGCGAGCATGCACGCTTTCGAGCGCGTTGGTCGTGTAGATGACCGGCCGAACGTGCGGCGGAAATGCGAAGAACGGGATGACGTGGGTCCACGCGCGTCGCCAGGCCGTGATCGCCGTGGGGAACCGGCGGCCCCGCGGGCCATGCAGGTCTGGAGCGTCGTCGCGGGAAACGCGGCGCCCAGCGCCTCGCTCATGCCTTTCAGGCCGTCGGTGACGGCGATCAAAATATCCTGGCAGCCGCGCACCTTGAGATCCGTCAACACCTTGAGCCAGAACTTCGCCCCTTCGGTCTGCTCGATCCAGGGCCGCGCCTGCCACGCGGTGACCTCCGCGACCACCGCCTCGGTCACCGTGCTGATCAGATCCGGCGAGACGTCGACGGCGTACATCTCTTTGAGGAAGGCTTGGATCTCGCGCACCGTCAACCCGCGCGCCTACAGCGCCACGATCTTGTCGTCGAACCCCGTGAAGCGCCGCTCGTGTTTGGGAATGAGCTGGGGCTCGAAGGTCCCGTGCCGATCACGGGGCACCTCCAGCGCGATCGGCCCGTCATCGGTGAGCACGGTCTTGCCGCTCGTGCCATTGCGGTGATTGGTCGCCTCGTCGGGCTTCGCCTCGCCAGCCGCGTAGCCCAGGTGATGGCTGAGCTCGGCCCCCAACGCCCGCTCGATGAGCGCTTTCTTGAAGCGCTGGGTGGCGGCTTCGACATCCGCGGCCGTCAACGGGCCGTCAGGCGCAAACTGGTTCAATACGGCGTCGGGCACAGGGGCCAGACGCGTCACACGTCGCTCGCTCTTTGGTGTCCGGGGCATACAGACTCCTCATCCTAATACCCCACACACAAAATTTCTGACACCCTCGACGGCCCTGTTCACTTCTCACTTCTCACTTCTCACTTCTCACTTCTCACTTCTAACTTCTCACTACTCACTTGCGCTCGTAAACAACCTTGCCGTCGAAGATCGTCGCCGCCACCACGACGTCGTCCTGGTTCACCGGCGGCTGCGCCTGGATGTCCGTCGTCAGCACGACCACGTCGGCCAGCATCCCCGGTGCCAGGGTGCCCTTGCGCTGCTCCTCGAAGGACGCGTATGCGGGCCACAGCGTGTAGCCATTGATCGCGTCACGCATCGTGATTTTCTGAGGGACCGCGTTCGCCGGTCCCGTCCTGGTCGTCGCCAGCCACAAGCCGAGTCCTGGCCCGAGCGGGGCCACCGGCCAGTCGCTGCCAAACGCCAGCCGTCCGCCGGCGTCGTGAATGCTCTTCCACGCCCACGCGCGCGACGCGCGCTCGGGGCCGATGTTGTCCGGCCACGGACCCGACGGCTGAAGCGAATTCATGTCGCCCAGTTGCACGTGCATCGGCTGCTGGGAGGCAATCACTCCCAGTTTCCCAAAGCGCGGGATGTCGGCGGCATCGACCGTCTCGATGTGTTCGATGCGATGGCGCCGGCCGCGGGCGGGGGCGGGATTGGCCGCTGCCGCCTGCTCGAACGCGTCGAGCGACATCCGAATCGCCCGATCGCCGATCGCGTGGATCCAGATTTGCCAGCCGCGCTTGTCGATCATCGCCACCAGGTGGTTCATCTCGTCGGCCGACAGGTTTGGTGAGCCCGCCTCGCGGCGGTTCGTGTAGGGCGCCAGCAGGGCCGCGGTCCGGCTCTCGATGACGCCGTCCGCGTAGATCTTCACCGCACCGGTCTTCAAGGTCGGGTCATCCGGGAATTGTTTCCGGACCTCCTCCATGTGATCGAGGTCGGCCTCGGTCGTGGCCGCGTTGACCGAGAAGGCCAGGTACATCCTGACCTGCAGCTCACCCGCCCGCCGCGCCTCGTCAAATAGCGCCATGTCTTCCGGAGGGCTGCCGGCGTTCTGCACGCTGGTGATGCCAAAGCGTTGCGCATGCGCCACCGCGGTCCGCAGCGCCGCCCGCCGATCCGCGTCGGTGCGCTTCGGCATGATCTTGGTCACCAGCCCGGTCGCCGATTCCTTCAGATGACCCGTCGGCTCACCCGTGCGCGGATCCTTCACAATCAGGCCATTGGGGGGATTGGGCGTGCTCCTGGTAATGCCGGCCATCGCCAGCGCCTTCGAGTTCACCCAGATGCTGTGGCCGTCGTAGCAGGTCATCACCGCGGGCCGGTCGGCGACGATGGCATCAAGCTGCGCTTTGGTGGGGCTGCCGCCAGGGAACGGCGAATAGAGCCAGCCACGGCCCTTCACCCATGCGGCCTCCGGCTTGGCGGCGGCGAAGTCGCGAATCGCGTTCTGCACTTGCGCCAGGGTCGCCAGCCCCGCGAGGTCGACGTCGCCCAGCGATTCACCGCCATTGAGGAAGTGCACGTGCGAGTCGTTGAACCCGGGCGCAACGGTGGCGCCATGGGCATCGAGGACTCGCGTGTCGGGGCCCTTCAGCACCGCGAGCTCCTGGTCGGTGCCGACCCGGAGAATCGTGTGGCCCGCGATGGCGACCGATTGTGCGGTGGCGCCCTGGTCGCCGGCGGTGAACACCCTGCCGTTGACAATCAAGAGATCCGCGACCTGCCCTGCGGCGGGCGGCGGCGCACCGCACCCGGCGAACGCAACCGCAACCCACAGCGTGCACGACATCGCGACGGACGTTTTCACAGGCTTCACGGCGCGCAGTATACTCCGGCAATGCGGCGCGTGCTGCCGAACGGCCTGGTGATCGCGTCGGCGCGGCCGGAACATGCCGAGGCACTCGAACAACTCCAACGGGCGGTGTTCCCGACGCTGGCCGACGAGGAGCGCTTCAAGGCCGCCCACTACCGGAAGCACATTGAGTTGTTCCCCGAGGGACAGCTCGTCGGGCTCGACCGCGACGTGGTGGTCGCCGCGACGGCGACCATCCGGCTGCACTTCGACTTCGACGACCGCTCGCACACCTTCGCCGACATCATCCAGGGCGGTTGGTTGACTTCGCACGAGCCGGACGGCGACTGGCTGTATGGCGCCGACATCGGCGTCCACCCGGAGTATCGTGGGCGGGGACTGGCGGTGGCGCTGTACGCCGCGCGCCAGGAACTGGTGTGGGCGCTGGGGCTCAAAGGGCAAGTAACCGCCGGTATGATGAGCGGTTTCGGCGCAGTCAAGCACCGGATGAGCGCCGAGCAATACTACGAGGGGCTGATCAGCGGCCGGCTCAACGACCCCACGCTCTCCATGCAGCAGAAGGTGGGTTTCGAGTTCCAGGCGCTGCTCAAGGATTACTTGAGCGATCCAGTCTGCGACAACTACAGTGTGTTGATCGTGCTCGATGCGGCCAAGGACGTGGAGGGCGCGTTGCGGCCGCTGGCGCCCGCCGACCAAGCGAAGGAGTGAGGGATGTCATCGATTCAACTCAAGACTGAAGTGCCTGGCCCACGCAGCAAGGCGTTGCTCGCGCGCCGACTGGCGGCGGTTCCCACCGGCCTCGGCAAGGCGACCGACGTCGTCGTGGAACGCGCCGACGGCGCCCTCGTGCACGACGTCGACGGCAACACGTTCATCGATTTCGCCGGCGGCATCGGTGCGCTGGCGGTGGGCCACTGCCCGCCGCCGGTGGTCCAGGCGATCCAGGCCGAGGCTGCGAAGCTCATTCACATGGGCTCGCTCGTGGCGACCTACGAGTCCTACGTCCGGCTGTGCGAACTGCTCAACGAGGTGACGCCAGGGACGTTCGCCAAGAAGACGCTGCTCTCCAACAGCGGCGCGGAAGCGGTGGAGAATGCCGTCAAGGCGGCGCGGGCGTTCACCAGGCGGCCCGGCGTCATCTGCTTCGAAGGCGCCTACCACGGCCGTTCGCTGCTGGCGGTGAGCCTCACGAGCAAGTACGGGCTCTTCAAGAAAGGCATGGGCCCATTCGCCGGCGAAATCGTCCGGTTGCCGATGCCCAACGCCTACCGTGCTCCCGAAGGCATGACCGCGGAACACTGCGTGACGTGGACCATCCATCAGCTCGAGCATGCCTTCACGGCGCAGGTCGATCCGTCCGAGGTCGCGGCGATCATCATCGAGCCGGTGCAGGGCGAGGGCGGCTTCGTCCCCGTGCCGCCGCGCGTGATGCGCCGCATCCGCGAGCTCTGCGATCAGCACGGCATCGTGATGATCGCCGACGAGGTGCAGTGCGGGTTTGCGCGCACGGGCAAGCTGTTCGCGCTGGAGCACTACGGCATCGCCGCCGACATCATCGTCACCGCCAAGTCGCTCGGCGCCGGCATGCCGGTGAGCGCGATCACCGGCCGCGCCGACATCATGGATGCGACGCACGTGGGCGGCATGGGCGGCACCTACGGCGGCAACCCCCTGACCTGCGTCGCGGCGATCGCCGCCATCGAGATGATGCGCCAGCCGGCCTTCCTGGCGCGGGCCGAGCGCATCGGCGTCATGCTGCGGGAGACCCTCGAAGGCTGGAAGAGCCGTCATCCGCTGATCGGCGACGTGCGCGGCCTTGGCTCGATGATGTTGATCGAGCTGGTGAAAGACCGCACCACCAGGCAGCCGGCGCCCGATGAAACGCTGGCGATCATCAAGGCGGCGTGCCAGAAGGGCGTCATCGCCATGCGCGCCGGCCTCTTCACCAACGGCATCCGGTTCCTGCCGCCGCTGGTGATCACCGACGACGAGCTGCGCGAGGCGCTCGCCGTGATCGAGCAGGCCCTCACCGAGGTGGAGGCGCGCCTGCTCACACCGGCCGCCGCCGCCACCGGCAAGTCCTGACCCGCCCGCCGTCGATGCGCGCCGACGCGGCCGAGACGATCTTCCACCACGGCGTCCTGTGGACGGGGCCCGGCGGGCGCCGCGACGCGACGGCACTCGCCGCATCGACCGGGCGCATTGTCGCCGTCGGCGCGGGCCACGATGTGCTCGCGCTGCGGGGACGTGACACGCAGGTCGTGGATCTGGCCGGGCAGACACTGATTCCCGGGCTGATTGACGCCCACGCGCACATCTGGAAGATCGGGCACCTGCTGACGACCCTGCTGGACGTGCGCGGGGCGGCAAGCCTTGACGATCTGGCGGCGCGATTGCGGGAGAGGGCCGGCCAGCTCCCGCCCGGTACCTGGCTGCAAGGACGCGGCTACAACGAGGTCCGCTTCCCTGATCGCCGGCCGCCGACGCGCGCCGACCTGGACGCAGTCATCACCGATCGGCCCGTCGTCTTGATGCGGACGTGCGCGCACATGGTCGTGTGCAACAGCGTGGCGCTGCAGCGGGCCGGGGTCACGCGCGACACCGCGGCTCCCTCGGGCGGCGAAATCGATCGCGGCCACGACGGGGAGCCCACCGGGGTGCTGCGCGAGACGGCGATGGGGCTGGTGCTGCGCCACGTGCCGCCGCCCTCAGCCGCCGACTACGAAGCGATGATTACCGCGGCGATGCGGCACCAGTTGTCGCTGGGCATCACGAGCACCAACGACGCGGGCGTCGCGCCGGAGCTCATCGACACCTACCTGCGGATGGACCAGCAAGAGCGGCTGCCGAGCCGCATCAACGTGATGGCGCTGCGGTTGGTCGATGGCGTGGGCCCGGTGCCGTTACCCGCGCGTCACCACCGGTCGGATCGATTGCGCATCGACACGGCGAAATTCTTTGCCGACGGCGGATTGAGCGGCGCCACGGCGGCGTTGAGCGTGCCGTACCGGCATGCCGACACGCGGGGCGTCTTGCGCTTCGAGTACGAAGAACTGCTGGCGCTCGCCCGGGAAGCACACGACGCGGGTTGGCGAATTGCGACGCACGCGATCGGCGACGTGGCCATCGATCAAGTGTTGCGCGTCTACGAGGCGCTCCCCCCGACTCGCTCGCGCTCGCTCAGGGCAGGCGGGGCAAGGCCGCTGCGCCATCGCATCGAGCACTTCGGGCTGCCAACCGCCGATCACCTGGCGCGAGCGGCCAGGCTCGGCGTGATTGCGGTGCCGCAGACGGTGTTCGTCCATGCGCTCGGCCGCAACTTTCGCCAGTACCTGCCCGATGCCCTGTTGGCGCGCGCGTATCCAGTACGATCGATGCTGGACGCGGGCGTCACGGTGGCGCTGTCGTCCGATGCGCCCGTCGTCGAAGACGATTCACCGCTCCTGGGCATTCAGGCGGCGATGCTCCGCCGCGACGAGGATGGCCACGGGATTGCCAAGGGCGAAGCCATTTCCCTGGACGAGGCACTGGACGCCTACACTCGGGGAGCCGCCGTCGCATCGGGAGACGAGGGGAATCGCGGGCGCCTGCACGAAGGGATGTGGGCCGACCTGGCGGTGCTGTCGGGCAACCCGTTCGAGACGCCGCCCGAGGAGATCACTTCCCTACGCGTAACGCAGACCTGGGTCGGCGGGAAAAGGGTGTACTCGGAATAACCAATAACCAATAACCAATAACCAATAACCAATAACCAATAACCAATAA
>JBDTMB010000129.1:0-13103 GCA_039934485.1 Vicinamibacterales bacterium
GCTAAAGCCCACGCTCTCCAATACCGCGAGGGCTAAAGCCCACGCTCTCCAATACAGCGAGGGCTAAAGCCCTCGCTCTCCGTCAGTCCGCTCTCAGCGCGACTACGGGATCGACCCTGGCGGCCCGGCGAACGGGCAGCAGGCACGCGGCCAGCGAGACCGCGGCCAGCACCACGCTGATGACAACGAGCGTGAGTGGATCGCCTGGTTCGACCTCGACGAGCTGGAAACGCGCCAGATTGCTGAGCGCGACGGCGACCGGAATTCCCAGAACAAGACCAGCGGCCAGCTGGAGGAGCCCGCGCTTGAGGAAGATCCACGACACTTGCCATCGCTGTGCGCCCACCGCCATGCGCACGCCGATCTCCTGCGTCCGTTGGGTCACGGCGTAGGCCATCACCGCATACAATCGCGAGCACTGCGAAGAGGACGGCAAAGATCCGGTAGATGCTCTGCTCGTCTTCGATCAATTGCGCCACCGCCTGGATGGTAAACACCGGTTGATCCTGATCGACAGCCTGCACTTCGCGGCGAACCGCGGCCATCACCATTGCGGGCGCGATCGCGCTGCGAACCAGGAGTGAAGCGGTTCGTGGGGGCTCCTGGCGGAATGGAATGTAAACCACCGCGTTGCGATAGGCATCCCGAGGCGACCCTTGCAGGACGCGCCCGCTCACGCCGACGATGGTGCGCCACACCGGGTTGGGCGCCGGGATGTCATCGTCGCCATCGCGACGCACGAAACGGATGCGCCGGCCGACGGGTTCCTCGCCAGGAAAGAATTCCTCGGCCAGTTGCCGGTTGATGATGACGCATTCCGCGCCAGCGGCGCCGTCGTCCTGGGTGAACGCGCGGCCTGCCGTCATCGGCACGCCCAGCACTTCAAAGTAGCGCGGCGTCACGATCACCGTCGACACGAAGACGGGACGGGGATCGACCGACCGCGACGGCGAATCGACTTCCAGCCGCCGTTCCTCGCCGTCGAGTGGCGGCACACCCGTCGTCACTGCCGCGGCCACGCCGGGAATGGCGGAGAGCCGCGGCTCCAGTTGTTGAAAAAAGCGGTTCCGGTCATCGGCTGTCGGATACCTGGCCGGTGGCAACTGCAGCTTCATCCGCATCAGCCCGTCGACCAGGATTCCGGTGTCGACCGAGTAAAGCGCGCTGAAGCTGCGGATCATCAAGCCGGCGCCGCACAGCAATACGACCGTTAGCGCCAACTCGGCCACCACCATGCCGGTGCTGAACGATTGCGCCCGACGATTGCCAGCGGTCCCGCGGCCACCCTCTTTCAGCACGTCATGGTTGTTGTTCTTCGAGACGTGAAGCGCCGGCGCCAGGCCGAACAGCACTCCGGTTCCGACGCAGATGGCCGCGACGTACGCCAGCACGCGGTAGTCGATGGTGAACACGAGCCAGTAGGGCACGCCCTCGGTTGTTTGCACAGCGGCATTGAATGCCCCGACACCAACCGTGGCCAGGGCCAGGCCCAGGACGCCGCCCAGGCTCGAGAGCACGATGCTTTCGACGAGCAGTTGCCTGACGATGCGCCAGCGCGTGGCGCCCATCGAAAATCGCACGGCGATCTCACGCGCGCGATAGATCGACCGCGACAGCAGCAGGTTCGCGACGTTCGCGCAGGCGATGAGCAGGACGAACATCACGGCGCCCATCACGGTGATGAACATGGGCCGTGCCGCTCCGCCCAGGAACCGCTCGACCAGCGTCTCGAGCCGTATCCCCGCCAGGTTCTTCGAATCGTCCGGATAGGCGGCGATCATCTGCTGCGCGATGCCATTCAGTTCCGCCGTCGCCGCCTCACGGCTGGCACCGTCCGCCAGCCGGCCAAACACGCTCATTTGCCTCGCCGATCGTTTCCGCTGGGCTCCGGTCGGCGCTCGCGCCACCCACATTTCGCTGTTTTCGGGAAATTTCATCTTCGCCGGCATCACGCCGACGATGGTCGAGGGCTGGCCATTGACGCGAAGCGTGCGTCCGAGCACGCCGGGATCCGAGTTGTAGCGGTTCTTCCAGATGTCGTAGCCGATGATGACGACGGGTTCGGCGCCCGGCTGATCCTCGCCGGGCTCGAAGTCGCGGCCAATCAGCGGCGGCTGGTGAAGCACGCTGAAGAGGCCGGCGGTGACCCAGGAGCCCTGGGTCTGTTCCGGCATCGAACTGTCGTCGCTGATGTTGATGGCGCTGAACGAGTAACCCGCCAGGCCCGCGAACGAATGGCCCTGCGCCCGCCAATCGTCGAGGTCCGCCTGCGAGACGCCGGTGCGACCGCTGGTGGTGGTCCAGGAGACCGCGAACAGCCGATCGGCCCGATCGAAGGCGAAGCCGCGCAGGAAGGCCGCGTTCACGATCGTGAAGCCCAACGTGTTGGCGCCGATGCCGAGCGCGATGGCGGCGACGGCGGCGGCCGAGAACCAGCGCTCCTTGGCAATGAGCCTGAACGCAAACCTGGTGTCCTGCACCACCGCTTCGATGGCCTGGAAGCCCCGGGTTTCCCGGTGCTGCTGTTGGAGGGAGGTGCGGCCGCCGACGCTGACGAGCGCCCGCCGCCGGGCTTCGTCGCGGGTCATGCCGCGGGCGGCGTTGTCGTCGGTCAGCATTTCCACGTGCGCGTGCAGTTCCTGCGCGAAATCCGCATCGAGTTCGCTCGCGCGGAAGAGGGCGCGAATGCGATCGAGGACGCGGAAGAAGCCGCTGAACATCATCAACCCCTTTCGGTGTCGAGCAACAGCAGGCGGCCGATGACGCCCGCGACGCGCTCCCAGCTTTTCGCCTTGGCGGCCAGTTGCTTCCGGCCGGTCGCGGTGATGGTGTAGAACTTCGCCTTCCGGTTGTTGTCCGAGGTGCCCCATTCGGCCTTGATCCAGCGTTGCTGCACCAGCCGGATGAGGCAGAGGTAGATGGTGCCCTGGTTGATCTGCATCGTGTCGCCGCTCAACTGCTCGATCCGCCGGGCGATGCCGTAGCCGTGCATCGCCCCCATCGCGTCGAGGGTCTTAAGGACCATCAGGTCCAGCGTGCCCTGCAGGATGTCCGCTTTATCGCTCATGTGGGATGCCCAGAGAAGACTAGACTATCTCCTGTAGGTTGTAAAGAGGAGCGGCTAAAGGTGGGCAACGGCGCGCCTAACCTGACCCACGCGCTGCCTATCCCGGGCGCTGATCCGGCGGACTGGGCCGGCGCCGCCGAAGCCGAAGGTGGGTGGTCGGACTCTTGCAGTGTCACTGGCCATGTCGAAACTCGCCAAAGACTTGATGACCAAGAATCCCCGTTGCTGCACCGAGGACGTGACGCTGCACGAAGTGGCCCGGCTGATGGTCCAGAACGACTGCGGTGAAATCCCCGTGGTCGGTGAAGGAAACCAGCTGATCGGTGTCGTCACCGATCGCGACATCGTGGTCCGCGCCGTCGCCGAGGGGAAGGACCCCAAGGCGATCACCGCCGAGGAGTGCATGACGCACCCCGCCATTTCGGTCGACGAAGACGACCAGCTCGAGGAGGTCCTGTCGACGATGGAAAAGCACCAGATCCGCCGCGTCATCGTCGTGAACGACGCCGGTTGCTGCGTCGGCATCATCGCCCAGGCGGACGTGGCCCGCGGGGCCCAGGACAGCGACGTCAGCGAGCTCGTGCGCGAAGTCTCGCGCTAGGCGACGAAGTCCTCGGCCTCAAGGAGGGGGCGAATCTCGAGCTCCACGCCCTGGTCTTCCGGCGGCCAGCGCTTGACCCACTCGAGCGCCTCTTCCCTGGTCTTGGCCTGGATCAGCGTGAAGCCGGCGATGAGCTCCTTCACTTCCGTAAACGGACCGTCGGTGACGATGGCCTTGCCCTTGTCGAAGCGGACCCGGTTCCCCTTGGCGCTGGGCTTGAGCCCGACTCCGTCCAGGAACACGCCGGCCTTGGCCATCTCCTCGTTGTACTTCAGCATGGCGTTCAGGAGCTCGGGGCTCGGCAATGTCCCCGCCTCGGTGTCCCGGTCCGCCCTGCGAATAATCATGAAGCGCATGGATCCATCCTCTACGGACACGTCGAATGAGTCGAGGATGGATCGACAGGCCCTTTGGGCACCCCTCCCGGCGCTCACGCGACGAGGGGAGCCATTAAGGGCCGCCGCCTCGACGGCCTCCCTTACGCAGGCCTAGACGGACGCTCGAAATCGCATCCTCCGTGCGCATCGGATTGCCTGCATTTCCCGACCGCGCCCCTTCGCACACGGCGAAGCTGGCGCGGGCAATCCTCGCTCCCTGCGGTGCGATTTCATGCTGACGCTCATCGCGTCCGTCTACTCGGCTGCGTCCCTCAATGGCTCCCCTCATCGCGATGACCGGGCCGTGTGAACCGGCGCGCGCCGAGAGGTGTCTCCCGGCGCGAGCCTCTCCGTTACTCGGGCGCCCCCCAAATGGGCGCCCTCCGTCCAAGCGACTTCGCACAAGGCTACTTCGAGGCGCGCTGGAAGGTGAGCGGCGCCGTCTTGCCGTGCTCGGTGAAGGTGCCGACCAGTTCGGTCCGGGCGCTGTTGATAGTGGCCGTGTACGAGCCGCCGATGGCCTTGATTTCGAGCGTCAGGTTCGCGGCCTCCTGGGTGATCGCGGTCACCGGCAGCTCGAGGCCGTCCGCTTCATTGACGATGCTGGCGGTGGCTGAGCCGTCGGGCTGGTTGGCCATCGTGAGGGTCAGGTGCACATCGGTGCCGCGGGTGTTCAGCGTGGCGCGCCACGATCCTTCAAGCGCCTTTTCGATGGGTCCGATCTTCGACGCGGCCTCGAAACGCGCTTCTCCGGTGCGCGTCAACGTGAACGGCATCTGGTAGCCGTTCTGCGTGAACTCTCCCGAGAACGTCTTCCCGTCAGGTGAAATCGTCCCTGCGAACACGCGCTCGCCGGCCCTGCCCTTGATCTGAAAGCGCAGCGAATCGCCTTCCACCGAGAAGTTCCCGAGCGGCAGCCCTTTCAGGTTCTCGTCCGGTTGCGCGAACTCTCCCACGAGCTGGCCCGATCCATCCTTGGCGAGATCGATCACCACCCCGATCTGGGAATCCGGGATCTTGACGAGGCCTTCCCAATGACCGGTTGGGCTGACCGGCGACTGCGTGTACAGAAGCGTAGCTAGCAACATGACAAACATGTCCGTTCTCCTTTGCAATTGCCTGAACCGAGGCACCGCTAAAGCGGTGCCCTACGACCGAAGTGGTGTCCTACGACTCAGAAATCCTGGCGCGCGAAGTTGGTCATCGCGCCGTAGAGCAGCGCCGCCGAAATCGTGACGCTCGTCAGCAGCCCGGCCCACGGCACCGTGTTGGCGCGGAAGAAGGACTCCGCCGTCATCACGCTGAAGATGCCGACGCCCACCACGCGCTCGCCCACCCCAAGCACCACCGCGACGACGCAGGTGATGAGCAACGGGCGCCAGAGATCCGCGAACAGCGTCGAGAGGAAGATCGCCAGGCTGAAGAACACCGTGCCGGCGGTGAACATGCAGGCGCCGTGCACGAGGGCATCGGTGAGGCGATAGCTTTGCCCGATCGCGGGAGCGATCAGCGGAATGATCAGGAAGGGCAGGATGGCGAGCGCCAGCAGTTGGGCCAGGCTCATCGCCGCGCGCGTCCAGAGCACCTCGTTGCGCGACACCGGCAGCGAGAGCGTGAACTGCGCCGAGCCGCCGGACGCCTGCGACAGCAAACCGCCGCTGCCGAGCAGAATCGCGAAGAGGGTCCACATCTGCGTGAGGTTCTGCCGCACCCACTGCGCCCAGACATAGCCGCGGAACGTGCGCTGGATCTCCACCGCTTCCTTGATGACCTGGCCGAGCGGGCCGGTGGTGTCGAGCTTCTCCGCCACCGGCATCAGCCGAAGCACCGACGGATAGCCGAACACCCCGCCACACGCGAGGATGCCGAGGAGGGCCAGTCCGATCAGGAACCGCCAGCGAGTGTCGAACCACGTCTTGTAGAAGAGCATGTCAGTCCTCCGCGGCAATGGTTTCGAGAAAGATGTCTTTCAGCGTGACGCGCACCGCGTCCACTGAGGTGGCGCCGAGCACGCGTCCTTCGGCAATGACGTCGTCGATCCCCGAGCTGGCCAGCACCGAGATCACCCGGCCCTTGCGCTGCGTGCGTTCCACGCCGGGCGAGCCGAACTTGTGATGGGGCGCCTCGCCGTCGAAGACGAACTGGATGCGCCGGTATTGCTCGCGCAGGTCGTCGAGCCCGCCGGTGACCAACGCCCGCCCGCGATCGATGATCGCCACCCGATCGGAGATCTGATCGACTTCGGCGATTTGATGCGAGGAGAAGAACACCGTCATCTCCTCGGTGGCGACGTGGGCAACCAGCGCCTGCAACACCTCTTCGGTCATCGCCGGATCGAGCCCGGACGTCGGCTCGTCAAGGATCAGCAGCTCGGCGCCGCGGCAGAGCGACAGCAGCAACGCCAGCTTCGTGCGCATGCCGCGCGAGAGCTGCTTGACGCTGCGCAGCACCGGCAGGTCGAACTTGCGCAGGTACTTCTGCTCGAGGTCGGCGCGCCAGCGAGGGTAGAACTGCCGCGTGAAGCCGACGATTTCCTCCACCGTCATCTGGTCGATCAGGTCTTTTTCCTCCGCCACAAAACCCGTGCGCCGCCGGATCGCCACGCTCGACGCCTGCACGTCGCAGGCGAGGCCGAACACGCGGGCCGTGCCGCCCGTCGGCTGGGCCAGGCCGAGCAGGACCTTGATCGTGGTGGTCTTGCCGGCGCCGTTCTTGCCGAGAAACCCGAAGATGGAGCCCGCCGGCACCTGGAGGTCCAAGCCGCGAAGCGCCTCCACGCCGTCGTAGGACTTGTGCAGGTCGGACGTTTCGATGACGAAGGGGTTCTGGGTCATGGCTTCTTCGCTTGTGCTTTGCTTTCTGTGAGTTCCGCTTCGAACATTCGCCTGATCTCGTCGTTGGTCACGCCTTGTTCGCGAAGTTTCTCAACCGTGGTGGCGATCACCGCTTGCCCGGCGCGCAATTTCTCGGCGTCCTTCTTGCCCTTCGCATTCGCGGTGACGAAGGCGCCGGCCCCGTGCCGCAGTTCGATCACCCCCTCGTGCTCGAGCTCCCGATACGCCTTGGCGACGGTGTTCGGGTTGACCACCAGTTCCTCCGCCAGCGGGCGAATGCCAGGCAGCTGTTCGCCGGCGCGCAGGGCGCCGGTTTCGATGCTGTGTTTCACCTGCTCCATCAGCTGGAGGTAGATGGGAACACCCGACGAAGGATTGGGCCTGAACAGCATGTGCTCGTAGTCCGTACTGTATTACTGAACTAATACAGTATTCGCGCCTCAAAGGTTCCCTGAGGGGAGCGATCACCTATTTCTATTGCTGTTTGGGGGCCGGGCGGCCCAAATACAGATGAGCTAGACTGTGCCGGCCCGCAGCAGGCCGATCGCTTTTTCGAGCCGCCGTTCGCGCGTCTCGGGCGTCTCGAACGTCTTCTTCGCCTTTGCGTCTTTCGCCAGTGCCTTCTTGAGATCCGCGGGCACCTCCACTTCGCGCGGTGCGTCGTCCAGTTCGATCGTCACCATCACGTTGTCGCCACCGGCGACACCCGCTTTCTCGCGCACGTCCGCGCTGACGCCGATCATGAACTTGCCGCCCATCACCGCCACGGTGCTCCGATACATGTAGCCGTTGATCGTGATGCTCACCGGCGGCCGCTTTCCGGCGCCCAGCTTCTCAACGATGTCGGCGGGAACCTGGATGCCGGTTGCGGTCTTGCCGCCCTGGAGAATCGTGGTGCGAAATTTCATGTGCGCGAGATTATCCACCACTTCAGCACCCAGCCCCCAGCACCCAGCACCCAGCACCCGGCACCCAGCCCCCAGCCCCCAGCACCCGAACCTTTTTGGAGTCCCACCGTCTAAGCTGTCGATACTCGACATGTCTAAACACAACCTGGAAATGCCCTACGGCACGCTCGAGCTGCTGGTACTGAAGACCCTGGACACCATGGGCGCCTTGCACGGCTACGCCATAGCCCGGCGAATTGAACAGGTTGCCGAACGATCCGTGCGGTTGAGCCAGGGCTCGATTTATCCCGCCTTGATTCGCCTCGAACAGCAAGGGTTGATTCGCACCGACTGGGGCATCTCCGAAACCAACCGGAAGGTGAAGTTCTACGCGCTCACCAAGGCCGGCCAGAAACAGGTCAAGGTCGAGATCGAGAAGTGGGAAAAGGCCGCGGCGCTCGTGGCGCGGTTTGTCGAGGCGAAGTCGTGAGGCGCGTGCGGCAACTCCTGGCCCGCCTGGTCGCGCTCGCAACCAACCGCCGCCTGGACCAGGAACTGGACGACGAGCTGGCGGCGCATCTCGAGATGGCAGAGCAGGACGCCATTCGTTCAGGCCTCTCACAAGAGGAAGCGCGACGACAGGCGCGGTTGCGGTTCGGCGGCGTCGAGCAAATCAGGGAGGAACACCGCGAGCAGCGGAGCGCCCAGTGGCTCGAGAACTTCATCCTCGACGTGCGCTATGCGATCGCCTCTCTCGCGCGCGATCGCTCCTTCACCTTCATTGCCGTCAGCATCCTTGCGCTTGGCATCGGCGCCAACGCCGCGATGTTCAGCCTGGTCGACGCGGTGCTGCTGAAGCCGATGCCGTTTCCCAATCCCGAGCGCGTGGTTCGCGTCTGGGAAGCACCCACGCCCGCCACCACCAACCAGGTCTCGCCCAACGATTTCATCGCGTGGAAGCAGCAGAGCACGGCATTCGCGGCGTTTTCTGCCGAATCGCGGACGCGCCTCACCACGATCATTGGCGGCGAACCGGTTCGGATCGCCGGGAAGGTCGTGTCGGCGGACTACTTCGAGGTTTTTCGCATCGCCCCGCTCCTGGGCCGGACCTTCGAGGCCGGCGAGGATCAGCCAGGAGCTTCCCCGGTCGTGGTGCTGAGCCATTCGGCGTGGCAAGGGCGATTCGGCAGCGACCGAGCGATCCTGAACCACGACCTCGTGCTCGACGGCGTGTCTCATCACATCGTCGGCGTCATGCCGGCCGGCACGTTCGATCGCGACGACCTGGCGGCGCCGGGAGAAGAGGCCGCGCAGTTCTTTAAACCCCTTGTCTTTACGCCACGTCAGCGCGTCGAGACATCGCACTGGCTGGTGGTGGCGGCACGCATCCGCGACGCTGCGACGATGGCCGAGGCCGACCAGCAACTTAGGGCGATCCAGGCGGTGCTGGCCCGTGATTTTCCGGACTTCAAGAAAAAGTGGAGCGTCACGGTCGAGCCGTTCGATGCCCGGCTCAAGGACCACACGCTGCAGCAATCTCTGTTCGCCGCCTTCGGCGCGGTCGTGCTGGTGTTGTTGATCGCGTGCGCCAATGTCGCCAACCTGCTGCTGGGCAGAGGCGCGGCCCGCCAGAAGGAGATGGCGGTGCGCGCCGCGCTGGGCGCCGGACGTGGGCGGCTGGTTCGTCAACTGCTGACGGAAACCCTGGTCCTCTGCCTCCTCGGCACCGGCGTCGGGCTGGTGGTGGCGAGTTACCTGATCGGCGCCGCGGGTCCGCTTCTTCCGCAAGCCATTCCGTCCACGGCGGTGATCGCGCTCGACTATCGGGTGTTTGGCTTTGCTTCGATGACGGCGATTGTCGTGACACTGCTCGCGGGCCTCCTGCCGTCGCTGCGGACGTCCTCCGGGTCGCTGGTGTCGGCCCTCAATCACGCCTCGCGCGGCTCATCGTCCACGCGCGGCCGCCTGCGGCAGTTCGTGGTGGTCGCCGAAGTGGCGCTGTCGCTGGTCCTGATCTGCGGCGCGCTGTTGCTCTTCAAGAGCCTGCTGAACCTCCAGCGCGTGGATCTCGGAGTCCGTGTCGACCACGTGGTGACAATGGCCACGGATCTGCCAACGCTCCGCTACCCGACGTCCGAGGCGGCGACGACGCTCTATCGGACCGTCACCGATCGGATTGCGGAGGTCCACGGTGTTGAACAGGCGTCACTTGTTGACCGCGCCCCGCTCGAGGGAGCCGCAGGAGAGAACCTTCAGCTGCCTGGCGTCGGCGAACCGTTATTGGTGGGCTACAAGCGCGTTGGGCCTGGCTACTTTGGCGCCCTTGGCATGCCTTTTCTGAGCGGGCGAGACTTCACGACCGCCGACGGCGCCGGAAGCCAGCCCGTCGCCATCATCAACGACGAAGCGGCGCGCCAGCTCGCCGTTCAATTCGGCATCACGGATCCAGTGGGCAAGACCGTCAGCCTCCCGTTGATCGACTACGAAGGCGGCGGTCCGCGCGTCACCATGCAGGTCGTTGGCGTGATTCGCGGTGAGCGCGTCCAACGGGACTTGCGCCGGCCGGTGGGCCCGGTGGCATACGTGCCACTGCTGCAGTCCCCACGCCATTCGTTCACTCTCGTCGTGCGGACGACCAGTGATCCGGTTGCGGTGGTCCCGGCGATCCGCGACGAGATGAAGCGCATCGATGCCAGCCTCGCCATTTCAGACATCCGAACGATGGAGGACATCAGGCAGCAGCGCAGCCTGTCCGGTACCACCGAGCCAACCTGGCTGATAGGCGCCTTCGCGGTCGTCGCGGCGTTTCTTGCCGGGCTCGGCCTTTACGGAGTCCTCGGTCACACCGTCCTGCAACAACGGCGTGAGATCGGAATCCGCATGGCGCTTGGCGCGAGCGGCCGGGAGATCATCTCGCGAGTGCTCACCAGTGCGGGCTTGATGGTCGGGATCGGATTGGCCGCGGGGCTGATCGGCGTGTTGGCCCTCTCTCGAATGATGTCGAACCTGCTGTTTGGCGTTTCGCCCCTCGACGCCGGGGTGCTCGCACTAGCTGCGGGGGCGATGGCGCTGGTGGGACTGGTCGCCGCGGCGCTTCCCGCCAGCCGGGCCGTGCGCGTCGATCCCACGACGGCGCTCCGAAGCGAGGGGTAGAATCTGGCGCTGGAGGTCAGCATGCGCCTGTCCATCGCCCTGCTCCTGTCCGCCGTTCTCACGGCCGCCGCCACCCTCGTCGCGCAACGCGCCGACAGCCAGGTCCCCATCGATCCCGACGACATCGGCGGCACGGTCGCGGGGCCGGCCGGTCCCGAAGCCGGGGTGTGGGTGGTCGCAGAAACGCGCGACCTGCCGGTGCGCTTCATCAAGATCGTGGTCACCGACGATCGCGGACGCTACGTGCTGCCGGATTTACCGGCCGCGAAGTACTCGGTGTGGGCGCGCGGCTACGGGCTGGTCGACAGCGCAAAGGTCACCTCGCAGCCCGGTCAGCACGTGAACATCACGGCGACGCTGGCGCCAAGCGCGGCGGCCGCCGCGCACTACTACCCGGCCATCTACTGGTACTCGATGCTGCGCATCCCCGGCGCCGCCGAGTTCGGCAAGAACCCGTTGATCGCGCCGAACATGAACCAGACGCGATGGCTCGACCAGGTGAAGAGCAACGGCTGCGTGGGTTGTCATCAGCTCGGCCAGCTCTCGACGCGGACGATTCCCGAGGCCTTTGGCAGGGTCAAGTCATCCGACGAGGCCTGGAAGCGCCGCGTGCAGTCGGGCCAGGCCGGCGAGATGATGTCTGGCCAGCTGAGTGGCATGGGCGCGCTGTCGTTTCAGCTCTATGGCGACTGGACCGATCGCATCGCGAAGGGCGAGCTGCCCAAGACCCGGCCCGAGCGGCCGCAAGGCGTGGAGCGCAACATCGTGGTGACGTTGCGCGACTGGATGTCGGCGGACAAGTACCTGCACGACTTGATCTCGAGCGATCGGCGCAATCCCACGGTCAACGCCAACGGTCCGCTCTACGGATCGCCAGAGTACAGTTCCGACCTCATCCCGATTCTCGATCCCGTCAAGAACGTGGCGACGACCTTCAAGGCGCCGGTGCGTGATGCTGACATGCCGTTGAGCCTTGGCCCCGGGCACGCGGCGGCGCTCGATGTGCTGCAGCCATCGGCCTATTGGGGCAGCGAGCGCCTTTGGGATACGCGTGTCAACAATCACAACTCGATGCTCGACCAGCGCGGCCGCGTCTGGCTGGCGGCGGCCGTCCGCGGCGCCGCCAATCCCGCGTTCTGCAAGGCGGGATCGGATCATCCGTCGGCGCGGCTGTTCCCCATCGATCGCAACGTCCGTCAGGTCGCGGTCTTCGAACCCGCGACGCAGAAGTACGCGTTTGTCGATACGTGCTTCGGCACGCATCACCTGCAATTCGGCTACGACAAGGACAACACGATCTGGACGAGCGGCGGCGGGCCGGTGGTGGGCTGGCTCAACACGCGCATCTTCGACGAGACGGGCGACGCGGCCAAGGCGCAAGGCTGGACCGCCCTCGTGCTCGACACCAATGGCAACGGCAAGCGCGATGCCTACACCGAGCCCAACGACGCGATCGATCCCGCGAAGGATCACCGCATCAACGCCGGCTTCTACGCGGTGATGCCGAGCCCGGTTGACGGATCGGTGTGGGGATCGTTCCGCGGCGCCACCAGCGGCGTGGTGCGCATTGCGCCGGGCGCCAATCCGCCCGCGACGGCGATCTCCGAGGTCTACAACGTGCCGTCGCCCGGCTTCGGAGTGCGCGGCGCCGACATCGACTCAAAGGGCGTGGTGTGGGTGTCGCTCGCGAGCGGACACATCGGCAGCTTCGATCGACGCAAGTGCAAGGCGCCGCTGAACGGGCCGAACGCCACCGGCAATCACTGCGCCGAGGGCTGGAGCTTCTACAAATATCCAGGCCCGGGCTTCGACGGCATCGGCGACAACAGCGCCGAGTCGAGTTATTACACGTGGGTGGATCAGCACAACACCTTCGGGCTGGGCGAGGACGTGCCGATGTCCACCGGCAACCTCAACGACGGGTTGATCGCGCTCAAGGACGGCAAGACGATGGTGCTCCGTGTGCCGTATCCGCTGGGCTTCTACGCCAAGGGCTTCGACGGCCGCATCGACGATCCGAACGCCGGCTGGAAAGGCCGCGGCCTCTGGGCCGCCAACGGCGATCGCACCCCCTGGCTGATCGAGGGCGGCAAGGGCACGAAGCCCCTGGCGGCGCACTTCCAGTTGCGGCCGGATCCGCTGGCAAAATAAGACCTGGCGACGGCTAAAGCCGTCGCCCTCCAT
>JBDTMB010000130.1:0-13033 GCA_039934485.1 Vicinamibacterales bacterium
CGGAGCTGAAGGCCTTGCGCGCCAGCGCCCGGTCGCAACTGCACGACGATGCGCTCGCGCTGATCGCGGAGCGCGCGACCCTGCGCCGGCGGATTGCGTACCTGAAGAAGACCAAAACGCTGTTCGACGCCTGGCACGTCTTCCACATGCCGCTGGTCTACATCATGTTCGTGATTGTCACGATGCACGTGGCCGTGACGCTCTACATGGGCTATGTCCCGTTCGCTGATTGACAACGGACGGCGATTGGTCCGGGGCGCGATTCTCGGCGCCTGTCTCGCGCTCGCAGGACTCCTGGCAACCGCCGCCACCGCCGAGGCGCGGCAGCTGTCCTCGCTGGTGTCGCCCGGGCCGTTAACCCGCGCCCACAAGGCGGTGGACGGCGTGTCCAACTGCTCGCAGTGCCACGAAACCGGCCGACGCGTCTCGGTGACCAAGTGCCTCACCTGCCACAAGCCGATCGCCGAGCGGATTGCACGCCAGGCCGGCGTCCACCGCACCGCGACCGCCGGCGCGGGCTGCGTGACGTGCCATACCGAGCACGCCGGCGACGACGCCGACCTGCGCCGCCTGAATCGACAGACGTTCGATCATGCGAAGGAAACCGGGTTTGTCCTGGACGGCGTGCACAAGGCGACGGCGGCCAAGTGCGAGTCTTGTCACAAGAAACGATCGTTTCTCGAAGCCAGCACGGTGTGCGCGACCTGCCACAACGACGTGCACAAGCCCACGCTGGGGAACCGCTGCGAGACCTGCCACTCGACGACGGCGCCGTTCAAGACGGCCCGCACGACCTTCGACCATACCAAGGCGAAGTTCGTGCTCACCGGCGCGCACGTCCCGGTGAAGTGCGAGTCGTGTCACAAGACCGGCGCGTTTCGTGGCCTGGCCTTTGACAGCTGTTCTTCGTGCCATAAGGATCCGCACGAGAAGCGCTTCGGCGACACCTGCACGACGTGCCACAACACCGAGCGCTGGAAGACCAACACCGTTAGCCCCGTCGAACACGCCCGGACGGTGTTTCCCCTGCTGGGCGCCCATGCGAAGGTGGCGTGCGCCTCCTGCCACACCAAGGGTCCGATGACCGACCCGGTGGCCCACGACCGCTGCTCGACGTGCCACGTCAACGTGCATCGCGACAGCCTCAAGGAGGACTGCAAGACGTGTCACACCGAGGCGACGTTCCGCGGCGCACCGTTCGATCACACCGCAAAGACAAAATTCGCGTTGGACGGCAAGCACGTCGGCCTCGAATGCGCGAAGTGCCACACCAGCATCTCGCCGCATGAGGTGCCGCTGGCCAGGAAGGTCGTCGACTACGGCGGCGCGAGTAGCGAGTGCGTGAGCTGCCACGGCGGGCCAAAGGACCCGCACAAGGGCGAGTTCGGCCGCACCTGTGATTCCTGCCACCGCACCGGCACCTTCGACGTGAAAGCGTTCAAGCACTCCGGAACGGCGGAGTTCTACCTGGGATCGCACGAGAAGGTGGCCTGCGACAAGTGCCATGTGCCGGCGAGGACGCCGCTCGGCACCGGCTCGCCGCACCCGAAACCGGCGTGTGCGACCTGTCATGTCGATGTGCACCTGGCTCAGGTCGGGACGGACTGCGAGGCCTGCCATACCGTGGACGGAGCGAAATTCAAGGCCACCAAGTTCCTGCACACGCGCAGCACGTTTGCGTTGACTGGAAAGCACCAGACCACCGAGTGCGTGAAGTGCCACAAGACCGAGACCCGGGTCTTTGCGTCCGGGCATGGCACGGCGATGGTGTTAAAGCCGATGGACTTCAGTTGCAAGGCGTGTCACGCCGATGTGCACCTCGGACAGGTCGATCAGAAATGCGAGACGTGTCACCAGACCACGGTGTTCAAGCTGCTGGTCTACCGTCACAAGGAACTCGACGATTTCTTTGCGGGCTTTCACGGCAAGTACGGGTGCACCGCCTGTCACAAGACCGAGACCGGCGCCTTCCCCGCCGGGCAGGGAACCGCCATCCGCTTCCAGGTCGGCAGGGCCTGTGTGGCCTGCCATCCCAAATAGGTCAGCAACGCATCTAGTCTGCGTTCATCTGCGGCCCTGGCTCGGAGCGCGCTTGGCTAGTCTGCGTTCATCTGCGGCCTAGTTCGGAACGCGCCGGCGCCGGACCATTTCGATGATGCCGACCTCAATCGCGTGAACCAGCGCAATGCCGCGCTTGTCGGGTGCAATGGTTTCCAGGTACGCGACCACATCCGGCCGGGCTACCCAGAGTTCGTTGATGCGCAGGCCCGTGGGCTGCAGCTCGACGCTTCGATTCGGACTTTCGCCGACCTTCAGGAGGGCGCTCTCGCTTTGGTTCGGTGCCATAGGGACCTCGCCAAACCCTGTAGCAAGCGTGATGCCGAACCCGCGTCGCAGCAACTCTCGTGTGTCTCCACGGGCACCGATGATGCACGAACGCGCTCGAGAGCCATCCTCGAATCTGTCGACTCGGGCGTAGTCGTCGAGAGAATTTGGGGCAGTGATCTGAAGTTGAACAGTCGATGACGGTCGGGGCCCGGGGATCAGGGAGCAGGGATCGGGGATCGGGGATCGGGAATGAGCTTGGTCCCTAATCCCTGATCCCTGATCCCTGATCCCTGATCCCTGACCCTGCCCCCTGCTGAGTTACCCAGCGATGGTGATCGTGGCGGCGTTTGGCGAGCCAAGGTCGTAGGCCGCGCCGTCGACCACCGTGATGATCACCGTCTCTGCACCCTCGACGAACACATCGGCGAGGGGCGTGACCACGACGTCGGCGGTCGCCTGCCCGGCGAGGAAGGTCACCGTGATCGGCAGGCTCTGGTAGTCCACGCCATTGAGCGCAGTGCCGGTCAGCGTATACGTCACCGTCAACGCCGCGGCCGTGCTGCCGTTTCGCATGAAGCGGAAGGTGCCGGTGTCGGCAGGCGTTTCCGCCGCACTCGAGTCGAAGGCCGCCACCGTGACGACCGGCATCTCGGTGATCGTCACGGTCGCGGAGGTCGGCGTGCCCAGCCCGTACGGGGACGCGTTGGTCAGTGTCAGGATCACGGTCTCCGATCCCTCGACCAACGCATCAACCTTCGGCGTCACGACGACGTCGACCGTATCCTGTCCAGCAAGGAACGTCGCGGACAGCGGCAATGTCACATAGTCGATGCCGTTGAGCGCGGTGCCGGTCAACGTAAAGCTCACCGTCAGCGGCGAGGTGTTCGGCAGTGTCGTGGTGGACACGCGCGTCAATTGGAACGCTCCCGTGTCCGCACCGATCTCCGAGGCGGCCGCGTCGAGCACCGCCACCCGCACGCTCGCCGATCCATCGTCGTTCACGGGCTCGTCGTTGCCGTCGCCGGTGGGGTTCTGCAAGATCACTTCGGTCGCCTGAAGGGTCGCATCCGGCATCTTCGTCGCCCGGACGTGTACGCGATCGCCGACCTGCAGTTGAGAGAAGGTGAACGCCGTCGAGCCGTGGCGGATGACCGCGGTCGTCGGCACGAGGACGGTCTGGCCATTGACGGTGATGGAGAGTCCGCCGAAGCTGGCGATCAAACCTTCGATCTCGACCTTACTGTTCCCGGGATTGGTCGGGACGGTTGGCGCCCCAGGCGAAGTGTTGGTCGGTGGGCCGGGATTGCTCGGCGGGCCTGGATTGGTCGGCTTGCCGTTGCCATTCCCGTTGCCATTCCCGTTGCCGCCTCTGGCTTCGGTCGAGTATTCGCCTTCCGGAAGCACGGCGACGTCGACGCCGATCGATGCTCCACCGCTCGAGGCGGTACTTGCGGACGAGTCGGCGGCAACCACCGCCGAGGGTGCCGTCGGGAGGGCCGACTTCATCGAATCACCGCAGGCGGTGGTCAACAGCGCGCCCATGGCCAGCGCCCCACTCGTTACGATCCAGTTGCGCATCATCTCTCCTCGTTGAGGCCAGTAGCGGCCCACGCTCAAGGGTGCAAGGCACGTGCCCCGGGTCAAAGTGACAGAAATGAATCCAGGCGGGATCCGAAGTACGTCTTCTGATCGTGATATTTCGGTTTTGTACGGGAATTGGGCGGAAACCGGTGCGCGAGCAGAACACTCTGCTCGGTGCTCCCTGTAATTCTTGCTCGCTATGTAAGAGCGGGATGCGGGTCTATTTCACAGGTTAGCGCTTCTTCGCTGCTTTCGCCTCGTCGGCGCGGGCGCCGGCGAGAATGCCCTGCATGGCGTAGTTGCCTTCGTGGCAGGCGTATTCGTAAATCAGCCCGTCGCTCTTTTTCAGCCGGATCATGAACGTGTACGGCTTGGTCCACGTCTTGGGATCCTCGACCCTGATTTCCCAATTGATGAAGTCCGGGCTCACGCGCGTGTAGCGCTCGGTGAGCTTGACGTCATTGGTCGAGCCCTGGAAGCCGCTGAGGTAGTTGGTGGTCTCAACGACGAGCGAGTCGCCGTCCCATCGCCCGCGTGGATCGCCGTGCAGCTGGCGGACCTGTGGCGGCAGGTGCGGCCGCGCGGTCATCGGCACCACGCGCGCGTCGTGGATCATTTCCTGGAGCAGCACGACGGTATCCGGTGACTGGATGATCTGCGTATAGCTGTTGTAGTTGGGCTGCGTCCGCGGCGCGCCATACGAAATGCAGCGCTCGGTGAGCGGGCGATCTTCAGGACCGTCGGCCGGCCCGCGCGTGCGCGGCCGCGCCGCGGCGAGCGCGCGGCGCGCCTCCGCTTCCGGCGTCAGCGGCGGGAACTGGCCGTCAGCCGGATCGATGATGAGCGACGTGCGCGTGTCGAAGTCGCGATCGGCCAGCCAGAACTGGTTGTAATTCCCCGTGGTCGGATCGTACGAATGCTGCTTCGCTTCGCCTTTTTCCTTGGCGTCGAGCAACTGCTGGACGAAGTTGCCGAAGATCGCGTCGCCGCCTTCATCGACATACGTCGTGCTGAATTTCTTGAGATCTTCCAACTCGGCGTCGGCGATCACCGCCCGGTCTTTCCACTGCCGGGGACGCGTCATCGGCGTCACCCCGTTGTTGCCCCACACGCCTTGCAGGTCGGGATGCCCATCCGTCGTGCGTGGGGCCTTGTAGCCGGGCTGCGCGCCATACGCGGCGCCCGCGGCGGGCGCCGACGCGGGGGCCTGGGCGAACAGTTGCACGGCCACACCGACGGCGCCGGCGATGAGGCTGACCACGGTGAGGATCGTGTGAAAGCGCTTCATTCGGGGTAGTGTCGCTCAACAAGGCACAAGGCACAAGGCAGAAGGCGGAAGGCGGAATCGCCATTCGCGCTTGTGCCGTTTGCCTTTTGCCTTTTGCAGGTTATCCTCCCCCCATGAGACTGAAGGCTCTTAGCGTGTTGGCCGCTCTCTTGTCGGCGTCCGTCCCGCTCCTCGCCCACCACGCCTTTTCCGCCGAGTTCGACGCCAAGGCGCCGGTGACGCTCAAGGGCGCCATCGTCAAGATCGAATGGATCAACCCGCACACGTGGATCCACATCGAAACCAAGGGCGCCAACGGCAAGCCGGAGGTTTGGATGGTTGAGGGCGGCACGCCGAACACCCTCCAGCGGCGCGGCATCACCCGCAATTCAGTGGCGATCGGCACGGTGATTGTCGTCGAGGGCTTCCGGTCGAAGGATGGACGGATGCGAGCCAATGGCCGCAACCTCACGTTCCCTGATGGCCGCACGCTCTTCATGGGATCGTCCGGTACCGGCGCACCGCAAGACGGCAGGGATCCAAGCGAAGGCGGCAAGCCAAAGAAGCCGGGGCTCTGATCATGACGCGTCCTGGATTGTCGATTCCGGCCGTGGCTGTCGCGGCTCTCCTGGCGTCCGCCTCGGCGTGCGCGCCGCGCCCGGCGCCGGGCTTTCACGCGGCTCGAACGCCCGACGGCAAGCCCGACATCAGCGGCATCTGGCAAGCCAACAACACGGCGAACTGGAACCTCGAGCCGCACGAGGCCAGGCAAGGTCCCATGTTCGCGCTGGGCGCCGCCTTCAGCATTCCCCCCGGCCTGGGCGTGGTCGAGGGAGGCGAGATTCCCTACCAGGCGGCAGCGTTGGAGAAGCGAAAGACGAACGCCGAGAACTGGCTGACGCTCGATCCGGAAATCAAGTGCTACATGCCCGGCATCCCGCGGGCGACCTACCTGCCGTACCCGTTTCAGATCGTCCAATCCACCGATTCGGTGGTGATGACCTACGAATTCGCGAGTGCCAGCCGCATCGTGCGCTTCGACACCAAGGAGAAGAGCCCGGCGCCGGCCTGGATGGGTTGGTCGATCGGTCGCTACGACGGCGACTCGCTCGTCGTCGACGTCACCGATCAGGTGGAAGACACCTGGTTCGATCGCTCCGGGAACTATCACAGCGACGGCTTGAGGGTCACCGAGCGCTACACGCCGATCGACGCCAACACCTTGCAGTACGAAGCGACGATGGACGATGCCACGGTCTATTCGAAACCGTGGCGGATCAGCATGCCGCTCTATCGGCGGCGCGATCCCAACATGCAGTTGATGGAATATAAATGCGTGCCGTTTGCGGAGGAGCTCCTCTACGGGAAGTTCCGAAAGAAACCGACCGCGGCACCGTGATCGAGATCTGGGCTTCCTCCTTACCGCTTGGTTCGCCGCGGTCTTTCGGCGCGGCCCATCGGAGTAGAATCGCGCGATGAAGAACACTCGTGCCCGGCGTCGTCTTGGCGAAGGCGGCCGCCTTCTTCTTGTCGCCTCAACCCTGATCGCGACGGCCGCCGTCAACCTGGCCCAGGGCCCGGCGGCTTCGCCCGGGGCAAGCATTCCTGGCATCGACGCCGCCGGAATGGATGTGTCCGTCCGCCCGCAGGACGATTTCTTCCGCTACGTCAACGGCCGCTGGGTCGACACCACGCCGATTCCGGCAGACCAGTCGACCTATGGCACCTTCGCCATCCTCCGCGAGCGAAGCCAGGAGGCCGTGCGCACCATCATCGAAGAAGCCGGACGCGCGCAATCCGCGCCCGGATCCAACACCCAGAAGATTGGCGACCTCTACAAGAGCTTCATGGACGAGGCGCGGATCGAATTGCAGGGCGTTTCGCCGTTCGCCGGCGAACTGGCGCAGATCGCGACGATCAAGGAGAGCAAAGACCTGCCTGCCGCCTTCGCGCACGAGGCGAGAATCGGCACGCGGCTGCCCTTCTCGGTGAACGTCGGCGCCGATCAACGCAACTCGGAATCCTACGTCGTGCAGATCGGGCAGTCCGGTCTCGGCATGCCCAATCGCGACTACTACCTGCGCACCGACGGGAAGTTTCCCGACACGCGGAAGGCCTATGCCACCTACATCGCCCGGATGTTCGCGCTGGCCAATCAGCCGGATCCCGAAGGCGCCGCCGCCCGCATTGTCGCCCTCGAGACCAGGCTCGCCGAACTGCAGTGGGATAACGCGCGCAATCGCGATCGCAATGCCACCTACAACAAGATCGGCGTGTCATCGCTGCAGGCGGCGACGCCGCACTTCGACTGGCAGGCGTATTTCTCCGCGTTGCCGGCCGGCGCCAGCGACCACGTCAAGGAGGTGGTCGTCCGCCAGCCAGACTACCTGAAGGCCGTGGACGCCATCCTGGCGGACACGCCGGTCGAGACGTGGAAGGAATACCTGAAGTTCGGGTTGATCAGCGAATATGCGGACGGCCTCTCCACTCCGTTTGCCGATTCGCGCTTCGAGTTCACCGGCAAGGTGCTCGGCGGCCGCCAGCAGCAACCGCCCCGGTGGAAGCGCGGCGTCACCGAGGTTGAGCAATCGCTCGGCGAACCGGTGGGTCGCGTGTATGTCGAACGCCATTTCAAGCCCGAGGCCAAGGCGCGGATGGACGCGCTGATTCGCAATCTGCTCGCGGCGTTCACGGTGGGCATCGACGAGCTCGAATGGATGTCGCCGTCCACCAAGGTCGAGGCGAAGGCCAAGCTGGCCAAGTACCGGCTGAAGATCGCCTATCCCGATCAGTGGCGCGACTACTCCGCACTCGAGGTCAAGGCCGGCGACAACGTCGGCAACAAGATGCGGCTGCGCCAGTTCCAGGACGCCGACACCTGGGCACGGCTCGGCAAGCCGGTTGAGAAGTGGCGCTGGAGCTTCACGCCGCAGACCGTGAACGCGTCGTACAGCGCCACCAACAACGAGATCACTTTTCCGGCCGGCATTCTGCAGCCGCCCTTCTTCGCGATGGACGCCGACGATGCGATCAACTACGGCGCCATTGGCGCGGTGATTGGCCACGAAGTCAGTCATGGCTTCGACGACCAGGGCCGCAAGTCCGATGGCGACGGGAATCTTCGCGACTGGTGGACGGCCGACGATGCAAAGCAGTTCGAGGAGCGCGCGACCAGGCTTGGCGCGCAGTATGAGTCGTACACGCCGCTGCCGGGCATGAAGATCAATGGCCGCCAGACAATGGGTGAAAACATCGGCGACTTGAGCGGCATCGCCGTGGCGCTGCGGGCGTATCACCTGTCGCTCAACGGCAAGCCGGCGCCCGTGATCGGCGGCTTCACCGGGGACCAGCGGTTCTTCCTCGGCTATGCGCAGATCTGGCGCTTCAAGTCGCGGGATGAGGCGCTAAGGAACCAGCTCCTCACCGACGCGCATTCGCCGGGTTTCTACCGTGCCTTCGTGCCGCTCACGAATATTGACGCGTGGTACGCCGCCTTCAACGTCAAGCCTGGCGACAAGCTCTATCGCGCGCCGGCGGACAGGGTGAAAATCTGGTAGGACGAGCGGCATCGTCGATGCGGGCGAATCGAGTAGGATGACCCACTATGGCTGACACGCTTCTCGGATCGTTCGTGTGGTGCGAACTCATGACCACGGATTCCCCCGCGGCAGATGCCTTCTACAAGAAGGTGGTGGGGTGGAGATCGGTGCCGTACGCGCCCGATGGCTCCTACATGGTCTTCAACAATCCTTCCGGTGCCGGCGTGGCCGGCCTCATGAAGATTCCCGACGCCGCCAAGCAGATGGGGACTCCGCCAAGCTGGTTGATGTACGTCGGCACGCCGAACGTGGATCAGACGGCGATGCGCGTCGCGCAGTTCGGTGGACGCGTCGTCAAACAACCCGAAGACATTCCCGGCACTGGTCGTTTCGCGGTCGTGCAGGATCCGTACGGCGCGACCTTCGGCCTCTTCCAGCCTCCGCCCAATCGCCCCGGCCGAAGCGGCCGGCCCGGCGTCGGTGACTTCTCGTGGTTCGAGCTCTACACCCCGAATCCGGATGGCGCGTGGAAATTCTACCAGGCGTTGTTCGGGTGGGAGAAGACCTCGGCGATGGACATGGGCGAGATGGGCGTCTACCAGATGTTCGGACGCGGCGGCGCCGTTCCCGACGGCGGCATCATGAAGCCGCCACCCGGTGCGCCAACCGCGTGGCTGCCCTACGCATTAGTGAAGGATGCACGGTCGGCGGCCGCAGCCGCGACGGCGAACGGCGGCAAGATCATCAACGGCCCGATGCAGGTCCCTGGCGGTGACTGGATCGCGCAAGGCATCGATCCACAAGGCGCGATGTTCTCGGTGCACTCCCTGGCTGCCACAGCGAAGGCTGCCGCGCCAGTGAAGAAAGCTGCGCCCACCTCCGCCAAGGCTACAGCGGGCAAGCCGGCCAGGAAGGCCGCGCCAGCGAAGGCGGCCGCGAAGAAGACGGCGAAGAAAGCTGCCAAGAAGCTAACCAGGAAAGCCAGCCCGAAGAAACCCGCTGCGAAGAAGGCCAAGCCGAAGCCGGTCAAGAGATCGGCGAAGCCGGCTAAGAAGAAGGCGGCCAGGAGAAAGAAGTAGCTTCGCGAGGAATAAAAAAGGGCACGAAGAAAATGAATTCTTCGTGCCCTTCGTGGTTTGCGTTCGTGGCCAGGCAACCCTGAAGGGTTGCCTCCACCACTATTCGACTTCGGTAATCCCGCGATCGAGCGCTTCTTCCGGCTCGACGAGATATTCCATCTCGCGCTCCAGCTCCAGTTCGTCGTCGCTCGGCTGCACCACCGGCGGCGGCGGTGGCGGTTCGTCCGCCGGAATCTGCACGTGCCGATACCACCAGAAGCCGGTGCCGGCGGGAATCAACCGTCCCATCGTCACGTTTTCCTTGAGGCCGCGCAGGTAGTCGATCTTCCCGGAGATCGCCGCCTCGGTGAGGACGCGCGTGGTCTCCTGGAACGACGCCGCCGAGATGAACGACTCGGTCGACAGCGACGCCTTGGTGATGCCGAGCAGCAGCGGCTGCGCCGTGGCGGGGCGACCGCTGTTCTTGATGACGCGCTCGTTCTCTTCCATGAAGCGGAACTTGTCGACCTGCTCGTCGATCAGGAATTCCGTGTCGCCCACGTCTTCGACGCGGACCCAGCGCATCATCTGGCGGGTGATCACCTCGATGTGCTTGTCGTTGATGTTCACGCCCTGCAGGCGGTAAACCTCCTGGATCTCGTTGACCAGGTACTTCTGCAGTTCCTTCTCGCCCAGCACGTGGAGAATGTCGTGCGGGTTCGAGGGACCGTCCATCAGCGGGTCGCCGGCGCGGACGCGGTCGCCTTCCTGGACGTTGACGTGCACGCCACGCGGGATGCTGTATTCACGCGGCTCGGCGTTCGGGTCGTCGGCCACGATCAGGATCTTGCGCTGGCCCTTGACCACGCCGCCGTACTTCACCGAACCGTCGATCTCGCTGATCACGGCCGGATCCTTCGGCTTGCGCGCTTCGAAGAGCTCCACCACGCGCGGCAGGCCGCCCGTGATGTCCTTGGTCTTGGTCGTCTCGCGCGGAATCTTCGCCAGCACGTCGCCGGCGTTGACCATCTCGCCGTCCTGGATCATCAGGTGGGCGCTGACCGGCATGATGTAGCGACGGACCGTGGTGCCGTTGGCGGCCTTGATCTCCACCGTCGGCTGCTTCTTCTCGTCCGGCGAATCGACGACGATGAGCCGCGAGAGGCCGGTGACTTCGTCGACGTCTTCCTGCACGGTGACGCCGTCGATGATGTCCTTGAAGCGGATCTGCCCGCTCTCTTCCGTGAGGATCGAGAACGTGTAGGGATCCCACTCGACCAGGATCTGGCCGTTGTCGACCGCCTGTTTGTCCTTGACCTTCAGGCGCGCGCCGTAGACCACCTGGTAGCGCTCGCGGTCGCGGCCCTTGTCGTCCTTGACCACGATGAAGCCGTTGCGGTTCATCACGATGAAGTCCGAGCCGCCCTGCGGGTTCGGACGTTCCGTGACCTGCAGGTTCTCGTAACTGGCGATGCCCTTGTGCTTCGAATCCAGTGTCGACTGGTCCGAAATCCGCGAGGCGGTGCCGCCGATGTGGAACGTGCGCATCGTCAGCTGCGTGCCGGGCTCGCCGATCGACTGGGCGGCGACGACGCCGACCGCGAGGCCGAGCTCGACCAGCTTGCCGGTCGACAGGTCGCGGCCGTAGCAGCGCTTGCAGACGCCGCGCCGTGAGGCGCAGGTCAGCACCGAGCGGATCTTCACCTTCTCGATGCCGGCGTCCTGCACGTCGGCGGCCAGCTGTTCGTCGATCTCCTGGTTGAAGTCGAGAATCAGGCCGCCCTTGATCGGGTCGATGATCTTCTCGAGCGAGACGCGGCCGATGATGCGGTCGCGGAGCGGCTCGATGACCTCGCCGCTTTCGACGATCGCCCGGGCCTCGATGCCGTCCAACGTGCCGCAGTCGTGATCCGAGACGATCACGTCCTGGGCGACGTCGACGAGACGACGCGTCAGGTAACCCGAGTCGGCGGTCTTCAATGCCGTGTCGGCGAGACCCTTACGCGCGCCGTGCGTCGAGATGAAGTACTCGAGCACCGAGAGGCCCTCTCGGAAGTTGGCCTTGATCGGCTGCTCGATGATCTCGCCCGACGGCTTTGCCATCAGGCCGCGCATGCCCGCCAGCTGGCGGATCTGCTGCTTCGAGCCACGGGCGCCGGAGTCGGCCATGATGTAGACGGGGTTGAACTTGCCGTCCTTGTCGCGGCGTTCCATTTCGCTGAACATCGCGTCGGCAATCTTCTCGGTGACGTCCGACCACACGGCGATGATCTTGTTGTAGCGCTCGCCGTTGGTGATCGCGCCTTCGAGGTACTGCTGTTCGACCTTGATGACTTCGTCCCGCGCCTTGGCGACCAGCGTCACCTTCTGCTGCGGGATGATCAGGTCCTGGATGCCGATCGACATGCCCGAGCGCGTGGCGTAGGTGAAGCCCGTCTGCTTGAGGCTGTCGAGCATCTCGACCGTGTTTTCGAGGCCGGTGGTCAGGTAGCAGTGCTGCACCAGCTGCTGCAGGCCCTTTTTCTTGAGCATGCCGTTGACGAACGGCATCCCCTTCGGCAGCGCGGCGTTGAAGATGACGCGGCCGACGGTGGTGTTGATGATCTTGTTCTCGACGTGCTGGACGTCGGTGTGGAGCACGTCCTGGTCGTCGCGGGCCGCCGCCATGTCCTGCAACGGACCGGTGTAACGGAGGCGGATTGGCGTCAGCGTCTCGAGCTCCCCGGCTTCCAGCGCCAGGACCACATCGTCGACGCAGGCAAAGGCGCGGCCCTCACCCTTCGAGCCCGGGCGCGCCTTGGTCAGGTAGTAGCAACCGAGGACGATGTCCTGCGACGGCACCGCGACCGGCGTGCCGTTGCTGGGCGACAGGATGTTCTTCGACGACATCATCAGCGTGGAGGCTTCGATTTGCGCCTCCGGCGACAACGGGATGTGCACGGCCATCTGGTCGCCGTCGAAGTCGGCGTTGAACGCCGTGCAGACGAGCGGGTGGATGCGAATGGCCTTGCCTTCGACCAGCACCGGCTCGAACGCCTGGATGCCCAGGCGATGCAGCGTCGGCGCGCGGTTGAGCAGCACGGGATGCTCGCGAATCACTTCCTCGAGCACGTCCCACACTTCGGGCACCTGCTTCTCGACCATCTCTTTGGCTTGCTTGATGGTGGCGACCAGGCCGCGCTCTTCGAGCTTGTTGTAGATGAAGGGCTTGAACAGCTCGAGCGCCATCTTCTTCGGCAAGCCGCACTGGTGCAGCTTCA
>JBDTMB010000131.1:0-12977 GCA_039934485.1 Vicinamibacterales bacterium
TGACGCTCGCCGGCGTCGTCGCCACCATCACCCTGGTGGCGGCCGTGGCGTGCGCGCTGCCGGCCTGGCGCGCATCCAGGGTGGATCCCAACGTGGTGCTCAGGGACGACTAGGGCGCGTGACGACGCGCCTCACCTCGATCGACGCGCTGAGGGGCGCCGTGATGATCATCATGGCGCTCGACCATGTGCGCGACTTCGTCCACCGCGCGGCGATGTCCTCGTCGCCCACTGATCTCGCGACGACCACGCCGATCCTGTTCATGACCAGGTGGGTGACGCACTTCTGCGCGCCGGTGTTCATGTTCACCGCGGGGCTGGGGGCGTTCTTCTGGTGGAACAGCGGCCGCACGCGCCGGCAGTTGTCGGGATTCCTGGCGTCCCGGGGCATCTGGCTGATCGCGCTGGAACTCACCTTGATGCAGCTGGCCTACAACTTCAATTTCGCCGCGGCCAATCCGATCTTCCTGCTGGTGCTCTGGGTGCTCGGCGCCTGCATGGTCGGCATGGCCGGGCTGGTCTGGCTGCCGATCCGGTGGCTGGGGATTCTGAGCGTTGCGATGATCGTGCTGCACAACCTCCTCGATCCCGTGCGCGCCCCTCAGTTCGGCGCGGCTGCGTGGGCGTGGAACCTGTTTCATCAAGTGGGTGCGTTCCAGGCCGCCGGCAAGCTGGTCATCGTCGGCTATCCGCTGGTGCCGTGGGTGGCGGTGATGGCGACGGGCTTCTGCTTCGGTCCGATCCTGCTGAAGGATCCCGAAACGAGACGACGCGATCTGTTGTGGATTGGACTCGCCGCCACGCTGGCGTTCGTCGTGATCCGCGCGGTCAACATTTACGGCGATCCGGCGCCGTGGTCCGTGCAGCCGTCCGCGGTGATGACGGCGCTGTCGTTCCTGAACGTCACCAAGTATCCGCCGTCACTCGCGTTCGTGTTGATGACGCTTGGCCCGGCGCTCGTCGCGCTGGCCTTGTTCGATCGCCGCACGCTCACGCCTGCCAACCCGCTCGTCGTCTTTGGGCGCGCGCCGCTCTTCTACTTCGTCCTGCACTTCTATGCCGCGCACGTCGCGGTGGCGGTGCTGGCGCTGATTAGGTACGGCGCTCCCGCGTTGGCCTTCATCTTCCACCCGGTACCGTCGATGGGCGGGCCGAAGGATCTGTACCCGGCGGGATTCGGCTACGACCTGTGGGTCGCCTACGCGGTGTGGGCGGCGATCGTCGTGGGGCTGTTTCCCTTCTGCGGCTGGTTCGCGGGGGTCAAAGCCCGCCGCCGCGACTGGTGGCTGACCTATCTGTAGACTCGCGGCCTTTCGGCCGCTCGTAGGACGCCTCACTGCGTTCGGCGTGGGACGCCTTCGCTAGCGCTCGGCGTGGGACTCGGCCCTGCGGGCCTCGTAGGGCTCCCGGCTTCGCCGCTCGCGGGAGCGCTCTCCGTTAGACCCTAGCCGAGCGTAGCGAGGCTCCAACGAGCGCCGCAGGCGCGAGTCCCAGGAGGCGCGAAGCGCCGACTCCCACACGACGGCAAAGCCGTCGCGTCCCACGAGCGCCGAAGGCGCGAGTCCTGTAAGATTACCCGCCATGGACCGACGATCTCTCCTCAAATTTGGCGGCATGGCCGCCGTGGGCTTCACCGCCGAGGCCTGTGCGCCCAAGGTGGCGCCGCAGGTGGCGCCCACGGTGCCCCGCCGGCCCATGCTGGTGCTGCCGCTCGTGAAGGCCTCGTGGGACCGCGTCATTCGCACCACGGTGGGTCTGCGGCCGCATCGGCCGAGCGGGTTCCTGCTCAAGACCGAGAAGCTCGACGCCAAGACCATCGTCCACAACTTCGGCCACGGCGGGTCGGGGATGTCGCTGTCGTGGGGCACCGGATCGATGGCGGCCGACATGGCGATGGCGCAGGACTCGCGCCGTGCCGCTGTCCTCGGCTGTGGCGTGGTCGGTCTCACCACCGCACGCGAGCTGCAGCGCCGCGGCTTCGAGGTGACAATCTACGCGGAGAAAGTTCCCCCCAACGTGACCTCGAACATGTCGCTCGCGGGTTTCACGCCCACGTCCGGCCTCGTCAACTTCAGCACGCGCACGCCGGAATGGGAAGCGCAGTTCCGCACGGCGGTCCTCATCGCGTATCGCCGGTTGCAGTTGATGGTAGGCCCGAAGTACGGCATTACGTGGATCCCGAACTACGCGCCTACTGATGAGGCCGCGTCCGCCGGCGGCACCAACCAGCTGCTGCCGGATGAAGTGCAGGGCTCGCACGAGCTGCTGCAACCGGGCGAGCATCCGTTCGCGACGAAGTATTGCATCGCGCGGCCCGAAATGCGCATCGAGCCGTCGATCTATCTAGACGCGCTCGTCGATGATTTCCTCCTGTGGGGAGGCAAGCTCGTGGTCCGCAAGATGGAAACCCCAGGCGACGTCGTCGCGCTGCCCGAGCCGGTGGTCGTCAATTGCACCGGCCTCGGCGCCAAGGCGCTCTTCAACGATCCGGACCTGGTGCCGCTGAAGGGCCAGCTCGTGGTCCTCACGCCGCAACCCGAAGTCCAGTACGGCACCAGCGGCGGCGCGCGTTCGGCGTCGTCCGAACCGGGCGTCGGCATTCACATGATGGCCAGGTCCGACGGCATCATTCTCGGCGGCACCTCCGAGCGCGATGTCTGGACGATGGAGGTGAATGAGAAGGAACGCATGCGCGTGGTCGATGGACACATCGAGTTGTTCAAATCGATGGCTGGAGGGCCGAGGCTTTAGCCTCGACCGTCCGGCGAGGGCTAAAGCCCTCGCCCTCCGCCAGATCACCAGATCACCAGATCACCAGATCACCAGATAGATCAAACGATCACCCGATCAAGAGATCAAGAGATGCAAGTCCTATCGAGCCACCCCCATGTGTTCCGCCGCGAAGGCCCACTGGTCGGCGCGTTCGGCGATCAGCTTGTCCGTCGGCCGGTAACCGTGCGAGCCCTGGGTTTCGACGCGAATCAGGATCGGCTTCTCGCAGCCCTGCGCCGCTTGCATCGCGGCGGTGAACTTGAACGAGTGGCTCGGCACCACCCGGTCGTCGTGATCGGCCGTGGTCACCAGCGTGGCCGGGTAGCACGTGCCCGGCTTCACGTTGTGAAGCGGCGAATACTTGATCAGGAACGGGAACTGCGCCGGGTCGGATGACGATCCGTACTCGGTCGCCCACAACCGCCCGCCGGTGAACTTGTCGTAACGCAGCATGTCCATCACGCCCACCGCGGGCAGCGCCACGGCGAACAAATCGGGACGCTGCTCCATCACCGCTCCCACCAACAGACCGCCGTTCGATCCACCCATGATGCCCAGCTTCGCCGGTGACGTGTACTTCTCCCTCACCAGGTATTCCGCCACCGCGATGAAGTCGTCGAACACGTTCTGCTTCTTCTCCAGATAGCCGGCCTTGTGCCACGCCTCGCCGTACTCGGCGCCGCCGCGCATGTTCACGGTGACCCACACGCCGCCCAGTTCGAGCCAGGCCGGGACGTCCGAGCGATACGACGGCAGCGTGCTGATCGAGAAGCCGCCGTAGCCGTAGAGCATCGTCGGGTTCGCGCCGTTCTTCGGCAGGTTCTTCTTCGCGGTCAGGAAGAACGGCACCTTGGTGCCGTCTTTCGACGGCGCAAAGAGCGCCAGCGTGTCGTACTGCGCCGCGTCAATCGGGCTCTTCGGCGCCTCGAACGCAACGCTCTGTTTCGCCGCCGGGTCGTAGTGATACACCGTGTTGGGGATGAGCGGCGAGGCAAACGCGTACCAGAGATCGGAACGATCGCCGCGACCGCTGATGCCGTTCACCGTGCCGACCCCGGGCAGCGCCACGTCACCCTGTGCGGCGCCGTCGAGCCCGAACATCCGCAGCCGGCTCTGCACATCGACGAGATACTGCGCGACGATGCGGCCGCCGATGAGGGCGACGCCTTCGATCACTTCTTTCTGTTCGGGGACGGCGACCTTCCAGGCCGATGGCTGCGGCGTGCGCACGTCGACGGCCACCACCTTGCGATTGGGCGCGTCCTGGTCGGAACGCAAATAGATCACCGTGCCGTGGCTGCCGATCGGCGCGTACTCCGCGTCGCCGGTCTCGGTGATCGGCGTGATCTTCGCCTTCACGTTCGGCTGCATCGGATCGCCGAGGTCGGCGAAGAACAACTGGTTGTTGTTATCGGAGCCCTTGAAGGTGGTGATGAGCAGGTAGCGCCCCTCTTCGGTGACCGACGCGCCGACGATCCACGTCGGCTGATCCTTGCGTTCGTAGATCAACACATCCGCGGTCTGGGCGCTGCCGATGCGATGGTAGTAGACCGCCTGTCCGGAGAGCGCGGCCTCGAGCACCTTGTTCCTCGGCGGCTCGGGATAACGCGAATAGAAGAACCCTTTCGCGTCCCTGGTCCACGCGATGCCGGAAAACCGCATCCACTTCACATCGTCTGACAGATCCTTTCCGGTCGTGAGATCGCGGACGCGGACGGTCTCCCAATCCGCGCCGCCTTCCGACACGGCATATGCGAGGTGCCTCGCATCTGGTGACGGCGCGTACTGCGCCAGGGATAACGTCCCGTCCGGCGACAGTTCGTTGGGATCGATCACGATTTTCGGCTCGGTCGTGATGCTCGCGCGCATGAAGACCGGCGCCTGGCGCTGCAAGCCGGAGTTCTTCGAATAGAACAGCTGTCCGCCTTCCATCACCGGCAAGCCGGTGCGCGGATAGTTCCACAGTTCGGTGAGCCGTTTGTTGAGCGAGGCGCGAAGCGGCAGCGTGTCGAGGTGCGACTGCGTCACCTGGTTCTGCGCCGCCACCCACTCCGCCACATCCTTGGCGTCGAGGTCTTCCATCCACCGATAGGGATCGGCCACCTTGGTGCCGCCATAGTCCTCGACGACATCACCTTTGCGAGTTTGCGGATATGGCATCTTGGGTTGGGGCGGCGCGGCCTGCTGGCAACCGGCGAGGGCCAGCGCGATGACAAGAATGGGCAACCCTGAAGGGTTGCCCCCACCAGTGGCATTCATGATCGCCTACTTCGCTCTTGCGATGTCGAGGACCGCGTCCCAGTTGAAGTGCACGAAGCGATAGAGTTCGCTTTCGACGACACGTTCCTGGTCGCTGTGGGCGCCGAAGCCGAGGGGAATGTCTTCGTTGTCGGTCGCGACGCTGATCCCGTAGCACTGGAGCCCCTTCTGCCGCAGGAAGGCCATGTCGGTGGCGCCGGTGCCCATCATCGGCAGGGTCGGCACCCCGTAGTGCTTCTGCATCGACGCTTCGAGGGCCTTGAAGGCGACGGAGTCGAGTTTCGCGGTTGGCGTTTTCGGCCGCGTGTCGCGCGCGCCGTAGCTCACCTCGACGGCCGGATCGCCGACGACGCCCTTGACCAGTTCGAGGAACTGCGCTGGATCCTCGTCTGGGGCCATGCGCGTGTCGATGGTGGCGGTGCCCTCGGAGGGGATCACGTTGTTGCGATAGCCGCCGGTGATCACCGTCGGCGAGAGCGACGTGCGCAGCATCGACCAGTGACGCGGTTCGTGCTTCCGGATATAGGCGTCGGCGGGCGCGGAGATCTTGGGATCCGGGTTGAGGACGGCGAGATAGCGCGCCGCGTCTTCCGGCGACGACACGCTGGCGAGTTTCTTGAAATAGGCCGCGGTGGTTTCGTTCAGGCGGATCGGCGGCGTCCATGCCGCGATCGCGCCAACCGCTTCACCGAGATGGGCCAGCGCGTTGGACTCGAGCGGAATCGAGCCGTGCCCCGACGCGCCGTGGGCCGTCACCGTGATCGCGCGCGGAATTTTTTCCACCGTCTGGACCGTCCCGAACTTCACCACCCCACCCGAGCGGGGAATCGTGCCGCCCTCGGCCAGGCAGAACTCGGCATCGATCTGATCGAAGTGCTGCGTGCCGATGAACTGCACCCCAAGCCGCGAGGCGCCCTCCTCGCCGGCCTCGGCCAGGAAGATCACGTCGCGATCGAGCGGCACATTCAGCCGCTTGAGGAGCAGCATCGTCATCAGGCTGGCGGTGAGGTTGTCCTTGTCGTCGACGGTGCCGCGGCCGTAAATGTAGCCGCCGTCGCGCGCCGCGGAGAAGGGCGGGAAGCTCCACTTCCTGGCGTCGACGTTCACCGTGTCGGTGTGCGCCATCATCAACAACGGCCGCTGCTTGCCGCTGCCCTTGAGGCGCGCCACGAGGTTGGGACGGTTGGCGGCATCGAGGGCGAAGATCTGCACCGGGATTCCCTCGGCCTCGAGTACCTGTTTCAGGTAGTCGACAACCGGCTTCTCGCCGCCGGGAGGATCAGTGGTGTCCATCTTCACCATGGCAGTGAAGTGGCGCAGCGTCTCCTCGTCGAGCTTCGCCCAGTCGGGCTGGCGCGAGGTCGTTTGTGCCAACAGCGTCGTCGAAGCGAGGGTGAGGGTCAGGAGAACAGAGGTGCGCATCCGCGTAGCCTACAACGAATCTTGGAGTCCGGCTTCAGCCGGATTGCTCTCGCGGAAACCGCACGCGCTGAGGGGTATCCAACGCCTCGCTCGCATGCTCGCTTCGGGAGTCCCCTCGCCGCAGTCCCTTCAGCGAACGACGCCGCGGCGGGCGCGGACCTTGTATTCCGGGTTGTTCACCTTCACCCGAACGGAATGGTACTTGCCGTCGGCGCGCGTGGTGGGGGTGTAGCCGATCATGTACTGGCTGTTCAGCTCTTCGGCGATGCGCTCGGTGGCGGGGCCGAGGTCGGCGGCGGTTCTGATCACTTCGCTGTAGCCGCCGCCCTGCGCCGTCAGTTCGCCCAGGGTGTAGGGGTTGACGCGGGTCGACGCGCGCTCGTCGCCGGAATCGATGGCGATCGCGTAGAGGAAAACGTCGCTGCGGACCAGCGTCTGCTTGAGGCGCGTCGTCGAGATGTCGCTGGCGGTGTCGGCGCCGTCGGAGACCAGAACCATCGCGGCGCGCGGATGCGTGCGCGATTCGAAGAGCGGCAGCGTGACGTAGATGGCGTCATACATCGCCGTGCCGCCGGAGGGGTGCAGGTCATCGAGCCGCGCGTGCAGCGGCGGGCGTTCCGAGGTCCATCCGGCGATCACCCGCGCGGCGTGATTGAAGCCGACGAGCGCCACTTCGTCGGGCGGCGCCAGCAAGTCGTCGAGGAACCGGAACAGCGCGGTGCGCGCGTCGACCATCCGCTGCCCGCGCATGCTGTCGCTGGTATCGAGCACCAGCGCCAGGCTCACCGGCACGCGCTCCTTCGTGAACTGCGTGATCGGCTGCTCGGCGCCGTCTTCATCAACGGTGAAGTCGGATTGCTTGAGGGTGGTGATCAGCCGGCCGTTGACATCGCGCACCGTGACCGGCGTCGTCACCAGCTCAGCGCCGGAGCGGAAGCCGCGATCGCGAAGATCGATCGGCCGCTGCGCGAGCAACGGGGCGATCAGGACGCAAACGGCGGCGAGCGTCGACAGACCGCTCGTGGCGACACGCACCTCCCGACTATACCCAAACCGCGCGTCAGTGCCCGGGTTTCCTCACCACCGTCAGGAACCACGGTCGCCATTGCGCTTGCCGTCGTTGCCCGGAATATCAGGCGTAAAGAGCGTGGCGCTCGCCTGGCCCACCTCAGGAGTTCGTCGACGGTATCCTGGCGGCGTCGGCAATTAGGAAGTTCTTCCAGCGGCAATAAGAACGAGAATGATGACGTGAACTACGGCACGGGCGTCGCTTTGATGTTCATGATGTTCCCGACGGCAATCGTCGCTGCGATTGTCGGATGGTGGGCATTGCGACCAACGCCCCTGCACTGGGGCCGCCTGATCTGGGCCTATTTCATTCTCCTGATCCCCTTCTGGCTCGCGGTGCTTCGCGATTCCCGAGACGGGTTTCTACTGGCCGTAGATGTGGCCTCATATTCACTGGTCACGCCGATCGTTGGAGTCGCACTAACAGTGTTTGCGATCCGAAAGAACAAGCGCGACCAGGCGATCGATGAACCTTCGGGCAACCGGCCGTCCGTCTGATCCCGAAGTACTTCGCCCATATGGGGTACGGCAACTCAAGTGGGAACCGGGGTTAGGGTGGTCGATTTCACATCTTCGGCGGAGCGGTGTTCTCGATTCCCTGCGCGTTGCTGATGCCGCTATTGACCTTGACGCTCAGGCGAAGGTTGTCTCGCGGACGATCGGACTTCTTCAGTTCACCGCCATTACCTGGATACCAGAGGTCTTGTGTTCCTTCACTTCCGCGGCCTGAGTAGAATGTGCTGTTGAATGGTGCGAGTCATTCTGCGAGCACCGGATGACTGGACTTTCGCATGATGCATGACACAAGAGGACTAGGCCTCGATCTGTTCATGGAGTTCGCGATACCCGTGGGTCCAGTCGCGGCTGCCGTGTGCGGCGTCATGGCCTACCGCCAACGCGTTCTCAAGCGGTACTGGTTCGGACTTCGGTACATCAGGGAACGGAATCGCGGAGTAAGAGAATGAGCTCAACCGGGGGTCTGGAAGGACTCGCGAGTCTGTTCTTTCTGGCGTCGTATCTGATCCCCCTCGGGGCCATTGCCGCAGCTATTGCTGTTGCCTATGGCTATTGGGCGAAGCGAATGGTCCGCGCCCTGCTCGTGGCGGCGGTGCTCTGGTTTGTGCCGTGGCTAGTCGCTATTCCAGAGCGGCACGCCTTTGAGGACATCATCTCGGTTGCGTTCGCCCCTGACGATTCGCCGTTCACCGGCCCTGTTTGGATCTCGCCGCTGATCGGCGCAGCCATTGTCTTTGTGTCCGTGCACTATCGATGGCGACGATTCGCGAAGCGCTGAACGTCAAGGCAAGGAACGGGCGCAAGACGTGGCCGTAAGAGAAAACCGAAACCACACTTCGTGATGGCAGGGAGGGCTTTCAATTGGCCGAGCTTCTGTCATTCGTCCTGGTGACGTACCTGGTCCCTTTGGGACTGATCGCAGCCGCGATTGTTGTGGCACGGTTGTGACCGTTGCCAATTCGTAACGGTCCTTTGTGTTCGTTATTTCTAATTTCTAATTTCTGGCGACTAGCGCCGAGCGCCGAACGAATACAGCGCGCTGCGCGTGCGGACCAGCAACTCGCCGTCGGACGGCACTGGAGTGGCGAACACTTCGTCATCCAGTGCGTTTACGGCGAGAATTTCCCACTGCGCAGTGGCACTGATCACCGACACCGTGCCGTCCTGGCTGACCAGCCACACCTTGCCGTCGGCGCCGATCGGCGACGCGAAGTATTTGTCGATGGCGCCTTTCAAGCGGCCCTGCTTCAACACCGCGCCGGTGGCGGGATCGAACGAAATCAGGATGCCGCTGTCGTTTACCATGTAGAGCACGCCCTGGTAGAGCACGGTTGAGGGGACTTGCGGAACCGGACGCGTGTACTTCCAGCGGACCGCGGTGTCGGTGAGATCGCCGGCGCCGCCCAGCTTGATCGCGATCAGCCCGTTCTCCGCGGCGAGCATCGAGCGGAAGACGTCCCACTCCGCGGCGTTCAGCTTGCCGTCACGATCGCCGTCGAAGGCCTCAAATCCCACGCCAGGCTTCAGCATGCGCTCCATCGGCGTGCCGCCGCCGGTGGCCGTTTCGTCGCTGCCCACCAGGCCGTCGCCGTTCTTGTCGAAGCGCTTCAGCCCTTCGGCGAAATCCACTGTCGGGATCTGCGTGCCCGGCTGGTTTTGCGCGAAGCCCCAGCCGTTGACGTACAGGGTGTCGTCGTCGATGCTCGCCACTGATTTCATTTCGCAGGCCAGGCCCCGGACCCACCACACCTTCTTCCCGTCGCTCACGTTGTAGGCGGTGAGCTGGAACGACTCGGGGATGAGGATCTGCGTGCCGCCGGACTTCGGGTGATACACCGTCGGCGTCGAGTACCCGGAGATGACGTGCGGCCGATCGATCTTCCAGCGCTGCTTGCCGGTCTCGGGATCGACCGCCAGGAGGTACGCCGTCTGATCCTGATCGACGGGAAGGATCAACGTCTTGTCCACGAGGATGGGCGACGCGCCGAAGCCGTAGAACATCGTGAACGGACCGAGCGGCATGCGCCACCGCTCCTTGCCGTCGGGCGTAAAACTGACGAGACCGAATTCCTGGAAGAAGGCGTAGACGTTGGTGCCATCGGTGACCGGGCTCGGCGACGCCGGTCCATTCACCAGTTCAAGCCGGCCCTTCTTGTTCCGCGGCATCTCGCGGCGCCACAACTCGCGGCCCGACTGGCGATCGAGCGCGATCACAAACAACTTGTAGGCGTCGCGCTCGGCCGAGTGCGCGGTGAGGTAAATCCGCGAGTCGGTGACGACCGGCGACGAGTGGCCCGGCGGCAGCGCCGTCTTCCACTTGACGTTCTTCTCGGGACCGAACTCCACCGGCAGGTTTTTCGCGGTGGAGACGCCCGAACCGTTGGGCCCGCGGAATCGCGTCCAGTTTTCGGATGCATACAGCCCGGATCCGATGGTCGCGATCACGGCACATGCCGTCAGGATGGTTCGCACGGGGCGATCATACTCCTTCGACGCAGGTTGTCTGGTACCCTGCACGTCACATGAATTTCGCAGAGCTGGCGGCTGCATCAATGGCCTGCTGGCTGGCCAGTATCATCGTCTTCGCCTACGGGATGGATGCGGTCGGACTGACGATTTCGCCCTGGCTCGTCCTGGCCGGATCACTGGTGACGACTGGCGTTTGTGCGGGACGAATGCTCGGCAAGACGACGCGAGAGGTGGGGCCGCTCGTCGTGTGGGCCGCAGTCGTATCGCTGGTGTTCGCGTGGCTCCTGCGCCTGGCCTGGCCGGCCCTCTTGCCGCCAGGCAAGGGGCCGGACCTCACGCATCACCTGTTACTGATTGACTACATCGAGCGGCACTGGCGTCTCGCGCACGATCCCGCGCTGGGGGCCGTGATGGGGGAGATGGCGCACTACACGCCCGGTGCGCATCTGCTGGCCGTGTTGTTCGGTGCGTGGACCCGAACCGACGGTTTCCGCGTCGTCTATCCGCTGGTCTCTTTCACGGTCGCCCTGACGGCCGGTTTCGTTTTTCTGATCACGCTGAGGATCGCGAGTCGTAGGGCACCCCTTAATGGGGTGCCTCTGGCGCTGATCGCGGTCCTCTTGATGGTGTTGCCCCGCGCGTACGTCGTCGACGCCTTCGCCCACGATTCGTATCTCGCGCAGGTGGTCTCCACGCTCTTCGCCGTGGCGATGTGGTGGGCGATCTTGGTGTGGGACGATGCGCCGTCGCCGGCAGCGGCGCTGCTCATCGGCGTGATGGCGCTGGGCGTCTTCCTCGCGTGGCCGGTGTGGATTGGCCCGCCGCTCCTCGCGTTCGTCGCGTGGCTGCGGTTGCGCCGCGACCTCCCGTTGCGAGCCCGCGCGCAACACCTGGCGATTGCCGTCGTCCCCGTCGCGATGCTTGCGCTCGTGCACGCGGTCGGACGCTGGGGGTGGATGGCGATCGTTGGCACGAGCGGCGCGGTCTTGCATCCGTCGTTCGAAGCGATCGGTTGGGCGTTCCCGCTCCTCGCGCTGGCCGGCATCGCCGTGTCGCTGACCGATCGCCGCGCCCGCATCACGCTGCTCCTCGTGGCCGCGATCGTCGCGCAGGCCGTGGCCCTGTATGTCATGGCGCTGACCAATCACGCGCCGACGCCGTACATGACGTACAAGATGGGCTACCTGCTCATCTATCCGCTTGCCGTGCTTGGTGCGCTCAGCTTCACGCGCGTGCCAAGAAGCGCGGCATGGGCGACCGTTGCGATCATGGGCGTGCTGGTCGTGCGGCCGTTACTCGCCGTGCCGAAGCCGGTTCCCGTGGTGTCGCGCGATTTCTACGACGCGGGGCAGTGGACGCGCGCGAATGTGGGATCGAGTTGCGTGGACTATCTCGTCGCCGACGCCTACACCGCCTACTGGCTGCACCTCGCCGTCCTCGGCAATCCGCGTGCGTCGGCGCGCACGGCCGAGGTCGATCAGCACGACGGCAGGGCGGCGATCGCGCGGTGGATTCCGGCCGAGGGGCTGCCCTACGCGATTGCCGACATGACCTTGTTACCGGATGAGATTCGCGCCCGCGTCACGCTACTGAAGCAGTTCGGCCACGCGGGCGTGATCGCCCGGCCGGGGGCGATACCGTGTTTGCCCGGGCACCCCTAAAGGGGTGCCCTACGAGTAATGCCCGGGCGCCCCTAAAGGGGTGCCCTACGACCCGGCATGGTAGTATGAAGGGTTGTGATTTCTGTCAATAACGTCTCAATGCGCTTCGGCTCGAAGATCCTCTTCGACGAAGTCACCACCGCTTTCCTCGAAGGGCGCCGCTACGGCCTGTCGGGGCCCAACGGATCGGGCAAGTCCACCTTCATGAAGCTGCTCACTGGCGAGCAGCCGCCGCAGAAGGGTGACGTCGTCCGCCCCAAGAAGCTCGGCGTGCTGAAGCAGGACCAGTTCGCCTTCGACCGGTTTCGCGTCATCGACGCGGTGATCATGGGCAACCAGCGGCTGTGGGGCGCGCTCGAAGAGCGCGAGCTGCTCTACGCCAAGCCCAAGATGACCGAAGAGGATGGCATGCGCCTCGGCGAGCTCGAGGGCATCGTCGGCGAAGAGGACGGCTACACCGCGGAGAGCGACGCCGCGATCCTGCTGCAGGGCCTCGACATCCCGGACGAGATTCACCAGCGCAAGATGAGCGAGCTGCAGGGCGGACAGAAAGTCCGCGTCCTGCTGGCGCAGGCGCTGTTCGGCCATCCGCAGGCGCTGCTGCTCGACGAACCGACCAACCACCTGGACCTCGATTCGATCCACTGGCTGCGCGATTTCCTGGTTCGCTATGACGGCACGCTGATCGTGATCTCGCACGATCGCCATTTTCTCAACGCCGTCTGCACCCACATCGCCGACATCGATTATCAGACCATCATCACCTACACCGGCGGCTACGACGACATGGTGATGGCGAAGACGCAGATCC
>JBDTMB010000132.1:0-12977 GCA_039934485.1 Vicinamibacterales bacterium
CGTCGGCCGCCTTGAGGTGCAGGCCGCCCTTGAGCGCGCCGCCGGCGTGGCCGGCCAGGAACAACGGGCACCGCTTGTGGTTGTGCACGTTCGAGTTGCCCATCGGCGAGCCGTAGAGCACGAGCGTGTTCTCGAGCAGGTTGCTCTCGCCGTCCGGTGTGTTCTTCAGCTTGTTCAGGAAATACGGCACCATGCTGATGTGGTACTTGTTGATCTTCGCAAAGTCGGTGATCCGCTCGTCGCGATCCTGGTGGTGCGACGCCGAGTGGAACGCGGCCTTATAGCCGCTGTCGGGGTAGACGCGGTTTGACGCATCGCGGCCCATCTTGAAGGCGAAGACGCGCGTGGTGTCCGAGGCAAACGCCAGCGCCTGCAGGTCGAACATCAGCTTGACGTGCTGCTCGAACGAATCGGGCACGCCCACCGGCGCGCCGGGCAACTCGCGCGGCTGGCCGCTGCTGTTGGCGGCTTCGACCTGCTGGATGCGGCGTTCGATCTCCCGCACATCGTCGAGATAGTCGCTGAGCCGGGCGCGGTCCGAGGCGCCGAGCCCCTTGTTCATGCGGGCGACGGCGGTGCCGAGCCAGTCGAGGATGCTCTTGTCTTCGCTGCGGCGCTCGGCGCGTTCCTGCGGCGTGGCGCCGACGCCGAACAGGGCATCGAACACCGTGCGCGGGTCGCGCACCATCGGCAGCGGCTGGTTGGGCGCCGACCAGCTGATCGAGTCGGTGTAGGTGCACGAGTAGCCGTAGGAGCAGCCGCCGGCCTGGTCGACGTTCTCGATGCACAGCTGCATCGACGGAATCGGCGTGTCCTGCCCGTGCTGCTGCGCGAAGTACTGGTCGAGCGAGGTGCCGACGAGGACGTCCGAGCCCTGCGTCTGCTTGGGGTGCATCTGGGTGAGGAAGACCGCGCTCGAGCGGAAGTGGTCGCCGCCGATCTCAGGCGCGGTAAAGGCTTCGGCGTTCCTCACGTCGGTGTTGCTGACGATCGTGATGTCGTTACGGAACGGCTCGAGGGGCGACAGGACGCTCGGCGACAGGTCGAAGTCGCGGCCCACCGCGGCCGGGGCCCACATGTTCTGCTTGATGCCAAAAGCGGTGCTGCCGGCCGAGCCGTGCACCATTTCGATGGCCGCGAAGCGGATCTTGCTGGTCGCCGCCCTGGCCCAGGCGGTGCGCGCCGGCACCATCGCTTCAAGAAACGGCAACGCCATGGTGACGCCGACGCCCCTGAGGACGGTGCGGCGGGAAATGTGCTTCTGGGTTATATACATCGCGTCTCCTGAATCTCCTGAAGTCTGCAGCCTGAAGCCTGAAGCCGGTTATCGGGCAACATCGGTCGCCCGGCGATCTTTCGGCGCATCCACCATGCCCATGCGGAACGCCGGGCTGTTGACCACGCCGAGAATGAATGACGAGATGCGGTTCTGGTTCTTCGACGCGTCGCGGATGATCGCGCGGACCGTCGGCATGTCGGTGTATTCGACACGGCGGCCGAGCGCGTAGGTCATCATGCTCTCGGTAAAGCTCCGGAAGAACATGTCGGAGTGCTTGAGCAGCGCGTTGCGCAGGCCCGCGGGCCCGTCCATCCTGGTGCCGTCGTAGAGATTGCCGACCACGTCGACGGGCACCTCGTTGTCCTTGATGCGCCAGGCGCCGGTGACGTCGAAGTTGTCGAGCGCCAGGCCCAGCGGGTCGATCACGCGGTGGCACGACGAGCACGACGGGCTCTTGCGGTGCTCTTCCATGCGCTCGCGCGTCGAGAGCATCTTGCCGCCCTCGGTCGATTTCACGGAATCGTCCAGCGCCGGCACGTTGGGCGGGGGTGGCGGCGGCGGCGATCCGAGGAGGACCTCCATCACCCACTTGCCGCGCTGCACCGGCGAGGTGCGGTCGGCCACCGAGGTCAGCGTCAGGATGCTGCCCTGGCCCAGCAGGCCGCGGCGTTCCGCCGGCAGGGCCACGCGCGTGAACGCGCTGCCGTTGACGTTGGCAATCCCGTAGTGCTTGGCCAACCGCTCGTTGACGAAGCTGAAGTCCGCCGTCAGCAGGTCGGTGATCGGATGGTCTTCGCGCACGATCGCATCGAAGAAGAGCTCGGTCTCCCTCTGCATCGCGGCGGCCAGCGTGTCGTCGTACTGCGGATAGATCAGGTAGTCGGGGTGAATCTTCTCGAGGTCCTGGAGGCGCAGCCACTGCGACGCGAACCGCGTCGACAACGCCTCGGAGCGCTTGTCGGCCAGCATCCGGCGGACCTGCTTGTCGATCCCGCCGGGCGTCTTGAGCGACCCGAGGCTCGCCGCCTTCAGGAGCTCGGCGTCGGGCATGGTGCCCCAGAGGAAGAACGACAGGCGCGACGCCAGATCGTCATCGGCCACGCGGTAGGTGGTCGAGCGCGCGTTCGCGGGCTGTTGCTCGAGGCGGAACAGGAAGCGCGGGCTCATCAGGATCGACTGCACGGCCATGCGGATGCCGGGCTCGAAGCCGCCCTTCTTGCGGCCCTGTTCGTAGAAGTTCATCGCGTCCTGCAGATCCGCCGCCGTCGGCGCGCCGCGGAAGGCCTGCGTCGTGAGCTTCTTGACGATTTCGGTCGCGCACGATTCCTCCTCGGCTGCGCTCGTCGGCCGGCAGGTGAAGATCTTGAGGCGGCTCGGCGTATCCGACACGCCCGTCACATCGTTTGGGCCGACGATCGTGAAGTCGCGCAGGTGCGGAAGCATCGTGACGCCGAAGGTGATGCTGACGTCGGCCAGCGTGTTCTCGAGCGGCATCAGCAGGTCGTCGATCGGACCGTCCAGGCGCTGGATGAACGCCGCCGACACCCGCTGCGGGCCGGCCATGACGTGAATCGGCGCCGTCTGCAGGTTCAGGCTGTTCTTCGGATCGGTCTCGCTCATGCGGGTGTTGAGGTCGAAGAGGCCCACGCGCTCGCCGTTGATCGACACTTCCACCTGTTCCTTGAGGTCGAAGGTGGTCATCGAGTTGCGGCCGACGAGCCCGCCGAGCGGCTCGTAGTGCAGCGACATCTGGAACACGTACTGGCCGTCGGCCGGGAAGGTGTGGACCACCGAGACCCCGCCGCGCGTGCCCATCGGCGCGCCGTCGACGTGACGCATCTGCGACGCCGAACGCGAAATCTTGTAGGTGGCGGAGGTGGCGCTGGCGTTGCGATCGCCCACCGCGAGGCGGCTGATCTGGCTAGCGGCGCGCAGGTAGCCGTCCATCAAGGTCGGCGAAAACGTCTGCGAGTCGGCGACGTTATCGAAGCCGTGGCTGATGGTGTCGGGCGGCAGGTACGGATTGACGTCGATATCGAGGTCGAGCAGGTCGTGCACCGCGTTGGCGTATTCAGCGCGGTTGAGCCGCTGGAACGGCCGCGAGCCGGGATTCGGGTTGAGCGCCGCGGCCCGGTCGAGGCGCGCCTCGAACGAGGTGGCCATCGCGGTGAGGAGCGCCGGTTCGGGCCGCTTCGACCCCGGGGGCGGCATCATGCCGGCGCGCAGCTTCCTGATCATGCGCTCCGCGACATCGGCGTGCTGTTCGAGGGCGGCGGCGTCGAACGACTGGAACGACAGGTCGCCGGTGCGCTCCTTGCCGCGATCGCTGTGGCAGGTCGCGCAGTATTCCTTGACGAGCGCGGTCTGCTCGGCCGTGGTCGTGCCTGGCGCCGGATGCGAGACGGCAGGCGACGGCTGAAGCCGTCGCCCTCCATCTGCGGTCTGGAGCGAGACGGCAGGCGACGGCTGAAGCCGTCGCCCTCCATCTGCGGCCTGGAGCGCGACGGCTTTCGGCGTCTGGAGAGCGACGGCTTTCGGCGTCTGGAGAGCGACGGCTTTAGCCGTCGCTGCCGTCGCTGCTGGGACCGGCTTGGCGGGAACCTGGGCGCTGACCGCGACGAGGCCGAGGACGCCGGCGCCGAGCGCCGAGAGGGTGAGCTTCTTTATCAGCATCTGTGGACTCAGCAAGACACGCACTTGTGGTTGTTCTTCGACCCGAGCTTCTCGAGTAGCGCCAGCGTCTCCGGGAACGGCTGCACGCGCTGCACCGGGCCGTTGGCCATGTCGGCCACGGTCTGCCCTTCGCGGTTGACCATCGTCACGTCCGCCCCCTTGGAGACGAGATACAGGATGGCGTCGTTGTCGCCGCGCGCCGCGGCGTGATGGAGCGCGGTGTTGCCGTCGTGATCGACCGCGTTGACGTCCGCGCCCGCCACTTCGACGAGGAACTTGATGCCCGGCAGGAATCCCGCCGGCGAATGGATGTGCGAGTTGGCGGCAAAACCTTCGCCGAAGCCGACGCCCGAGGCCGCCTGCAGCGCCGGAATGCCAGGGCCGCCCACCGGCAGCGGCGGACGGTTGGCGATTTCCTTGACTTCACGCTGGCCGACGTCGCCCACCCGAGGCCGTCCCGCCGGCTTCATCGTCGGGATGTTGGGGTCGGCGCCGTAGTCCATCATCAGCAGCACCGCCGGCACGTCGCCGGCGAAGGCCGCGCGCCAGAACGAGGTGGCGCCGATCTCATCGACACCGGCCAGGTCGAAGTTGTATTCCGTGTACCACACCTTCTTGGTGAGGCGGAGATTGGGATTGGCGCCCTTGTCGAGCAGCGCCTTCATGTAGTCAAGGTAGGTCAGCTGCTGCTGCTGGAACGCGCGCGGCTGCGGGTAGAGTGCGCGCGGCGCCCAGGTCACGTTGAGCGCCGCGTAGAGCGGCGTCACGCCGTTGGCCGACGCGGCATTCGGATTGGCGCCCTGGTCGAGCAGCCACTTCGCGAGATCGAAGTGTCCGTTGATGGTGGCGATGAGCAGCGGGCTGGTCTTGTCGCCGGCGCTCAGCTGGTTGACGTCGGCGCCGCCGCCGACGAGCAGCTTCGCGGCATCGACATAACCGCCGCGCGCGGCGAAGAGCAGCGGCGTGATGCCGCCCTGGGTGCCGACCAGTTCGTTGTAGAAATACGGACGCTCGATGCCGGGCTTGCCGCCGCCACCGCGGCCGAACCGGCCGCCACCCTGCTGGGCCGCCGCCGGAGGGGGCGCCGCGCCGGGAGTCACCTGGCCACTGCGGCCCTGGCCGTTGCCACCCGCCTGTCCGCCGCTGCCGGAGGCCGCCTGCAGCGCTTCCTGCTCGGCGTCGCTCAGGGCGCCAAGGTTGGTGACCTTGGTGGTGAGCTTGACGTTGGCGCCCGCCTTGAGCAGCGCGTTAATCGCATCGACGCGATTGGTCGCCGACGCGAACATCAGCGCCGTCTGCTCCATCGACTTTTCCTTGGCGTCGATTTCGGCGCCGTTCTCGACGAGGGTGGTCACCGACTTGGCGTCGCCCGACAGCGCGGCGAGCATCAACGGCGTCGTCCCCGTGACGTTGCCGGCCTTGACGTCGGCGCCGGCGGCGAGGAGTGCGGCGATCACGCCCGCGTGGCCCTGTTCGGCCGCCATCATCAACGGCGTGTAGGCGCCGAGGCGCGTGTTCGCTTTCACGTTGGCGCCGGCGTAGAGCAGCATTTGCGCCAGTTCGGTGTCGCCCGATCGGGCGGCCCAGTGCAGCGCCGTCATGCCGTCGCCCTGCGCGGCGTTGACGTCGGCGCCGTCCTTGAGCAACGCGCGCACGGCTTCCTTGTCGCGCTTCATCACTGCGTCAGCGACGGGAGCGGCACCGGCCGCGGCCAGCAAGAGCGACATCGCCAGCACAATCACGCCGCTCAACCCAGCACCCGAAATCACCCTGCGCATATGCAATACCCTCGGACACGAACGCCAACCACGGAGACCACTGAGAACACGGAGCAAACTTTTCTACGGTCCTTATGAACGCCAACCACGAAGGACACCGAGGACACCGTGTTCTCCGTGTTCTCCGTGGCCAACGTACGTTTCCTATCCAGCCACGGTCGCGACCGGTACGCTCGTCAGATCGAAGCGGCCCGTGCTGTCGCCGAAGGTCTTCACCTCGTCGACGCCGATGTCGTTGAGCAGCGTGAGCATCACGTTGGCCATCGGCGTGCCGTCGGCGGCCTTGAGGTGCAGGTTGCCCTTGAGCGCGCCGCCGGCCTTGCCGGCGAGGAACAGCGGGCAGCGCTTGTGGTTGTGCACGTTCGAGTTGCCCATCGGCGAGCCGTAGATGACCAGCGTGTTATCGAGCAGGTTGCCGTCGCCGTCGGGCGTGTTCTTCAGCTTGCCGAGGAAGTACGGAACCATGCTGACGTGATAGCGGTTGATCTTCATGAAGTCGGTGACGCGGTCCTCGCGCTCGCCATGGTGCGACGACGGGTGGAAGGCGCCGCGGACGCCGCTCTCGGGATAGACGCGCGCCGAACCGTCGCGGCCCATCTTGAACGAGAAGACGCGGGTGACGTCCGACGAGAACGCCAGCACCTGCAGGTCGAACATCAGCTTGACGTGCTCCTCGAACGCATCGGGCACGCCGATCGGCGCGTCGGGCAGCTCGCGGACATCGCCGGAGGCGTTGCGCGCTTCGACGCGCTGGATGCGGCGCTCGACTTCGCGCACTTCCGTGAGATACGCATCGAGGCGGGCGCGGTCGCCGGTGCCGAGCTCCTTCTGCAAGCGCGCCACTTCGCCGGTGACCCAGTCGAGGATGCTCTTGTCGGCCTGGCGGTGCGCGGCGCGTTCGGTCGGCGTGGCGCCGACCCCGAACAGCGAGTCGAAGGCGGCGCGCGGGTCGCGGATCATCGGCAGCGGCTGCGTCGGCGACGCCCAGCTGATGCTGTCGGTGTAGACGCAGCTGTAACCGTAGGCGCAGCCGCCGGCCTGGTCCACGGTTTCGATGCTCAACTGCATCGAGGGGATGGCGGTGTCCTTGCCGAACTTCTGCGCGAAGATTTGATCGAGCGAGGTGCCGGCGTGCACGTCTGAACCTTGCGTCTTCTTGGGATGCGACTGGGTCAGGAACACCGCGCTCGAGCGGAAGTGATCGCCGCCGATTTCCGGCAGCGAGAAGGCTTCGGCGTTGCGGACGTCGGTGTTGCTGACAATCGTCAGGTAATCGCGGAACGGTTCGAGCGACGACAGCGCGCCCGGGCTGAGGTCGAACGCGGTGCCCACCGCGGCCGGTGACCACAGGTTCTTGCTGGCGCCGAACACGGTGGCGCCGGCCGAGCCGTGCACCATTTCAATCGCCGACAGCCGCACCTTCCTGGCAGCGGCGGTCTTGGCAAACACCGTTGCGGCCGGCACCATCGCATCGAGCAGCGGCAGCGCCACGGTGACGCCGAGGCCACGAAGGACGGTGCGACGGGAAATGTGCTTTTTGGTGATCATCATGACGCCTGTGTCTCCCAAGACTGGATCCGCGTAATCTGCGGCGCTACTGTTTGCTCTCGGCTGCCGGTGTCGTGGTGGTGGTGTCGACCGCTTCCACCTGGCTCATCTGGAACGCCTTGCTCGAAACGATGCCCATGACGAACGAGGAGAACCTGTTGGTGTTCTTCGCCGCGTCCCGCACGATCGCGCGCATCGCGGGCGCGTCGTAGTACTCCATGCGGCGGCCGAGGGCGTAGGTCGCCAGGCGCTCGGTGAAGTTCAGGATGAACATGTCGCCGTGCTTCAGCAGCGCGGCGCGCAGGCCGGTGGGGCCCGCCATCTTGGTCCCGTCGTAGAGGTCGCCAACCGAATCCACCGGCACGCCGTTGTCGCGGATCCGCCAGCGGCCGGTGACGTCGAAGTTCTCGAGCGTCAGGCCCAGCGGATCGATCACGCGGTGGCACGAGTTGCACGCCGGGTTCGCGCGGTGCTGCTCCATGCGCTGGCGCGTGGTCAGCATGCCGTTCTCGCCTTCCGCCTTGACCGAATCGTCCAGCGTCGGCACGTTGGGCGGCGGCGCCGGCGGCGGCGAGCCGAGCACCACTTCCATGATCCACTTGCCGCGCTGCACCGGCGAGGTGCGATCGGCCACCGACGTCAGCGCGAGGATGCTCCCCTGGCCGAGCAGCCCGCGGCGGTTGTCATCGGCCAGCGTCACGCGCTGGAAGTCGTAGCCGTTGATGTTCGGGATGCCGTAGTGGCGCGCCACGCGCTCGTTGACGAAGGTGTAGTCGGCGGTCAGCAGGTCGAGGACGTTGTGGTCTTCGCGGACGATGCTGTCGAAGAAGAGCTCGGTTTCGCGGCGTAGCGCTTCCGACAACTTGTAATCGTAGTAGGGAAACAGCAACGCATCCGGATTGATCTTCTCAAGATCCTGCAGGCGCAGCCACTGCGCCGCAAAGCGCGTCGACAGCGCTGCCGACCGCGGATCGGCGAGCATCCGCTTGACCTGCGCGTTCAGCACGGCCGGCGTCTTCAGCGTAGCGGTGCCGGCCACCTTGACCAGTTCCGCATCCGGCACCGTGCCCCAGAGAAAGAACGACAGGCGCGACGCGAGATCGATGTCCGCCAGGCGATAGTTCTGCCCGGGCTTCACGTTGGCCGGGGTCTGCTCGAGGCGGAACAGGAAGCGCGGGCTGGCGAGAATGGCCTGCAGCGCCATCCGGATGCCGGACTCGAAGTCCCCGTCCTTCCGGCCCTGGTCGAAGAACTTGACGAGCGGATCGACGTCGGCGGCGGTGAGCGGTCCGCGATACGCCTGGCCCGCCAGGCGCCGGATGATCTGCGTGGCGCAGGCCTTCTCGTCGGCCGCCGAGGTCGGCCGGCACGAGAAGATCTTGTGGCGGCTCGGCGTGTCCGACACGCCGGTGACGTTGAACGGTCCGCCGATGGCAAATTCGCGGAGGTGCGGCAGCGTCGTGATGCCGAAGCCGGCGCCGATCTGCGTGTCGGCGAGCGTGTGATCGATCGGCGCCATCAAGTCATCCACCGGCGCATCGAAGCGCTGGATGAACGCCGCGGAGACGCGCTGCGTGCCGGCCTTGACGTGGAGGCGCGGGGTGACGATGTTCATGCCGTTCTTGTCGGCTTCGCTCATCCGCTGGTTGATCTCCAGCACCGCGACGCGCTCGCCGTCGATCGACACTTCAATCTGCTCGCCCTTGACCGTGCTGCCAAAGAGCTGCCCGGTGGGAATCGAGTGGAGCTGCATGCGGAAGACGTAATCGCCATCGGCCGGGAACGTGTGCATCACCGAGATGCCACCGCGCGTCCCGAACGGCGCGCCCTCGACGTGCTGCATCTGCGAGCCGGTGCGCGGGACCTTGAACGTGGCTTCGGCCGCGCCGGCGCGCGGATCGCCCACCGCGAGGCTGCTGATGCGGCTGGCCGCCCGCAAGTAGCCCTCCATCAAGGTGGCGGAAAAACTCTGCACGTCGGCGACGTTGTCGAAGCCGGCGCTGATCGTGTCGGCCGGCAGGAAGGCGGTGACGTCGACGTCGAGCGACAGCAGGTCATTCACCGCGTTGGCGTACTCGGCACGGTTGAGGCGCTGGAAGGGGCGGTGTCCAGGATTGGGGTTGACCGCGGCGGCCTGATCGAGGCGGCTCTCCATCGATGCCGCGAACGCGTCGATCGTGGCGGCATCAGGGCGACGCGTGCCGGCTGGCGGCATCATCCCAAGGCGGAGCTTGCGGATCATCTTTTCCGCGGTTTCGGAGAAGAGGGGATTGCGTCCGACTTGTGCGGCGTCGAAGCTGGCGAGCGAGAGATTGCCGGCGCGTTCCTTGCCACGATCGTTGTGGCAACTCGTGCAGTACTGCTTGACCAGTGCGGTCTGGGCTTCCGCTACCGGGGCGGGGCTATGGCCAACGGCCATCGCCGGCCCCGGTGCAGACGCCGGCTTGGGCTGCGCCTGCGGCTGATCTGCCGCGTACGCGCGGAAACCGAAGGCGAGCACCAATAAACTCAACACGGCAAACGAAAATTTTTTCATTCGTGCCTCGGTCCCGGCGCGGGACCTCGTATCAGTACGGCCAATCTTGCCACAATAAACACGGCAAGAAGTTGTATTTTCAACGACTTAGCGCCAGTTTTTGTCATTAGTTGTAAACGCCGAAAGACCGAGTAGAATCACCGGAATCTTGGACGTTCGGGCGACAGCAATACGACGCCCGATCAGTGCCTTAAATATTTGATTCAAAAGGAGTTGGGTATGAAGATCAGCCGTCGACGCGCACTCGTGGCCGGGACCGCTGGGGTGGTAGGCGCGGCCGTAGGCGCGGCGGCCGGTCAAACGCCCGAGCAGGCGGCCCGCGCCAAGGACCCGACCAAGGTCCAGGGCCCGACCGGCACTGATATCGGCGCCCGGTCGCCGTTCGAGAAGCCCAAGCGGCTCTCGCTCACCGATCGGCGGACCTCGACACTGACGCCGCTCCAGGATCTCGACGGCATCATCACGCCCGCCGATCTGCACTTCGAGCGTCATCACGCCGGCGTGCCGGCGATCGATCCGAAGACGTACTCGCTGTTGATCCACGGCATGGTCGAACGCCCGGTGGTCTTCACGCTCGATGATCTGCGCCGCTTTCCCGGCCGCTCGGTGATTCGCTTCATCGAGTGCTCGGGCAACGGCGGCCGCGCCTATCGCAAGGAAGGCAACCAGACCGACCAGACCCCGCAGCAGCTCGACGGCCTGACGAGCACCAGCGAGTGGACCGGCGTGCCGCTCGCCACGCTCTTCCGCGAGGTCGGCGCCTCGCCGAAAGCCAAGTGGTTTCTCGCCGAGGGCGGCGACGCCGCGGTGATGACGCGCAGCATCCCGATCGCCAAGGCGTTCGAGGACGCGATGATCGTCTACGGGCAAAACGGTGAACCGCTGCGGCCCGAGCAGGGCTATCCGGCGCGGCTGCTGCTGCCGGGCGTCGAGGGTAACGCCAGCATCAAGTGGATCCGCCGCATCGAAGTGGCCGATCAGCCGTTCATGACGCGCGAAGAAACCTCGAAGTACACCGATCCGCTGCCCGACGGCATCGCGCGCATCTTCAGCCTCGACATGGATGCGAAGTCGCTCATCACCGAGCCGACGTTCCCCGACAAGCTCACCGGCCCCGGGTGGTGGGAGATCCGCGGCATCGCGTGGACCGGCCGCGGCAAGATCGCGCACGTCGACGTGAGCACCGACGGCGGCAAGACCTGGCAACGCGCGAAACTCGATGACCCGGTGTTGCCGAAGTGTCACACGCGGTTCCGGCTCCCGTTCGAGTGGAAGGGCGGCGAGGCCACGCTGATGAGCCGCGCCACCGACGAGACCGGCTATACGCAACCGACCTACGACGTGCTGCTCGCCGCGCGCGGGCCGGCCACCGCGTATCACTTCAACAACATCCGCGCGTGGAAGGTGATGGCGGACGGTTCGGTGAAGTTTGCGGGAGGGGGGGCTTAATGGCAGGCTTCGGGCTTCAGGCCGCAGGCTACAGGACATCCATTCGCGCCGCGATCGTCATCACCGCGGCACTGGTCGTCGCGGTGATCACGACGCACGCGCAAACGAAACCCGCCGTGGCGAAGCCCGCCGGCGCCGGCACCGCTAAGGCCGCGAGCCCAGGCACCGCTAAAGCGGTGCCCTACGGGATTGGTCGCGCGGCAACGCCCGACGAGATCAAAGCCATCGATATCGACGTGATGCCGGACGGCCGCGGACTGCCGCCGGGCCGCGGCACCGTGGCTGAAGGCGCTGCCGTCTACGCCGCCAAGTGCCAGTCGTGCCACGGCAAGGACGGCGCCGGCGCGTCGGCCGATCGCCTGGTCGGCACCGACTCCGGACCGAACTTCAACTTCGCCATGGATGCGAAGCTCGTGAAGACCGTGGGCAGCTACTGGCCCTACGCGACGACGTTCTTCGACTACACGCAGCGCGCGATGCCCTTCAACCAACCGGGCACGCTGGCGCCGAATGAAACCTACGCGCTGACGGCCTACATCCTGTCGCTGAACAAGATCGTCCCCGCCGACGCGGTGATGGACGCGACGACGTTACCGAAGGTGGTGATGCCGTCGAAGAACCGGTTCGTGATGGATAACCGAAAAGGCGGGCCGATCGTCAAGTAACACACGTTAACCACGGAGAACACGGAGCACACAGAGAATAATTTTCTCCGTGTGCTTCGTGGCCTCCGTGGCCAACGTTCGTGAGGCTACTTCTGTTGCTGGGTCGTTACCTTCTTCAAGTACGTCAAGTCTTGACTATCAACTGAGTACTCGGTGAACGGCTGATACATCTCATCCCAGCTCTGTTCCGACCAGTACACCTCGAGGTGCGGGCCGGGGTTCCACTTGTTGCGCACCGAGTTGTCGTAGACACCGATGCCGCTGATCTTGCTGCCGGCGGGAATGTGCAGCGGGGTTTCCAGCTCGTAGTTGAACTGCCAGTTGAAGTCGAACTTCGGCACGTTCAGGATCGTCTGCTCGCGGCCGTCGGGATAGGTGACCACCCATTTCAAGCTCTTGCCGCGCAGGTGCATGTGCGGCGACATCGCGTAGAGCGTGATGTCCTCGGTCACCGGCGTGATGCCGGTGAGGTGCCAGTTCTCGACGTACGGCGGGATGTTCGGCGTCTTGCTGCGGCGGCGCGTGCTGCTGTCGTCGGCCTTGTATTCCACTTCCACGCCTTCGGCGCGATAGAGCGAGAGGCCGCCCTTGGTGGTGGCGAGCGGATCGCCAGCCTGGCGGATCAGCACTTCATGCGTCACGGGAACCTTGTTGAACCAGAGCCCGAGCTTGGTGCGATCGTGTTCGACCTGGCCGGTCACGTTGTAGTGCATCTGCCAGCTGATGTACTTGCCGGCGGGAATGCGCTTGCCGATGTCGGGGCGATGCTGATCGAGGCCACGGCCCGGCACCCACGACAACAACTTGCTCGAACCCGGCAGGCCCGAGTCGGACGACGGCAGGCCCTTCGCGCCGCGCTCGCCGATCGGCTTGCCGTCGGGCCCGACGATGCGGCCGTCCTTGAGGAGCGTGCCCTCGGGCAGATCCACAAAGTAGATGCCCGCGTGATGCAGCACCGCGCGATTGCTCGGGTGCAACTCCACCACTTCGGCAAAGCGATCCTCGGCAAACGGCACCTTCGAGTAGAACATCTGCACGCCGAGCTCGCC
>JBDTMB010000133.1:0-12964 GCA_039934485.1 Vicinamibacterales bacterium
TGCCATTGCCATACCAACCCCGCCAGGGGCCCTTCCCCGCAGGGCGTGACACGCCGAGGAGCAGAATCCGCGAAACGGGAGATAGAAGTCTGCCTATTGGCAGACTCTCGGCTTCGGGCCCCCGCGATACCGTGCAACCAATCGCTTTTAGGGCCGCGTGAGCCGCCCGATCTGGCGACAACTTTGCTGAGGGCAGGACAGAGGCGGCCTTCGAGCCGCCAATTCGAACCCATGCTGCGCACGGCTTTTATTCTCTCGATCCTGATACCCGGCTTCTACGCCGCGATGCGGAGCCGCTACTGGGCGCTGTTGATGTACCTGTGGTTCGCGCTGTTTCGTCCACAGGACTGGATCTGGATCGACATCACCAACCTCCGGCTGTCGCTGGTGCTCGGCCTGCTGCTGCTCGTGCCCGCCATCGTGGCCGGCCGCTTTCCGAATGTCAGCCATCCCCTGAGCATCGGGATGATCCTGTTCCTCGTCTCCGCGATCCTCTCCCAGTTTACGGCGGTGCGGCCCGATCTTGGCTGGACATGGATCGATTTCGTGTTTCGACTGTTCATCACCTGCATGCTGCTGGTGACCCTGGCATCGGACGGGCCGCGGCTGTACGGGATCATCGCCGTCATTTCCTGCTCGCTCGGCTTCCATGCCTCCAAGGCCGGCCTGGCGTACGCCGTGGGCGGCGGAACGCGGTTTGCCGATGGCCTGTCCGGAGCGTTCATCGACAATAACGGCTACGCGCTCGGCACCGTGATGATCGTGCCGCTCCTGCTGGTCACGGCCCAGAATATCGAGCTGGTTTACACCGGCAAGTGGCTCCCCTACCTCAGGGCGGGTTGTTACGCCGCGATCCCACTGTGCGTCTTTGCGATCATCGGCACCTACTCCCGAGGCGGGTTCGTGGCGCTGGCCTCCGCCATCCTGACCTTTGTGCTGCTGCAGCGCCGGCGTGTCCCGGCGGTAATCGCCCTCTGTTCGGTGCTGACGCTGGCCGCGCTGTTCGTACCGGTTCCGCAGAGTTACCTGGACCGCCTGGAAACCATCCGGACGTATGACGAAATTGGCGAAGACTCGGCGATGAGCCGGCCGCATTTCTGGCGCGTCGGACTGCAAATGGGGCTCACGCACCCGCTTGGCGTCGGCTTACGGCAGTACGAGCAGGCGTACGACGAGTTTGACACCACGTTCGGACGGTATGGCAAGCACCGGGCGGTCCACAGCGCTCACGTGCAGGTCTTCGCGGAACTCGGTTTCTTCGGCGCGATCGTCTGGGTTGGGCTATTCGCGTACGCCGTGGTCGCCTGCCTGCGGATCCGGCAACGGTCGTTTGACCCACGCCTGTCGCCACTTCGCCGGCGGTTCCTGTTCACCGCGTCGATTGGCCTGCTCACCTCGATGGCCGGATTCGTGACCGGCGGCGCGTTTCTGGCCCTGGCCTTGAACGACATCACGTGGTTGACCTTCGCCCTGGTGGCGGCGCTCGAGCGGTTGTCGGTGCAGGTGGTTGAGACGGAGACCGTGCCCGTGCGGGCACCGGCCGTCGCCACGCCCCTGGCGTTTCGAGTGGTCGGGACGTTTGCCCCGCAACGGATGGGACGCCCATGACCCGCAACGGCACTCCGGCGATCGCCTCCGCCCAGCTGCGAGCCCTGGACGGCGCGGAGGCTGCGGTAGGGCCGCTGGCCGCCGACGCGCGTGACACGGGGTTGAAGATCGTGCGGCCGCAGAGCCGAACACCGGTTCGGGTGCTGCAGGTCGTCCTGAGCCTGACGCCGGGAGGCACCGAGCGCCTGGTGATCGAGATCTGCCGCCGGCTCGGGCCCGAGTTCAGCGTCGCGGTCTGTTGTCTCGATGATGAGGGCGCGTGGGCCGGCGAGTTGCGTGAACACGGTGTTGAAGTGGTGGCGCTGGGACGCCAGCCGGGATTCCGTCCGGGCATCGGCCGCCGGATCGCAGCGGTGGCGCGGGCCCGGCGAATCGATCTGCTGCACTGCCACCAGTACACGCCATTTGTCTACGGCCGGATCGCGAAGTACTGGAGGCCTCGCCTGAAGCTTGCCTACACGGAACACGGGCGATTGTCGGACGCGCCGCCGTCCTGGAAGCGCCAGCTCGTCAACCCGGTGCTGGCCCGCTTCGATGGCGCCATCGTCGCCGTGTCGCACGATCTCCGCGACTACATGATCGAATCGAAATTCCCCAGCCGGCGCGTGGACGTGATTCACAACGGCATCGACGTGCACGCCGTGCCATCCCCGGCCGAGCGCCAACGCGCCCGGCGCATGCTCGGGCTTGCCGACGACGCGTTCGTGACCGCCACCGTCGCGCGGCTGGATCCGGTCAAGGATTTCCAGACCCTTCTCAACAGTTTTGCCCTCGTGCGGCAAGCCGTCCCTCACGCGCAGTTGCTGGTGGTTGGCGACGGACCCGAACGGGACGCGTTGTGGCAGCGCGCCGCCCAACCCGACCTGTGCGGATCGATCCACTTCCTCGGCATGCGGCCGGACGTCAGGGCCATCCTGCCGGCCGCCGATGTCTACGTGAACAGCTCCATCAGCGAGGGCGTGTCGATCACGATCCTCGAAGCCATGGCGTCCGCCGTGCCGGTCGTTGCCACCTCGGCCGGCGGGAATCCCGAGGTCCTGGCCGAGGGCGGCGCCGGCGTGCTGGTGCCGGTGCGCAATCCGTCGCGCCTCGCGCAGGCGATCGTCGCGCTTGCGGCGGATCGGGCCGGACGCGCCCGGCTCGCCACCCTGGGCCGCCGCCGCCTCGAATCGTCGTTCACCATTCAGCGCATGGTTGCTGAATACGCCCAGCTCTATCACCGTCTGGCTGACTGACCCATATGTGCGGCATCTGCGGAATCGTCTCCCTCGAAGGCCCGCTCGACCCGCGGATCCGATCGGCCATCGGCCCGATGACGGCGGCGCTGGCGCACCGCGGTCCCGACGGCGAGGGCATCCACAGTGACGACGCCGCCGCGCTGGGGCATCGCCGGTTGGCGATTATCGACCGCGTCGGCGGCGGCCAGCCGATGGCGAACGATCACCGCTCGCTCTGGATCGTGTTCAACGGCGAAATCTACAACCATCGCTCACTTCGCAAGCGCCTGATCGATCGCGGTCACCGCTTTCACACAGTCTCCGACACCGAAGTGATCCTGCGCGCCTACGAGGAGTTCGGGGCCGACTGCGTCGACCTGCTGGAGGGCATGTTCGCCTTCGCCCTCTACGATGCCACGCGGCACGAAGTCATGCTCGCGCGCGATCGGCTCGGCAAGAAGCCGCTGTACTACGCGGTGCTCGGCGGCGCGCTGCATTTTGCCAGCGAAATCAAGGCCATTCAACGCAGCCCCGCCTGGGATGGCACGCTCGATTTGTCGGGCCTCGAGGGTTATCTATCGCTCGGCTATTTCCTCTCTCCCGGCACTGTCTATCGGCACGTCCGGCAGCTGGAGCCCGGACACGTCCTGCACTTGCGGCGCGGCCATGTGGCCACACGCCAGTACTGGGACGTCCGGGAATTTGACACCGACCGGCGGAGCGAACCGGAGCTACTGGCGGACCTCGAGGAGATCATCGGGAGCGCCGTGCGCGAACGCCTCGAGAGCGAGGTGCCGATCGGGGCGTTCCTCTCGGGCGGGATCGACTCGGGGCTGGTGGTGTCGTTCATGCGTGACGCCTCGGCCACGCCGGTGATCAGCACCACGGTGGGCTTTGGCGGCGGGATCCACGATGAGAGCGAGGCGGCGGGCCTTTCGGCGAAACACATCGGCACGTGGCATTACTGCGACACCGTCAAACCGGAACTCGAACCCGTGCTCGATCGGATTGTCGGCAGCTTCGACCAGCCGTTTGCCGACGCCTCGGCAATCCCGACCTACTATCTGTCGGCCATGGCACGGCGGCACGTGACGGTGGCGCTCAGCGGCGACGGCGGCGACGAATCGTTCGGGGGATACGGCACCCGCTACCTGCCGCATGGAATGGAGTCGATCGTGCGCCGCGGCTTTGGCGGGCGGCTCGGCCGCCCCGTCGCCTGGCTCGGCGAGCAGTGGCCGCGCTCCGCTCGATTGCCGCGCTGGATGCGAATTGGCACGGTGCTCGAAAACCTCGCCCGCGACGGGGCGAGCGCGTACTACGCCGACCTCTGCATGCTCAGGCCGTTCGAGGCTCGGACGCTCCTCGGCCTCGACCCCGACCGGGATCCGCGCGTGAGCCCGGTCTACGAGCAAGTCACGGCGCCGTACCGACGGTGTACCTCCGCCAGCGCGGTGCAGCGGGCCCAGTATGCGGACCTGAAGATCTACCTGCCCAACGACGTGCTCGTCAAAGTCGATCGCATGAGCATGGCCCACGGGCTCGAGGTCAGGTCGCCGCTGCTGGACCGGCGAGTCGTGGAGGCGGCATTCCGCATCCCGGCGTCGACGAAACTGGCGAGAATGCAACCCAAGCGGTTGCTGCGAATGATGGCGCGGCAGCGCCTGCCGATGCCGGTGGTGAATCGGCCCAAGCACGGCTTCGACGCCCCGATCGGGCAGTGGATCGCCGGCCCGTACCTCGAGATGTTCCGCTCGGACGTGCTCGGGTCCGCGTCACAGGTGCCGACGTTGATGGATGCCGCGAGGATCCGCGCCCTGCTCGATGAACACTGCGCCGGCCAGCGGAATCACTCGTCGGCGTTATGGGCGCTGTGGGTCATGGCGCGGTGGTCAAAACCCGGCGCAGCCCCGGCCACGACGCCACACATCAACGCCGCGGCCGCGTCGCCCTAGCAGGCGGCTTAAGAACGCCGCCTGCAGTCGAAAGTCGAAAGTGAAAAGTGAGAAGTTTTTGACTTCTCACTTCAAGTTAGCGGCCGCGCGAAGTGGCCGGCGACGCCAGGCGTTCATCGAGCGCAATGCCCCAGCCAGATCGCTTCGCCAGGTCGGCCGCCAGCGAAATCCCATCCTCGCCCACGTGGCTCATGAGGAACTGATAGGCCTCCGACGCGCCGGGCAGCCCCTGCAGCATCGCCATCATCACCATCAAGCGCGCTTCCGGCCCGTAGTAGCCCTCGAACGGTCGCAGGTTGCCAAACTTGTCGGTGATCTGGAACATCTCGGCCAGCGTGGTGAAGTACTTCACGGTGTTGCCGGTCTTGGTGCCCACGGCCAGCACGTAAGCGCCGGCATGGCTGCGCCGATAGCCGTCGGCCTCGCTCGTAAACAAGCGAAGCTGCAGTTTCATGATGCGGTCGCGCAGCACACGGCCCGGCCCAAAACCATGTTGCTGCGCACGGTCGATGGCCCACGCCAGGTAGATCTGCTCCCAGAGGGAGATCCACGAATACGGGGCCCACTGCTCATCCTCTGGCCGGCGGCCCGGGAACAAGGTTCCCAGCGGCGTCTGCAAGCCCGCCGCATATTTGTCCAGATACGTCAAATTGTTGATGACCTTCTGCCGGAAGTACGCGCGCATGGTGTCATCGTCGGGAAGATAGGCAGCGGTGTCGGCCAGATTCCGCAGGGCCCAGCCGATGCCGCGCACTTCGTTGTAGATCAGGAGCCCTTCGCTGCCGCCGCGCTGCTTTGAATACGAGTCCTGGAACGTCCACAGGAGCGAGAAGTTGGCCCAGTACTTCATCTCGTCGAGAAAATACCGATCGCCCGTCACCAGGTACGGCACGAAGGCCAGCGATGGCTGATGCGCGTTGTCGCCGGGCTCGGCGACGCCGCGCAGGCCGTTCTTGGGGCGGCCGTCGGCGTCGGCGCGGATGTCGAGCCAGAAGTTCGGGTGCTCATCGATCGAGATCAAGCGGACGCCGTCGGGTTCCTTGATGTGAATCCCGAAACTGCCGGCCAACTCGCCCTGGCGCAGGACGAACGCGCGTTGATCGGGGCGCTTGTTGACCAGGTACTGGGCGGTCCAGTCGGGATACGGCGCAATCTCCTGGCGCCCGCCGTGGGCATTCATCGGCAAGGTCAGGTCGCCCATCTTCAGGATCTCGAACTGCGGTCCGGTGATCTCGCGCGTCGGGCCCTTGATCGTCGACAGATACGGCGGCAGCGCGCGCGCCAGGACGAACGGACGGAAGTCCGGCGTGACTTCGGATTCCTCGAGACCGCTCAACGACACATTCCGCCACCGCGCGAGGTACTTGTGCTGGACCCCAGCCTTGCGGAAGACCACCTTGCCGTTCACCGTGATCCCGACGTCGTAGGTCACGTTGGCCGCCAGCAGCGTATCGAGCGTGTTCTCCACCGTGACGTCGACGCGGGAGCCGCCGTCCGAATAGGAGCGCACGTCGAAAATGACCCGGAAGAACGGATGCGTCAGGTCGCGCATCACGGGGGCGACGATGGCGCGCGACTCGGTGACCAGGGGGCCGGCGAGCCAGGTATCGGAAGTCCTCTGCGGCAGGGATGCCACCCACTTCCCGGGACCGATGACCAGTTCCACCGATGCCGCGGGCCACGCGCCCCGCGAGGTGCCCGGCGCGGCGGCGGCGGGAGTGATCGCATACGAGCCGGCGGCGGCCACTCGCGCGGTCACGACGGCGAACCGGATCGATCCGTCCGGCCATCGGGTCTTGACATCGGTCTGGGTCGGCAGGGTGCCGACCGCGACGGCGCTGCGAGCCGCCGCTTCCGGCAAGGCGAGCCCGAACGTGGCCCAGCCCTGGCCAAGCCGGTAGGTCGCAAGCGGTTCGGCGGCCAAAGCCGTCCTGGGATCGGCCACACCGATCGAGACCGCCACCAGCACACTTGCGATCAGGCTTCTAAATACCGGCGTCATGCACCAATCTCCTACGCGAATACCGACGTGACCGCCAACAGGCCGTCGCCTGGCGCACCGGCCACGCGCTCCGCGATCGAGACCATCCGCGCGCGCAACGGCGCCCTGGTGGGATGGTCCTGACACTGGTTGATCCGCCACAACAAATGATGAAGTAACAGCCCGCGTCTCGTGGCTTCGCCGTAGGGCTCGGCGGCGACCGTCGCCGTGATGCACCGATTGAAGCACTCCGCGATCGCGCGTGGACAGCGCCCAACCTGCGAGAGAGGGAACGAGAGGGCCAGACCAAATGCATCGTGGAGCGGCATCTTGGTCAGGCCGAATTCTTCGAAGTCGATGACGGCGGCTCCGGCCGGCGTGACCAGCAGGTTGTTCAGGGAGAAATCGCCGTGCTGCGAGCGTGTTTGCACGGGTCCAATCCCGGCGATGCGTTCGCCGCACTCTTCGACGTGGCGAAGCAGGCCAGGATCCAGAGTGTCCTCGCCCGCGCGGCATAGCCGCACCTGCTCGGCCAGTGCCTCGTGAACGTTGACCGTACCTACCCAGGCCGGCACGCTGGCAATCGCCGCGTGCAGCAGTCGCGACGCGCCCATCGCGCGGTCGAGCAGCGATTCCCAGGCAGCCGGTGTGGTCAGGCCGTCGGCGACGCGAAACCACGGCACTCCCGGCAGTCCTTCCTGAATCTGTACGGCGGTCTGGTCATCCCATCGCGCACAAATCAGCGGCCGCGGCACGATGCCGGGGCACCGCCGATACAACTCGGACAGGACGCGATCGATCCGGCACAAGCGTTCCGCGTCGCCAAACTCCACCACGCAGGCCGGGTGAGTCGTGTCGCCGTCGAACACCAGGTACTTCGGGTGCGTCGTCCTGACCCATGCCACGCTCGGACGGGGGTGTTTCAGCAGGCCCGGCACCAGCCGGCGCACCACGGGCACGACATCCTTGATCACGACTTTCTCCCAACGACGAGGAGACCACCGAGCGCCGGGTCGTAGCCGAAGCATCGGGCCAGCAGCCGCCGAAGCGTCAGGGCTGAACCGCGCGGCCGCAAGCAGCGGTCGGCGTACTCCGAGGCGGCGCTGTCCATCTCGTACAGAAAGGCCGGCTCGGACATGGTGGGTTCGACGCCGTAGGTCGTCACCGCATTCCCACCGGCGCGGATGATGATGCGCTCGGCGCGGCGGCGCTGCAGCCGGAAGGTAAGCAGCGTGATCAGCCGCCACAGGATCGGCGTGTCGAGCGCGATCGCCAGGGCCACCCGGCGGCCGGCGGGCGCTTGCGCGACCGCCACCCCAAGCCCCCGGAGGCTCGCCCATGGAGGGCCGGCCTGCACGATCACCAAATCAGGCATCGCCTCGTGGATCATGTCAGGCCCCTGGTGCGTGCTGAAGGGAGCGGTCGGCAGGCCGGCCCGAACGCAGCCGCCGGTACAGCTGGACATACTCGACGGCGGTTCGATCGGCCCGGCACTCCCGCTCGGCGTGCGACCGTGCCGCAGCGCCCAGCCGATCGCGAAGGTCCTTCGAGCGAATCAGCGAGTCGAGCGCCGCAGCCAATCGGCCTGGATCTCCCGCGGGCACCAGCAGGCCGGTCACGTCGTGGACCACCAGCGAGGGGATGCCCCCCACGTCGCTGGCCACGATCGGAATCCCGACCGACATCGCCTCGATGATGCTTCGCGGCCTTGCCTCGCTGAAGGACGGCAGTACGAACACATCCGCGTCATTCAGGAGGGCGCCCACATCCTGCCGGTGGTTCTCGAAGTGGATCCGCGAAGAGACGCCGGCCGCGGCGGCGATCGCCTTGACGCGCTCCGGGTACCCTGGTGCGCTCCAGTCGCCACCCGCCAACAGCAGCTCGCACGGCGATTCCATGCGTGCGAGCGCCTCGACCAGCACATGGAGACCCTTGCGTTCGACGAGCTGACCGAGGAAGACGAGGCGGGCGACACCCGCGGTCCTCGCCGGTATCGCACGCTCGGGCGTCAGCGTCGAACGGACGCGGTCGGGCCTGAAGAGATCGCCTGCGACCACGACCCGGTCGCGCAACGGTGAGTCGAGAAGGGATTGGGCATGCGCCAGGCAATTGGCGACGTAGGCCGACACCCACCGGTTGGAGAGGTTGCCGGGGAAGAAGGCCCCGCCGGCGCGCGCGACGACGGGAATGCCACACAGCCAGGCGGCGCAAGCGAGCGACGGACCATAACCGGGATAGTTGATGTGCACGACGTCCGGGCGCCACCACGCGAGGCGGGCGATCCAGGTCAGCACGTGGATCGCGTACAGCGGAAGCCCGCGACGCGAAAACGTCCGGCTGCGCGATTGCGACGTCGCAATGCCCCGCCGGCCGGCTTCGGCGCAGAATTCAGGCGTGAGCGGTCCGCAGAGAATGAAGCGCGTGCCCGAGGGCCGGGCGAGCTCGGCCAGATCGAGGGCATCATTCACCGCCCCGATGCGTAGATCGGCGTTGTTCACCTCGACGAGAACCCGCATGTCGCGGACTTCCCACGCCACGCTGCCGGTCGACGACATCAGTGCACCGTCCGCGCGGCCGTGAACGGCCGTGTGATCAGGCGGGCGCCGGCAGCCAGCGGGCCGATCACCCGGCACGCCGACGGTCCGAGCCGCCGTTTCCAGTTGAGCCTGCGCCACGCGTCCCACGACTCGATACCGGGGCTCGTTGCGGCGGCAAATGCCAGGAACTCTTCACAGGCCGAGGGCTCCCCTTGCTCAAACGCCTGGGCACCATTCCAGAAGGCCGATTCGGCGATCGTGCGGTGCACCACGGCCTGGAGTATCGCCAACTCCGGTGTCAGCGGCGATTGGCTCTCGAAATGCGTATCGAAGGCTCGTTTCTGCTCGGCCAACCGGCGAAGCGGCGAATAACCCAGGCTCATGTTGGCGGCATGCAGCCGCCGAAACGCCTGGTCCGCGTCCAGTTCGCCAACCGCGGAGTGCGCCGCCATGCGCAGCCAGATTTCGGTGTCGCCGCTGTGCGGCAACGCCGGCAGGTACCCGCCAATCGCACGATGCGTGGAAGTGCGCACCACGGCAGTCGGGGCCTGGATGCCCGTATGCCCGAGGCGGCATGCGGCACTGAGGAACCCGAAATAGCCCACGATGCGCACGCTCCCGGAGGAGGCCGGAAGGGGGCCGAGAGGCGGGGCATCGCGGAACGTAATATCCCGCCCGTAGGTCAGCCCGACTTCCGGATGTGCCTCCATCAGGCCGGTGGCGCGGGCAAGGGCGCCCGGGGTCAACAGATCATCAGCAGACAGAATCATGACGTAGTCGGCGATCACGACGGCCAGCGCTTCGTTGTACGTCGCGATGTGCCCTTGATTGACGGCGTGCCGGCGGAACTGCACGCGCGGGTCCGCCGCCGCCAGCCGGCGGCCAACCGCCTCGGTGTCATCCGTGGAGGCATCGTCCATGACCAGGACGCGGACATCGACGCCCTCCTGTGTGAGCACACTCCTCACGCACGCTTCGAGGAGCTTGCCGTAGTTGAAACACGGCACGATGACGTCGACAGTGGGGTTCATTGCTGCTCCAGGAACGGAAGCTCGCCGGCGGCGTGCCGGCGGCCCCGGTTCAACGCGGCGAACAATCGCTCGCGGAGGTCTTTCGGCCGGACCACGCCCATCACCACGGCCGACAGGCCCGCGAGACCAGGGAGGCAGACCAGCAACTGCACCGCCACCTTGGACGCGGTGGTCATGTGCAGCGCGCTCAGGACCGGGTTGAGCGCCAGGAAGACCGGCATGTGCACGAGAAAAATGATCAGGGAATGGCGCGCGATGAACCGCACCGGCGCCGGCGCAACCACTCGCCGCAGCGCAGCGTACGCCGTCAGCGTGGACGAGAGGTAGAGGAACGACACCGCCGCCGACACCGCCACCGTGCTCAGCATCGGCGACCACTGCTCGACGGTCATGAATGGGAAGGTCGGCTTGATCCCAAGCGGCTCCACCGCGATCGACCAGACCACGAGGCCGCCGACCAGCGCCACGGCATACGGAACGGCGCTGTCGTCCGGATCGCTGGACGGCCGGCCGCCCACCACGAGACCGGCGACAAACACCGCGATCCAGTTGGTCAGGAACATGTACGCGATGTAGGGTCCCGCCCAGGTAATCAGCACGGCCCGCACCGGAATCTCGATCACCAGCAGCGCGAGAATGGTCGAGGTGCCCAAGCGAACGCGACGCAGCCAGACCGCCCACAGCACCAACAGGTGCAGATAGGTACCCAGGTACCACGTCGTCGGGTTCGCGGGAAAGTTGTTGAATACGACGTTCGCACCGCCAAGGAACGGCAGGTAGTTGCTCAGCGCCAGGCCAGTTTGGGAAAGGAGACCCCAGGTCGTGATCACCAGGGCAGTCGCCAGGCCAAACAGGTAGACCGGGAACAGCCGGTTGAACAACACCTCGACCGGGTCTCGCCGCTCACGCGCCAGCGTGAATCCCGTCGCGAAGAGAAAGAGGGTCACACCCAGCTGCTTGACGTAGATCGGCGGGGTCCACGGCACCGTCGTCGCGTGGGCCACGTGACCGTAGACGATCAGGCTGATACCTGTCGCCTTCAACCAATCGATGACGTCAGATCGCCGCATTGGCCGAGTCCGGCGCTTGCGGCGCGAGAAATCGCACGAACCGAGCGGGATTGCCGGCGACGACGATGCCGGGCGGCACACAACTGGACACCACGGCTCCGGCCGCCACCGTGGAAGATCGGCCGATGTCCGCCATCACGACCGCGGCTTCGCCGATCCACACATCCTCGCCAATTTCGATCTGCCGCAGGCGCCGCCGATCCGTGGGGCTCCTCCGTCCCGCCGCGTCCAGCTCGTGGAGGCCGGAGCCGCTGACGATCCCGGCGCGGGTGCCGATAAGGCAGCCGCGGCGTAGCCTCGACGATCCGACCATCGCATACGGCCCGATGTACACCGCATCCTCGACGGTGGACTCACGATGCGAGAACAGGGCGCCGAAGCCGACGAAGAAGTTGCCGGTGCATTTTTCGAGCGTCAAGCGATAGTAGGCCCGCCTCACGAACACGCCGGGCGGCCCTGGCACCAGCGCGAAGACCTGCGCCCAGAACATGAACATCGACTCGCCACCGCGCGTCGCCTCGAGCGCGCAGATCCCGGCGCACGGCGCCACGAGCGCGAGGCAGCCAAGGTCGATGGCGCGCTTGAGGGCCCGCCGCGATCGTCCGCCGATGCTGGCCTCTATGACGGCACCCCCTGGCGCATCTTCTTGAACCGCGCGGAATACACGAGGCCGCCGAATTCGACCTTTGACGGGATCTTGTAAGCGGCCAGCCGGTCGCGGCAGAACAGCCGCATGCGCGTCTTGAACTCGGCCGGCGGCTCGTCACAAGTCAGCTTGAACGCGGCGACGACGGCCTGGCCGGTGATGGCGCTGGGCTCGCCGCGCACGGCGACGTCCTCGACGCGGTCCATCTCGAGCAGGGTGTTCTCCACTTCCATCGGGAAGACCTTGCTGCCGGCGACGTTGATCACTTCGCTCTTGCGGCCGAGAATGCGCAGCCATTCGCCGTCGACCTCAACGAGGTCACCGGTGTCGAAGAAGCCATCGGCGTCAAACGGGCTCGGCGCGTTCAGGTACCCCAACATCGCCGACTTCGCGCGGACCCACAGCCGGTCGTCGACCACCTTGGTTTCGTAGCCTTCCCCGCCGACCCGCACCCAGAGTGAATCGGGACCGCGGGACTGGGAGCGCAGGATGCCGAGCTCGCTCAGCCCGTAGGTCTGCAGCAATTTGACATTGGGAAAGGCGGCGTGAATGCGCGTCAGGGTCGAGGCCGGCATCGGCTCGGTGCCGTAAGTAATGAGCTGCAGCGACGACAGGTCGTGGCGCAGGTGCGCTTCCGACAGCAGCAGCAGCTTCAGGAAGGTCGGCGAGGTCGGCAGCAGCTCCACGCGATGCCGCGCGATGGCCTCGCAAATCTCTCCGGGCATGCGGCCCGGCGCGACGACGACGGCGCCGGCGTTGGCCAGCGTATAGAACAGCGTGTTGATCCCACCGATGTGATCCAGCTGCAGGAACACCAGCGTCCGGTAGGTGTGGCGCGGCGTCGTGAACTTTTCGAGCAACGGCCCGAGATCGTGAAGAACATGGCGAAATGATCGAAGTGCAGTGCATCCCCGACGAGTCC
>JBDTMB010000134.1:0-12961 GCA_039934485.1 Vicinamibacterales bacterium
GCGCGAGCGCATCCTGATGAAGAACATCGCCTACGCCGGCGCGCTGGCGGCGCTGATCGGCATGGACACCGAGATCGTCGCGAACCTGACGAAGGAAAAGTACGCGGCCAAGAAGTCGCTGCTCGATTCGAACGAGACGGCGATCGCGCTCGGCTACGACTACGTGAGGAAGCACTTCGACTGTCCGCTGCCGATCCATCTCGAGAAGATGGACGCCACCAGGGACAGCATCCTGATCGACGGCAACACCGCCGCGGCGCTGGGCGCCGTCTACGCCGGCGCCACCGTCGGCGCGTGGTACCCGATTACGCCCGCGACCTCGGTGATGGAAGCCTTCAAGGGCTTCTGCAAGAAGTACCGCCGCGACCCGGTGACCAAGAAGAACCGCTACGCGATCCTGCAGGCCGAGGACGAACTGGCCGCGCTCGGCATGGTGATCGGCGCCTCGTGGGCGGGCGCCCGCGCGTTCACGCCGACCGCCGGTCCCGGCATCTCGTTGATGAACGAGTTCATCGGCCTGGCCTACTACGCGGAAATTCCCGCGGTGATCGTCGACGTGCAGCGCACCGGGCCGTCCACCGGCATGCCGACGCGGACGCAGCAGGGCGACCTGATGATGTGCGCCTACGCGTCGCACGGCGATACGCGCCACATCTGCCTCTATCCCGCGGACCCGCGCGAGGCGTTCGAGTTCGCGGCCAAGGCCTTTGACCTGTCCGAGCGATTCCAGACCCCGGTGTTCCTGGTGAGCGACCTGGACATCGGCATGAACGACTGGATGGTGCCGAAGCTGGCGTGGGACGACAACTACCGGCCCGACCGCGGCAAGGTGTTGAACGCGGAGGAGCTCGAGCAGGCGAAGAGTTTTTCGCGCTATCTCGACGTCGATGGCGACGGCATTCCCTACCGGTCGCTCCCGGGCGTGCATCCCGCGGGCGCGTACTTCACGCGCGGCTCCGGCCACAACAAGCACGCCGCCTACACCGAGGACGGCGACGAGTACCAGGAAGTGCTGGACCGGATCGCGCGCAAGGTGCAGGGTGCCGCCCGCGCCGTGCCGGCGCCGGTCGTCAAGCTGACGCCGGGCGCCAAGATGGGCCTCGTCACCGTCGGCGGCTGTCATGCCGCCTGCGTCGAGGCGATGGACCTGCTGGCCAAGGAGGGCATCGCCCTCGACTACATGCGGGTGCGCGGCTTTCCGTTTGGCGACGAGGTCAAGAAGTTCCTCGAGCAGCACGACGTCAACTTCATTGTCGAACAGAACCGCGACGCGCAGTTGCGGAGCCTGCTGATGCTCGACACCCACGTGCACATCGAGAAGCTCGAGTCGGTCCGCTACTACGCGGGGTTCCCGATGAGCGCGCACCACGTGATCACCGGCGTGAAGGCGAAGTTGGAGAAGGCGGCATGACGTACATCGCGAAACCGAAAGTCCATCACCCCTCGCTCAGGAAGAACGCGCTCGGGCTTACCCGGCGCGATTACGAGGGCGCGATCACCACGCTTTGCGCCGGCTGCGGGCACGATTCGATTACCGCCGCCGTCATCCACGCGTTCTGGGAGCTGGACATCGCACCGCACAAGGTGGCGAAGCTCTCCGGGATCGGCTGTTCGTCGAAGACGCCGGCCTACTTCCTGCGGGAGGCGCACGGCTTCAACAGCGTCCACGGCCGCATGCCGGCGGTGGCGACGGGCGCCAATGCCGCCAACGGCGACCTGATCATGATCGGCGTCTCGGGCGACGGCGACTCGCTGTCGATCGGCCTCGGCCAGCTGTCGCACGCGATCCGCCGCAACGTCAACATGCTCTACCTGCTCGAGAACAACGGCGTCTACGGGTTGACGAAGGGGCAGTTCTCGGCGTCGGCGGACCCGGGCTCCACCAGCAAGAAGGGCGAGGCCAACACGATGGAGGCCATCGACGGCGCGCTGCTGGCGCTGACGCTGGGCGCGACGTTCGTGGCGCGCAGCTTCTCCGGCGACAAGGACCAGCTCGTGCCGATCATCCAGGCCGGCATCGCGCACCACGGCTTCGCCTTCGTGGACGTGATTTCCCCGTGCGTGACCTTCAACGATCACGAGGGCTCGACCAAGAGCTACGCCTACACGCGCGAGCACGACGTCCAGGTGGTGCAGGCGGACTTCGTGCCGCCGGCCCACGAGATCACCGCGGAGTACGACGCCGGCACCGTGAAGAGCGTGATGATGCACGACGGCAGCTGGGTGAAGTTCCGCAAGCTGGCGAAGGACTACGACCCGACCAACCGCGACGCCGCCTACAACTACATCCGCGAAAGCCACCGCAAGGGAGAGGTGGCCACGGGCCTGCTCTACCTGTCGCCGGATTCGAAGGACGTGCACGACCAGAACGACACCGTGCCCGAGGCGCTCTACAACCTGCCGCACGATCAGCTCTGCCCGGGCAACGACGCGCTGCAGAAGCTGCAGCAGCAGTTCCGGTAAGCAATGGTGGAGGCAACCCCTTCTTTGGGGTTGCCTGTGCAGTTCGCAGTTTCTGCGCTGCGTGATCGCCCGCAAGGTTGCCGTTTCTGCGATCGGCCCCTTCTGTTCCCCTCGCAAGTCGTTGACACTACAGCTGTCACGCGCCGGGCACGAGCCTTGCGCCTATCGGCGGGGTGGCGACTGCCTCATCCACCTATCAACCACGTCGACCCGAACAGGGCGCCCTGCATCAACTGGTGCGCGACCACTTCGAGACTCTCCGCGCCCAGGCGGCGCACTTGCGCGACGGTCAGGGACTGCCGCGTTTCGTCGAGCAGGAATTTCGCGACTTCCTGACGTGCGGGTGTCTGGCGGCGGGGTTCGCGCGGTTCCGCTGCCCTGATTGCCGCCTCGACCGATTGGTCCCGTTCTCCTGTAAGGGGCGAGGGTTCTGTCCGAGTTTCTGCACGCCGTGCTTGGCTGGCTGCGTCGTCAGGCCAGGCGTCGCGGCGTGGTGGATGGTCGCGGCGGCGCAGTGGCCGTGGTCCAGCGCTTTGGCGCAGCCTTGAATCTGAACGTACACATTCACGCCCTGGCGCTGGACGGGGTGTTCGCGCCCGACGGAGGGGATGGCGTGTCGTTTCATGCGCATGTGCGACATGACGACGATGTCGGCCCGCTGTTGGTGATCGTTCAGCGCCGGATCGAAAGGCTGTTGCAGCGGCGCGGCGTGCCGGATGGCCGCGAAGGATTCGACGCCCCGGACCGCTGGAGCGAGGATGCGCCGGCCCTGGCGGGTCTGGCGGCGGCGTCCGTTGAGGGTGTGGTCGCGCTCGGTCCGCGTGCCGGGGCACGGGTGCGTCGTTGGGGCGACAGGGTAGAAATGCCGGCCCCACCGCCGATCGGCCGCTGGCATGCGCGCCAGCAGGGTTTCGATCTGCATGCCGGCATCGTCGTGCCGGCGGGCAGCCGTGATCGGCTGGAACGCTTATGCCGCTACGCGCTGCGGCCGCCGGTGGGACAGGACCGGCTGCAATTGATGCCGGATGGCACCGCCGTGCTGGATGCGCCGCCGCTGGACCGATGGCACGACGCACCTGGTCTTTGACCCGGTGGAGCTGCTGGAGCGGTTGGCGGCGCTGACGCCGCGACCCCGGGTCAACCTGATCCTGTACTACGGCGTGCTCGCGCCGCGCGCGGCGTGGCGGCGGGCGGTGGTGCCAGGCCGCGAGGACGCTGACGAGGCGCCAGGGTGCGCCACATGTCCGCGCCGTGCAGACGGCACTCCGCCACCGCGTCATCCCAACCGCACCTGGGCCGAGCTGATGCAGCGCAGTTTCGGCTTCGATGTCCTGGCGTGCCCGCGATGCGCGGGCCGCTTGAAGCTCGTGGTCGGCGTTGACGCGAGGCGGTGAACGGCCCAGAATGTGCCCCGCCTGACATGCCTTAGCGCCTTAGGAAGCGGCCCCGTCGGCGCCAGGGTCTGAGAACGCCCCTTCTGTTAACGGTTGAGGCCGCTAATACGGCCTATCGTCTCTCGTCCCAGTCCTTGACGTCCATCAGGTCGAGCGTCATCTTCGACTGGCCGAGGCCCATGAAGTGGCCGTGGCTTTCGATCAGGCCGGGAATGGCGAGCTGGCCGCGGAGGTCAATGACCTCGGTCGACGGACCGATGTAGCGCTGGATGTCGTCGTTGGTGCCGAGGGCGACGATCCGATCGCCGCGCACGGCGATGGCCTGGGCTTCGGGCATCGCGGCTTCGACGGTGACAATCTTGCCGTTGCGCAGCACCAGGGTTGCGGGCTGAATGGTTTGCGCCTGAGTGAAGGCGACGGTGACGAGAACGAAGAATGCGGCAAGCTGTTTCATGGCGTTCGAATGATAGCGTTTCTGTTCCTTTGCGGCTGGTGAACAATCCATCTCGGTGGCACCGGCCGGAGTTGACGCGCGCACACGGGGCCGGCCCCGGAATCCGTCGTAGAATGACCGCCAGGCGAATTGTGATGCTGTGCCGCGGGTTGTGGTTGCTCATTGTCGTGCTCCTCACGTCGTCCTCGGCCGGGATCCTCGCGCAGGGCCAATACGGCAGCGTGCGTGGGGTCGTCCGCGATGCCTCGGCCGTCGTGCCTGGCGTCGAGATCGTGATGGCGAACGAGGCCACCGGCGTGGCGAAAGCCACGACGACCAACGGCGTCGGTGAGTACTCCTTCCCGAGCGTCGACCCTGGGGTGTTCACACTTAGCGCCTCGTTTCCAGGCTTCAAGTCGTTCGAGAGCCGGGGCCTCCGCGTCGGCACGTCGGACACGTTGGCGGTGGACATCCTGCTCGCGGTCGGCGACGTCCGCGAGTCGATTGTCGTCACCGGCGCGACGCCAGTGATCGAGCGGGCGAGCGCGTCACTCGGCGTGACGATCGACCGCGCGATGATCGAGGCGCTGCCGAATCCGGGACGCAACCCCTTCATCCTCGCCGCCACCTCCCCAGCCGTCATTTCCACGGGCAGCCCCCAGTTCGTGCGCATGCAGGACCAGAACCAGGCGTCGATGCTCGCCGTGGCCGGCGGCCCGCGCCGGGCCAACACCTACCGGCTCGACGGCGTGCCGATCGAGGATCTGTTCAGTCGCGCCGTGCTGATTCCCTCGATCGAGGCGGTGGAAGAGGTCAGGGTCCAGGTGATGGCCTACGACGCCGAGGCCGGCCGTACCGGTGGCGGTGTCTTTAACGTCGCGATGCGATCTGGCACGAACACCTGGCGGGGTAGCACGAGCTACTTGACGCGGCCCGAGTGGGGCGTCGGCACGCAGTTCTTCACCCGCAAGGCCGGGCAGTCGACGCCCGAGACGTCGTACCATCTGTGGACCGGTGCCGTCGGGGGACCACTCGTGAAGGGGCGCACGTTCTTCTGGGCCAGCACCGAAGGCTACCACTCGCTGACCGCGCCGAACGTCACCCTGACCCTGCCCACGGCGCGGGAGCGGGTGGGCGACTACTCGCAGTCGTCCACCGTCATCTACGACCCGCGCAGCACCCGGCCCGATCCGGCGCAGCCCGGGCAGTTCATCCGCGATCCCTTCCCGGGCAACGTCATTCCCACCAACCGCATCGATCCGGTGGCGCGCCACCTCGCCGCGTCGCTGCCGGTGCCGGCGATCGGCCGATCGCTGGCGCGCACGGCCCGGCTCGAGGACCTGACCAATCAGGCGACGGTGAAGGTGGACCACCGCTTGAGCGAACGACACGCGCTCAGCGGGTTGTTCGCGTGGTACCACTCGAACGAACCCGCAACGCCGTCGTACGACGGCGTGCCGGGCGACCCGGGCGGCATCACCAGTCCGCGCACGACCCGCGTGCTCGCGCTGAACTCGACCTCGACACTCGGCGACTGGACCACCCTGGCGCTCCGCTACGGGTTGGTGCAGTTCGATGACGACGGCGTTTGGCGGTCCAACGACCCGTCATCGCTCGGATTCGACCCGGCGTTCAACCGCGAGATCCGGGGATTCCCGGCCATCTTCGCCGAGGGCTACGGTTCGTCGCTGTTCGACGGCGGCTCGAACCTCGACCAGACACACCGCGTGCAGGTCGTGAACGCCTTGTGGTCGCGCCTGGTTGGCCGCCAGGTCCTCAAGGCGGGTGCGGAGTATCGACGGCTCAGCCTGCGCGTCGACCAGGGGCGTAACAGCACCTTCACCTTCACACCGGGGTTCACGCGCGGCCCCGATGCGAACGGCTCCGCCAACGGCGACGCGTTCGCCAGCTTCCTGCTCGGTGTGCCCGCCAACGGCGGCTTCTCGATCGCCACGCCGCAGCACTTCTTCACGAACTACGTCGCCGGATTCGTGCAGGACGATGTCCGCGTCGGCGGCAATCTGACGCTGAATCTCGGCCTCCGCTACGAACTGGAGCAGGGGCTTCAGGAAGCCAACAACGCCTTCACCGTGGGATTCGACAGCGACCGGCCCTTCCCTGTGCAAGTGCCAGGCCTCGACCTGAAGGGCGGACTGATGTACGCCGGCGTCGACGGGTATTCAACGCGCCAGGGGCGTCCGACTAACTTGGGTTTTGGTCCGCGCGCAGCGGCTATCTTCACGATGGGGCCGCTCACCGTGGCGCGGGCTGGCTATGGATTATTCTGGGCGCCCTCGCAGATTCCACAGGTGGGGAACGCCGCTGGTTTCGGCACACGAGGCTTCACCGGCGCCACGACCTACGTCGCCAGTGACAACGGTGGGCTCACACCGTGTGGTAGCTGCTCGCTCTCGAACCCCTTCCCGGGTGGGGTCGAAGCCCCACAGGGCGCCGCGCTGGGCCTGCTGACTGGCGCCGGCGGCGACATCGACTTCGTCGACCAGGCTGCGGGGTCGGCGCATGTGCACCGGTTTTCGGTCGACCTTCAGCGCGAGCTACCCGGACGCTTCGCGCTGACGCTGGGCTACATCGGCAGTCGGGCCCAGGGCCTGGCCCTGGGCGGAACGGTCGACGCGACGATCAACATCAACCAGCTCGACCCGCAGTACATGGCACTCGGGACGGCCCTGCAACAGCCGGTCGCCAACCCGTTCTTCGGGCGGCCTGAGTTCGGCGCGCAGTCGACGTCACCCACCATCGCCCGTGGCCAGCTATTGCGGCCGTACCCACAGTTCGGACAGGTACGGGCCCACCGCGTCAGCGCGGCACGATCGCACTACGACGCGGTCGTCGTCTCGGCGGAGCGCCGTCAGCACGCCGGCTGGAGTGCCCGGGTGAACTACACCTACAGCGTGCTGAAGGACAACCAGTCGGGAGAAGGCAACGCGTTCACGAATGCCGTGCAGGCGGCGATCGACAACCGTGACCTCGAACGCGAGTACGGATACTCGGTGCGCGACGCGCCCCACCGCCTGAACGTGACGGCCACCGTGGACCTGCCCTTCGGCGAGGGTCGCCGCTGGTTGTCTCGTGGCGGCGCCGTGAACGCCGTGCTGGGTGGGTGGTCGGTCAGCGTCATCGGGTTCTACCAGAGTGGCTTCCCCGTGGCGATCATCCAGAATGCCGGCGCGGGCGCAACCTTCGGCTTTGGGCAGCGCCCGAATCGCGTGCCTGGGGTGAGCCCGGTGCTGACCGACGATCCGGTGAACAGCTTCGACCCAACGTGTCTGTGCGTGCGCTGGTTAAACCCCGAGGCCTGGACCGCCGCACCCGCCTTCACCTTCGGCAACGCGCCGCGCGCCGACCCCGACGCGCGCACGCCCGGCCGGGCGAACTGGGACGTCGGCATCCAGAAGACCATCGCGGTGGCGCGCGCCCGCTTCACGCTGCGCGCCGAGATGATCAACGTGCTCAACGACCCTGGGTTCTTTGGGCCCTTGATCACATTCGGTCCGGCCAACTTCGGCCAGATTCGGCGCAGCGGAAATTTTCCGCGCACCCTGCAGCTCTCGGTCCGGGCCGGCTGGTAGCCGGCCCGGAGTTGCGCTACCTGGCCGGTCCAAATCCAGCATAAGATCGGCAGCCCCACGCATGGAAGTTGACCCAGTCCGCTCGCGCCGTCTGGAAGAGGTTTATCAGGCCGCACTCGGGCGGCCGCCGCATGAACGCGCCGCCTTCCTGCGCGAGGCCTGTGGCGACGACGAGGCACTAAGGGTCGAAATCGACGCGCTGCTCGAAGGCGCAAGTCGTGCGGCGACGGCGATCACCTACTCACCCGGGGGCACGCCCCTCGTGGATGGGTCCCGGGATCTGGTTGGCCGGCGCATCGGCCCCTACGAGTTGCTCGCCAAGGTGGGCGCGGGCGGCATGGGCGTTGTGTATCGCGCACACGACTCGGACCTCGGCCGCACCGTGGCGATCAAGGTGCTGCCCGAGGCATTTGCCGCCGACCCCGAGCGCCTGGCGCGCTTCGAGCGCGAAGCGCGCTTGCTGGCATCGATGAACCACCCGCACATCGCGGCGATTCACGGTCTGCAGCGTTCGGGCGACGCGACTGCGCTCGTGCTCGAGTTCATCGACGGCCAGACGCTCGAAGCACGACTGACGCGCGGCCCGATTGCCGTCGCGCAGGCCCTTGAGTTCGGTGTCCAGATCGCCTCCGCGCTCGACCACGCTCACCGGCGAGGCGTGGCTCATCGCGACCTGAAGCCCGCCAACATCATGCTCACGCCGCACGGCGTGAAGCTGCTCGACTTCGGCCTGGCCAAGTGGAGTCAGCGCCCGGCCGGCTACGCGCCGGCGGCCGGCGGCGAGCCGCTCGTGCGCCCGACGGGCGCTCCGACCTTGACGTTGGAAGGCACGATTCTGGGTACGGTGTCCTACATGGCACCGGAGCAGGTCGAGGGCAAGAACGTTGACGCGCGTGCGGACCTCTTCGCCTTCGGCGCCGTGCTGTTCGAGATGCTCGTCGGCCGCAAGGCGTTTGACGGCGGCAGTGCCGCCGCGGCCATCGCCGCCGTGCTGAACTCGGAGCCGCCCGGGCTGGACACGGCGCAGCCCCTGGCGCCCCGATCGCTCGATCGCCTCGTGCGCAAGTGCCTGGCCAAGGACCCGGACGAGCGGTGGCAGAGTGCTCATGACCTGGCCGACGAGTTGAAGTGGATTGCCGCCGAGGCGGTACGGTCGACGACGAGCGGTGTCCAGGCGCCGCAGGCTGGGCTGACGCCAGTGGATCGCCGCTCGAAATGGGCGCCGGCCGCCGCGGTCATTGCCTGTGCCGCAGCGATCGCGTGGTTGGGATGGGGCGCGTGGCCTCGACGGGAAGCGGCGCCATCCCTGATCACGCGCTTCACGGTGCAGCCGACGACGGTGGCCAATCTCAATGGGTTCGCCGTATCGCCGGACGGCCGCGAGATTGCGTACACCGGCACTCGTGAGCTCACGCAGCAGCCCCAGCTCTACGTGCGGCGGCTGGACCAGATCGAGGACGTGCCCGTTGCCGGCACAGAGGACGCCCGTGACCCGTTCTACTCCCCGGACGGGCAGTGGATCGGGTTCTTTTCCCGAACCCGCCTGATGAAGGTCCAGCCACATTCTGGCACCGCGCCGGTCACGCTGTGCGAGTGCGTGGACCGAAGCAACGACAACGGCGCGGCCTGGCTCGTGGATGGCAGCGTCGCGTTCACGCGACCCGATCGCGGACTGCAACGCGTCTCGGCCGAAGGCGGGGAGCCGTCCGAGCTCACCACCTTACTGCCCGCGGCCAAGGAGCTCGACCATCACGCGCCATCGCCGCTTCCAGGCGGGCGGGCCCTGTTGTTCACCTCCCACGCCGCGACCGGCAAGTTCGACGTCGAAGTCGTGCGACTCGACACCGGCGACAGGAAGGCGGTGGTCAAGTCGGCGTACGACGCCCGCTATCTGCCGAGCGGCCATCTGGTCTACGCCCGCCGCGGCGCGATCCTCGCCGCGCCGTTCAACCTCGACCGGTTGGAGACGACCGGGCCCGAGGTGACCCTGGTCGAGGGTGTCGCTGACCGTCGCGACTCGGGCTACGGCGCCTACACCGTGTCGCTGAACGGCACGCTTCTCTATCGGGCCTTGCCGTCGGTGGAGGGTCGTGCGCTGGCGTGGGTCACCCGGGGCGGACTGGAGATACCGGTACCGCTGACACCGCGGGCATTCAGCTCGCCCCGAGTGTCGCCGGACGGCTCGCGTCTGGCGTTCGCCGTCGAGGACTCCGGGCGTCGCGACATCTGGACCTACGAGCTTGGCACCCAGAAGCTCGCTCGCCTCACGCGCGAGGGCGACAACAAGGTGCCGGCCTGGAGCCGGGACGGCCGCCGACTTGCCTATTCGTCGACGCGCGACGGCACGCCGAAGATCTGGGTGCAGCCAGCCGACGGAAGTGGTCCACCAGAGGCGATCGCGACCGGAGCGGACGTCATCGTGCCGGCCTCATGGACCCCGGGCGACCGATCGATCGTGTACGTGCACGCCGACACGAGCGCCACTGGAACGCGAACGGCCGTGGTCGCCATCTCTGGCGATCGGCGGCCCCAGCAGCTCTTCCCTGACGAGACGCGTGGTCCGGCCGTGTCCCCGGATGGTCGCTGGATTGCCTTCACGGCGGCGGAGTCCGCCGCCAATCAGGTCTACGTGACCGCATTTCCCAACGGCGACGTCCGTCGCCAGGTCAGCGTCGCAGGGGGCCGGCAACCGTTGTGGCGCCGCGATGGCCGCGAGCTCGTCTACCGATCCGGCACCCGGGTGTTCTCGGTGGCCGTGGATCTCGCCGGCGGGTTTCAGTCGGCGGCGCCAGTGCTGCTGTTCGAGCGCTCCTACGTCGTGGGCCTGGACGTCATGGGATTCGACTACGACCTGGCGCCCGATGGCCGATTCCTGATGATCAAGCCGAGCCCTGCGGAGCTGCGCTCGAACAGCCTCAACGTGGTGGTGAACTGGATCGACGAACTGACCCGGCGCGTACCGATCGGATGACCGGACGTCGGCACGCATCTCGGGGCTACGGCTTCGTCACGCACGCAGGATTCTCTCGAGCAAGAGGTCCATCAGGCTTCGCCAGCCATCGATGACGCCGTGAACCTCCACCCGACAGGGCCAGCGATCCGACACAGAATGCGCCAGGGATGGGGCACGAGTTCTGGTTGTATGTGTGTGGCGTCCCCGACCACTCCAAGTTGGAACCAGATAGCTGAATTTCTCAAGACGATGCAGCAATTGCGCGATTCTACCGGGTTTGCAGCATGAAAGAGCTTGTCAGCGCGCCGTGGTTGATGGTCGATCTATCTCCCACGATGGATTGGAACTCGAGCCAACGAGCGGCTCTGGGTGGCTAGGGTTCGGCGACAGCCCCAAGGCCGAGGGACGCCGGCCAGGACTTCAAAGGCTGAGCCGAACGTCCTAAGGAGCAAGCTGAAGCCCGACGAAACCAAAGAGGCGCACTAGGCTCTTTGCATGGTCGAGGGGCTGGCGATGAATGCGATCGTAGGATTGGCGTTCTCAACCAAGCTTGGCGAGCTGGACCTCACCGAATGCTTCGCTCGAATGCTGCGCACGGCAACATCGACTGCGAGCGGTGACACGAAAGAGCAGCAAGTAATCCTCGCCGGTCAAGTCGTCTCAATGAATGCCATCTACACCGATTTGGCAACAATTGCTCGTAACAATCTCACAAGTAACCTTGACGTCTTCGAGCGGTTGATGCGGCTGGCGTCGAAAGCGCAGAGCAACTGTCGCGCGACCGCCGAGACTCTCGCTGCTATGCAGAATCCGCCGACGGTGTTCGCGAGGCAAGCGAACATCGTGAACGGCCCGCAGCAAATCAACAACGGCCCGGCCAATCGCGTCCGCCTCGCGCGCGCGAGAAAATCAGAACCAGGGCCAAACGAACTATTGGAGGCGCATGGCGAACGGCTGGACAACCGAGAGACGAGCAGCACAAGCGGCGGCGATTCGACATTGGCGCCCGTGGCTGCGATCGACCGGCCCAAGGACGGTCGCCGGTAGGGCTCGCGCATCTCGAAACGCCTGGAAGGGAGGCCAGCGTCTCCGATGGCGGGCACTGGTTAAGCTATTGAACGGCGAATTAAGATCACTGTCCGCCTGAACTTGATGTCGAGCGTCTAGCGGCCGGCCAAAGAGTTCTACCTCTCAAGTTAACTTGAGACCTTGCTTTGCCCACATCCGGCCGGCGACGCTTGCTTGCAACGGACGGAAAGTCTGCCGCGTTCGAGCGCAAGCTCAGGGGATAGCCTGAATAGCCCACCGACGAATATGGCGCGATCGAATTGCGGAGAACGAATTTCCAAGGGACTCCCTCTTGAAGTCAACTCTGGGTCGCCAGTAACTCCGGAGGTGACTTTGAGTGACAGTCACTCATAAACTCATCGCACCATGACATCTGACGCCCCTGAGCAGGCTCTCTACTTTTTTATGTCGTCTACCGGCGATGAGCTGGGCAATAAGCTCGCATCTTTAATTTCCATCACGCCAGATGGTTTTCGGCCGCCGCTCGAAACGTTCGCTAAGTCAATACGCTCGATCATGGGTGTTCTTAACCTGCCCGTATTCTTAGCCTTGCCGCAGCACTGGAGTTCTGAGGCGGAGCGCTTGAACATGAGCCTCCTAATTCAAGCGAAGACTCTGGTTGTAAAAAAGCAACTGAGCGAAGACGGTGTTTCGGCATTCATCGAGGAAAAGCTAAAGCAACATCACGCTGAGACTCTCGGAAATGAGGCAACTGATGTCCCTGCGGCGATCCGACTATTGGATCGAGCTGTACAGGCGTCCTGGCGTGCCCGCGATGCGCGGGCCGCTTGAAGCTCGTGGCGTTGATACAGGAAGGCACGGTAATCCATCGCATCCTGCGTCACCTTGGCCTGCCTGACGTCGCCCCGAGATGCGGCTCTCGCGCGCCCCGCCCCTGCCGTTCGCTTCGTCCGACGATCGCGGGTCGGAAGACGACTACTGAGAATACGGCTACTGAATTCGCCGAGCTGACCGGTGAGCCAGGCGGAGGTGTGTCGAGCGGCTTCGCGAGGCGATGAACAAGGCCTGGTCGGCGTTGACGCGAGGCGGTGAACGGCCC
>JBDTMB010000135.1:0-12891 GCA_039934485.1 Vicinamibacterales bacterium
ACCTGGGCCGACATGAGCGACCTGTTGCCGCGCGAGGATTGGCCCGCGGCGGCGGCGCCGACCTCGATCATGTACCTCTGTGGGCCGCTCCGGCACATGGTCCCCGGCGCGCTGGCGGCCGATTGGCCGCGCATCCGCCACCAACAGGTGCTCAACGTCGCGCGCACGTGGGTGCAGAGCCACACCGCGGTGTGCCTGCCCAAGAGCGCCGGCGCGCATAACCCGTCGGGCCTCGATGTCAAGTGGCTGCACGCCCCCACCACTCCCAACGATCCGCTGCTCGATCAATACCTCCGCGCCAACATCGACCCGTCCGAACGCTATGTGCTGTCGGTGGCGGGCTCGTCGTCTTCCAGGCTGCGCGGCAGCGAATCCGGCTTTGCCAACCTCGCGCTCGCCGGGGATTGGGTGTGGACGCCGCTCAACGCCGGGTGCGTCGAGGCGGCCACGATGGGCGGCCTGGATGCGGCGCGCGCGACCAGCGGCGACGACATCCCGGTGTTCGGCTGGCCGGGCATCGATGAACGCGGACAGGGGGTCAAGGAATGATCGACACCGCGAAGCCGCCAAGGCGGCGTGTCGCAGTACTCGGCGGGGGGGCGGGATCGATGGCCGCACTGTGGGCGCTCACCTCGCTGCCGAACGCCTCGGAACGATTCGACATCACCGTCTATCAAATGGGCTGGCGGCTCGGCGGCAAGGGCGCCAGCGGCCGCAACGCCGCGTTTGGCGACCGCATCGAGGAACACGGGCTGCATGTCTGGGCGGGCTTCTATCGCAACGCGTTCCGCATGATGCGCGAGATCTACGCCGCCCAGCCGGACGACGGACGCCTCTTCAAGCAATGGTCCGACGCCTTCAAGCGTCACAGCCAGGTGATGCTCGAGGAGCACGTCGACGGCAAGTGGATCCAGTGGGCGCTCGATCTGGCCGAAGATCCAGCCGACAGTCCGGATTCAGATCCAACGACTGGCGGCGATCTGCCGCCGCCCGGCGAGTACCTGCGGTTGTTGATCGACATGCTGCTTCACTTGATCCATCAGTCGGAGGTGTCCCTCGCGGCGCCAACCGCGTCCCACGTTGCCTACCCGGGATGGTTCGGCCGCATCAAGGCCGACGTCGAAACCGGCCTCGGCGATCTCGAGCGCGTCCTGACGGACGCCGGCGTGCTCGTCGAGGATGCGGTGGCGGTGATCGCCGGCCATCCGCCGGAAAGGCTGTGGCACGCCGCGCGCGAGGTTGCGCGATTGCTCCCCGACGACCCGCGCCTGCATTCCGACGCGCATCTGGCGGTCCTCTCCCATCTCGTGAAGTCGGCCGACGAATCATCGCGTGCGGCGCTGACGACCGGCGTCCGGCAGACCGACGATGAACGCCGTCTCGACCAAATGAGCTCGCTCGTGCGCGCCACCATCGTCGGCATGATCGAAGACGATGTGATGCTGAAAGGGTTCGAGGCGATCAACGACGAGGAGTGGACGAAGTGGATGGGCCGCCACGGCGCGACGCCGGCCGCGCAAGGGTCGGCCATGGTCCGCGGCATCTACGACTATGTGTTCGGCTACGAGAAGGGTGACGGCAGCCGGCCCTCGCTCGAGGCCGGCACCGCGCTCCACGGCATCCTCCGATTGTTCTTCACCTTCAAAGGCTCGCTGTTCTGGGAGATGCAGGCCGGCATGGGCGACGTCGTCTTTGCGCCGACCTACGAAGTGCTGAAGAACCGCGGCGTCAAGTTCGAGTTCTTCCATCGCATCGAACAGTTGACGCCCGATCCGACCCGTACCCTGGTTGACACGATCGTGGTGCGGCGGCAGGCCACCGTGAAGGGCGACCGGCCCTACGAACCGCTCCGCCTGATCGCCGGTGTGCCGTCGTGGCCGTCGCAGCCCGATCTCGATCAACTGGTCAACGGCCCTTCGCTGGCCGAGGCGCAGTTCGAATCGGCGTGGGCGCCGCCAACCGGCGAGCTGCGGACCCTCGAGCGTGGGCAGGATTTCGACGACGTGATCATGGGAATTTCGATCGACGGCGTCAAGAACGTGTGCCGCGACCTGCCGGCGGCAGGCAGCCCGTTCCAGCTGATGCTGCAGCAGCTGCAGACCGTGCAGACGTGCAGCATGCAGCTCTGGTTCACGCCGGACGCGGCCGGCCTCGGCGCGCCCGTGCCGGCACGCATCGTCTCCGCTTACGCGGACAATCTCAACACCTGGTCCGACATGAGCTTCCTGCTGCCGCGGGAAACCTGGCCGGCGCCTGGCCCGCGGTTCATCGCCTACTTCTGCGGACAGTTTCCCGATGCCGCGGTGATTCCGCCGTACGACGATCACGCCTTTCCTTCCAGGGAGATGGCGCGGCTTCGCGACCAAGCGGTGACGTGGCTGAACACCAACGCCGCCGGCATCTGGCCGCTCTTCGACTGGTCGAAGCTGCACGACGCCAGCAATGCCAATGGATCGTCACGCCTGGCCTCGCAGTACTTGCGCGTCAACATCGACCCCAGCGAGCGCTACGTGCTGTCATTGCCGGGCACCTCGAAGTACCGGCTGCGGGCCGGCGAGTCGGGCTTCAAGAACCTCTTTTTCACCGGCGACTGGGTCCACACCTCGATCAACGCCGGCTGCGTCGAAGCGGCGGTGATGGCGGGCATGGCTGCGGCGGCCGCGCTCTCGGGCGATCCGATCGCGATCGACGGAGGCCTGAAATGAGCCCGCGCCAGAAAGTCGCCATCCTCGGAGGCGGCGCCGGCAGCATGACCGCCGCCTACTACCTGTCGAACACCCCGGAGCTGCGCGAGCGATTCGACGTCACCGTCTATCAGATCGGCTGGCGGCTCGGTGGCAAGGGCGCCAACGGACGACGGGCAGAGGCCGGGGCGCGAATCGAGGAGCACGGCCTGCACGTGTGGGGCGGCTTTTACCACAACGCGTTCAAGACCATGCGCGCCTGTTACGCCGACCTCAATCGTCCGGCCGGCGCACCGTTGGCGACGGTTGACGATGCCTTCATCGCCGCGCCTGAGGTGTTTTGGGAGGAGCAAATCGACGGCGCCTGGCGTCACTGGCCGGTGAAGGTGCCCACGGCCCCGGGCCTGCCCGGTGAAGGCGGCGAGTTGCCCACGGTGCACCAGTACATCCAGTTGATGATCAGTTTTCTTCACGATTGGATGTCGTCGTTTCCGCATGACGTGGTGTTAGCGGCCTTGCACAACACGCAGGAGCCGCTGCTGGCGCGGCTGCGGGCGATTGCGACCGGCGCCGAACATCTGGTCGCCGATATCGTCGACGGATCGGGCCTGTCGGCCCTGCGCGCCGCGCGGGAACTGTCGCGGCATGCGGCGCTAACCAACGACACGCAACACTACGATGCAATCCTCGAGTACCTGGAATTGTTCTGGCAGTGGCTGACCTCGACGCTGATGCGTGAGATCTCCCTCCACGACGAGGCGCGGCGCGCCTTCATCGTCGCGGACCTCGGCCTGGCGCTGGTGAAAGGGCTGCTTCGCGATCGCATTCACGAGCGCGGCTTTGCCGTGATCGACGACCAGGATTTCGTCGGCTGGCTGCAGTCGCACGGCGCCACCGCGCTGGCCTTGACCGCGGCGCCGCTGCGCGGCTTCTACGACTATTTCTTCGCCTACGCGCAGGGCGATCCCGCACAGCCGCGCATGAGCGCGTCGATGGGCCTCTATCACCTGCTGCGGCTGGTCTTCACCTACAAGTGCAGCCTGTTCTTCAAGATGACCTCGGGAATGGGCGACACCGTGTTCGGCCCGCTCTATGAAACCTGCAGGCGCAACGGCGTCCGCGTGCAGTTCTTCCACGAGGCCGTCGAACTCGTGCCTGACCCGTCCTCGCCGCGGATTGCCGCGATCCGCCTCCGCCGCCAGGTGAACACCAGGGGCGAGTATCAACCGCTGGTCGACGTGAAGGGTTTGCCCAGCTGGCCGTCGGAGCCGCTCTTCGAGCAAATCCAGGAAGGCGACGAGCTGCGCCGCTCCCGTTGCGACCTTGAAGATCCCTGGAGCGGATGGACCGGCGGCACCGAGATCGAATTGAGCGACGGCCGCGACTTCGACATCGTCGTGCTCGGCATTCCGGTGGGCGCCCACCGCATGATCTGCCCGAAGCTGATCGAGCGCAGCGCGGAGTGGCGGGCGATGGTGGACAATCTGCAGACCATTCAGACTCAGGCCATGCAGTTGTGGTGGAACAAACCGACGAGCGCCCTTGGCGACACTGGTGAGCTGGCGACTGGAACCGGCTATGGACAACCGCTCGAGAGTTGGTCCGACATGTCGCACGTCCTGGTCCGCGAGGCGTGGCCGGAGGCGATCGCGCCGCCACAAAGCGTGGTGTATTTCTGTGGTCCGATGATGACGCCGGAGCGGGTCCCAGATGGGCCGGATCCGGGCTTCGGCGAGCGGCAACGGATGGCCGCGCGCGCGATTGCGTTGAAGTGGTGCGAGGATTTCCTGCCGCACCTCTATCCCAAGGCGATGTTGGGTCAGCAAATCGACTGGAACGCCCTCGTGGTGGCCAATGGCAGCGAAGGCCCGGCGCGCTTCGACGCGCAGTACCACCGGGCCAACTACACGCCGTCGGAACGGTACGTGCTCGACCTTCCGGGCACCTCACGCCAGCGGCTCGACGCCGACGCGTCGGGATTCGACAATCTCCTGCTCGCCGGCGACTGGGTGTTCACCGGACTGGGCGGCGCCGTGGAGTCGGCGGTGATCGGCGGCATGCAGGCGGCCCAGGCCTTGTCGGGCGTGCCGCTGGGCATCATTGGCGCGCTGCCCAATCCGTGGTCGCGGCTGCCGAAATTCCGGGCGAGATGATGGCGGGTTCCAGGAAACGCGATCAGGCCCTCGCTGAACTGATCGAATCGCATGACTCGTCGCGCGGCTTGCTGATCGCCTTCGAGGGCCCGGATGGCTCCGGCAAGACGACGCAGCGCAAGCTCCTCCAGACCTGGCTCGAGAGCCGCGGACAGCCGGTGGTGGCGACGAAGTGGGCGTCGTCGCCGCTCTTCAAGCCGCTGCTCAAGTCGCGCCGGCGCCTCCGCACAATGTCGGTCGAGGAGTATTCACTGCTTCACGCCGTGGACTTCCGCCACCGCGTTGAGACCTCGATCCTGCCGGCACTGTGGTCCGGCAAGACCGTGCTGGCCGATCGCTACTTGTTCACCGCCCTCGCCCGGGACGCGGCCCGCGGCCTCGATCTCGATTGGCTGCTGCACGTCTACTCACCGTTGTTGTGGCCAGACCTCGTGATCTATTTCTCGATGACGCCGAAGGATTCGAGCCGGCGCATCGCGTCGACCCGCTCGCCGCGCTACTACGACGCCGGCCAGGACGTCACCGGCATCGACGACCCGCTGACCAGCTACGGCAGCTTCATCGATCGCGTCGTCACCGAATACGGGAACCTGGCGGTGGTGTTCAAGTTCGTCAGCGTCGACGCCGGCGAGGCCGTCTACCGTCAGCACACGCACGTCCGCGGGCTGGTGCAGCAGGCGGAAAAGCGTTCGTGGTCCGCCTTCAGCAAGGAAGCACTCGAAGAATGGCTGAACAAGACGACTCGACCGTCCGGCTCGTAGCGATCGACGGCTCGCGCGGCAGCGATGTCGCGGCCGCCGCTGAGGCCCTCGCCGCCGAAGTGCGCGAGCACGGCGCGAGCTGCGTGATCAGCCGCTGGGACGCGTCCGGGCTGTTCGGCGAGATGGCGCAGGCCGAGGTGCAGCAACGTCAGGTCTCGGCGCGAAACCTGACGCTGGTGTTCGCCGCCGACCTGGTGTTCCGGTTGCGGTGGGAGATTCGGCCGGCGCTCGCCGCCGGTCACGTCGTGATCGCGGCGCCGTACGTCGACACCGCGGTCGCCCTCGCGAGGGCGTGCGGCCTGCCGGAAGGCTGGTTGAGGGAGGTGCTCCGGTTCGCCCCGCCGGCCACGATCCGCGGGTGGTCCCGCGAACGAAAGACCGATCGGGCATGGAAGCGGCGACTGGATCGCGGCTATCCCGAGTACTGCGCCGCCATGCTCGCAGCGGCCGATCCCCGGTTCAGGGCCAAGCGGACGCGGCGGGCGATGGTCGAGTTCCTGCAGGACGTGAAAGGCCCGAAGCCGATGGACCTCTCGAAGCGCGGCCTCGAGCAAGCCGCGCGCCGGATTGCCGCTACGGGCAACCCGCCGGCTTCGCCGTCCCCAGTTGCTTCGCGACCTCGCACTGCACGAAAGTGATGCGCGCGGCCGGGAAGGCCAGCATTGTGTTCCGGGCGGCCGCGTGATCGGCGTTCGAGTACGGCTTCGCCGTGTCGGCGTTCATCGCGTCGGCAATCATGTTCAGCTGGCGTTCGATCTCCGCGTGCAGCCAGTCGCCGTCGTTCGCGGATGACGCCGCGTCGTTGACGCTGGTGTAGAACTGCGTCCGATACGCCGGAAGTTCCAGCGTCGTGCGCGCGAGCACGTTTTCGTCCAGCCGGGCGTTAATCGGAAAGTCGGTGCTGAAAAATGAATTGTCCTCATCCCACGCGATGAAGACGTGCTGGTCCTTGTTTTCCAACCGGTACAGGTAGAAGTTGTTCATCCCCGCGTAGCCGACGAAGCCATCGTTTTCCGCGACGAAGCTCTGCGCGGCCAGGTACTTCACAAATCCCGCCAGATCCAGCTTGGGATTGATCGAGGCTTCGAAGCCCGGCGACGCGGTCTGGTTCACCAGGCGCACGAGCTCCTCAATCGGGCCCCAGATGTGTGAGTCGCTCTTGCTCTCGTTGGTCTTGATCGAAAAGCGCGCCTTGTAGCCGTCGTACGAGGAGCCGAGGTACTCGAACTTCCACGGCGAGTCGAGGACGTAGTTGTACTCGAACAGGTAGCCGTCGTTCTGCACATCGTCGTTGATGCTGCCGTAAACGCGCGCCAGCATGTCCTTGTCGACCGACTCGACCAGCGCATAGAGACCGATGTAGTTGCCGTTGACGTAAAGCCGCGTGTGTGTCTCGCGCGGCGCGGCGATACCGAGCCGCGCGAACAGCCGCATCGCGGTGGTTTCCCGGATCCCCGACGGATCCTGGACCAGGTTGTCGAGGACGAACGACTTGATGCCGATGAACTTCTGATCGGTCGCGTAACGGTCCATGTCGACGCGAAGGCCGGGCTTGGTGGAACTGCGCGAGCCGAGGCCCCGCGAGCGGATCCCGATGTTGTAGGCGGTGATGCCGTTCCAGGTGAGGTCGGCCGGGTAGTAGTCGTTCTCCTTGAAGTTCGCCTTGAGCTTGTCCCAGTCCTTCGCGTTCATCCACAGATCCACGCGCTGGAGCACCTCGGAACTGAAGAAGTCGTCGGCGGTCTGCCCCGCGGCCGAACCCGCCAGCAGGAGAAGGAGCATCGCCGCGCCGAATGCCTGACGCAACATCGCAGTCACCTCAGAATACCAGCTGGAAACGGAACAACAACGCCCAAAAGCCGGCGGTTCCAGGCGAGATCGACCGATTCGGGTCCTCGAAATTCTCGTGAATGGCGTTGCCGACGAGGCGCACCCAGCGATTGGGGAAATAATTGACGCCGATCGTCCAGACCTCGTCGGTATTCGGCACGAGGTGTTCGGCGCGAGGATTCGTAAACGCCGGACCCTCGGTCGAGGCGCTGGCGAACCCGAGTTGATCGTAGCGCGCGCCGATTTCAATCGCCCCGATGCCGCCCTTGAAGAGCGGTTTTTTCGGCGCGATGCTGTCGCCCTTGCTTTCGCCCGTCACCACCCAGGTGCTGTCCACATACCATCCGGTACTGACGAAATCGGAGAGGTCGGCGTTCCGGTTGCTCTGGCCCAGCCGGTCTTCGCGGGCCTGCATCCATTCGGCCTTGAGGCCGAAGGAACCCGGCGTCCACTCGAGTTCGGTGCCAATCCGTTGCCGTCGTCCTTTGACGTACACCCGCTCGAAGTAGGTGGCCGTGCCCATCACCGATTTGCCGCGAAGGCTGTTGAGGCCTTCCGGCAGTTCTGCATTGGTGTAGGCTGCGCCGAGGCGCAGGCTCTTGAGCCGCTGGGGAACGGGCAGCGGCCGGAGCACCGTCGCGGTCACGCGCCCCGCAAATGACGGCCCAACCGCGTCCGGGGTTTCACCCGGCGAGACAAACTGTTCCTCCTTGATCTGCCCATTGTCGCCGTCGCCGTTGAAGAAGCCGGCCTGATACGTGAGCCCGCGTCCGAAGAAGCGCCCATAGACCATCCCGCCCTTGTCGCGGCCCGGGGCGATGATGCTGGCCGCCAGGCTGCGATAGGCGAAGTCGGTATCGGTGGGCCCGGTCAACTGTTCGGCGCTGAACGGGACCTTGAATCGCCCGCCCTGGACGGAGACCGGGTCAAAGGTGTGCCAGTCGACGTAGACGTCTTTCCAGTCGCCGAACTCCCCGTCCGAATTTACTTCGCGTTCGAACTCATAGGCAAAGTGCTTGGTGACTTCGCCCTTGAGGCCAAACCGCAGCGAATGGAAGTCGTACAACTTCTCGTCGACGTCGGGATCGAAGGTGCGCCAGTCGGTCTGCAACTTCATCCGGATGTCGAGGTGGATGTCCCTGCCGAACACGATCGACGGCCGGTCGTCCCACACCAGCCCCCGCTTGACCGGCTTCTTCTGCGCGTGGGCGGTGCCGCCAACCACCAGCACCAACCCGATCGCACCCAGGGCGATACGGCCGAACCTCCTCATGCGATGCGGTCTCCCGGCAGATGCGAGCCGGCGGCGCCGGCCTTGGCGGTCATCTGCTGAAATGTCAGGTTGAGTTGCCTTACTAGCGCCGGGTCGTCAATGACGATCGACACCTCGCGGCGAAAATCCAGGCTCAAGGTCGACAGCGCCGTGCTGCCCATGATCGCGATCGACTCGTCCAGGATCATCACCTTGCCGTGCGGCACGAGCGGCCCGAGGGATTTGCGCCCGAGCACCGAAACGGTCACGCCGTCGGCGCGCCGATCGCGCAGCAGCGACACCATGTCCGGATCCGACAGCTTGTGATCGACGATGCGGATGCTGCTGGTGGCCGATGCCACCAGGCGCCGGATCTCTGCCCGCGATCGCTCGGGACCGACAATGAGGCGCGGGCTCAAGACGCGCCGCGCCGACCACGGCTTGCCGGCGACGTCGTTGCGGAATAGCGCCAGCAGGCTCCTGACCACGACGGGATCGTGGGTCACGAGCAAGGCGTCCCACGTCCGCGAGAAGCACTTCCGGGTCGGGTTCAGCGTGGTGACGATGGCCGGCCCGTCATCAGCCACCAGGTACTTCGCGTGGTACTTGACGACCGGATCGGCGTAGCGGGTGACGACGGCGCCCATTTCCTCGAGTGCGCCCCAGAGTTTCTTGAGCCGCTTCTTCGGACCCTTGGCGCGCTTGGTCAGGATGGCCTCGACGTCGCAGCCGCGCTCGAGCGCGCTGGCCAACGCATCGAGCACGGCAAAGTCGTCGCAGCGGAACAGCGAGAGCACGAGCCGGCGCTTGGCCGACCCGATCACGTTCAACAACGCCGCCCGGCGTTCCGCGGGATCGAGGACGAGCTTCTCGCGCTTGCGCCGATCGGCGGCGGGACGTCTCACCTCGACGCCGGCGGGGCGCGGCCCGCCGCTATCCCCGTTTAGGCGCCGACCAGGAGACATTCTTGATGCCTTTCTTGCCATCGCCGATCAGTTGGGAACTCAGGTCCTCGAGCGAGTCGGTGGCCCGCAACGTCGCCTGGTAGCGGACCGTCGCTTCGTCGCCCTGCGAGACCTCGCGGGGCTCGAAGATCACGCCGTTCAGCGCAAACACCTGCAGCACGTGCGCGGTCGGGAACTCGCGATCGTCCGACTGGATCTCCACCAGCATCGTCCGCGGCCGCTCGGAGCTGAACTGGTTGAGGATCGGGATCATCGCGCAGAGGAACACCGTGCCAAGGCCGGCCACGCCCAGCGCGCCGAGGCCGGCGGCCATGCCGAGCCCCATCAGGATGAAGAGCACGATGATGTCCCGGGCGTCCTCGATCGGCGTGCGAAAGCGGATGATGCTGGCCGCGCCGGCGATGCCAAACGCGCGCGCCACCGAGTTGCCGATGATGATCATGATCATCGCGCCGGCGATGCAGAGCAGCACCTGGGCCTGGTCCATCATCGGGTTGGGCAGGCGCTCGGTGCGGTACTGCCGGTGAACGAGCGTCACCAGCATGCCGATGACCGCGGCGGCCACGAGCTCGCCGAGCTCGAACATCGGATGCATCATCGCCGGCGTCGCGTTGGCGTCGGCGCCGCCGCCGCCAAACGCGCTTGGCACCGCGGCATAGTCGGTGTTGCCGAAGTTGGGCCACATGATCCCCGCGGCCACCATCGCCGCCCCCGCGACCACGACGGCGACGCCGATCAGGATGTGGTTCCACGGAATCGTCCGCTCGTGCGCCTCGACGACGGTGTCGACGACTTCGAGGATCTTCGCCAGCAGCGACAGTTCGAGCACTTCGCGAACCTTCGCGTTCGGCGAGACCAGCGTGAACCGGCGATGCAGCCGCTGGGCCGTGGTGTGTCCGCGCACCAGCGCGCGCACGCCGGCGCTATCGAGCGACGGCACTCCCCGCATGTCGATCACGAGGTGCTCGAAGCCGCTCTTGAAGATTTCCTGGATACGACGTTCGAACTCCTCCGCTGGTCCGCCGGCCACGAGGGGTTCCTGCGGCGTGAGAAGAAGCCGGCGAGTTGCGCGCGTGGACTGGGCGGCCATCAGGTCGGTCGATTCAAGGTGGCGAAACGGTACCACGTATACTAAAGATGGGCCAAGCGTAATGCCTCACCCAGACGGGTCCCTCCGACTGCTACCTCTTATCGGCATCAGCGTCGCGTTGCTGAGTGTGGCGGCGGCGTGCTCGAGTTCGCCATCGGGGCCCTCCACTGGCGGCGGCACCGGGCCAGGCACCGGCGGCGGCACCACACCCTCAACCGGACAGACCGCTGTGGTGCTTGGCGCCGGCGACATCGGCATGTGCGGTGCCGATGGGATTACGCCACTCCCCAGCGTGGCGGCCACCGCCCGGCTCGTCGCCGGACTGCAGGGCCAGGTGATTCTCGCCGGCGACATCGCCTATCTGCATGGAAGTGCCGCGAATTTCCGCGATTGCTTCAACCCTTCGTGGGGCCCGTTTCGAAGTCGTTGGCGGCCGGTACCCGGCAATCATGAATACGAGTCAGCCGGCGCGGCCCCCTATTTCGCATATTTCGGCGAAGACGCCGGCGCGGGCGCGACCGGTTACTACTCCTTCATGGCGGGCGACTGGCTCGTGCTGATGCTGAACTCCAATATTCCCGCCGGCCGCGGATCGGCGCAGTTCGAGTTCGCGCGCCAGCAACTCGAAGCCCAGCGTACCCCGTGCACGCTGGCGGTGTGGCACCATCCGTTGTTTGCGTCGGGCCCGAATGGCGCCAACGCCGTCATGCGCGACATCTGGTCGCTGCTCGAAACTGCCGACGCCGAAGTGGTCCTGACCGGCCACGATCATTTGTATGAGCGTTTCGCGAGGCAGACCGCGGGCGGGGTCGCCGACCCGGCGAAAGGCGTGCGCCAGTTCGTCGCCGGCACCGGCGGCGCGGAGCTCTACGGGTTCGTGCGGACATCCGCCAATTCCGAGGTGCGCATCGCGCAGTTCGGCATCGTCCGCTTCACCCTCAAGCCGGCGCAGTTCGAGTGGGAATTCCTCACCACCAACGGCGCCGTCGCCGACTCTGGATTGGATACCTGCCACTGATCAGGGATCAGGGAGCAGGGAGCAGGGAGCAGAGATCGGGGCCCAAGTTTGTTACGATATCGGTATGACCTTTCGCTCACTCGGCATCGGACTCTTCGCGCTCTCGATCACCGCGCCATTATTGGCCCAGGCCCCGGCGGTGAAGTTTGAACCGATCCCCGCCCCTGCTGATGTGGCCAAGCCGCCGGCTGACGCCGTCAAAACGGCGTCGGGTCTGATCTCGAAGGTGCTCCAACCGGGCAGAGGCACCACGCACCCCGGCACCACCGACATGGTGACGGTGCAGTACACGGGTTGGACCACCGACGGAAAGATGTTCGACAGCTCCTACGCGCGCAAGACCGCGAGCACGTTTCCGGTCAATCGCGTGATCAAGGGCTGGGGTGAAGGCGTGCAGTTGATGGTCGCCGGTGAAAAACGGCGCTTCTGGATTCCGCAGGAACTTGCCTACGCCGGCCAGCCCGGACGGCCCGCGGGGATGCTGGTCTTCGACGTCGAGATGCTGGAGTTTGCGCCCTCGCCGACCCTCGCCCCCCCCGATGTGGCCGCGGCGCCGCGGGACAGCGCCAAGACCAACTCGGGCATCGCCTACAAAGTGATCAAGCCAGGCACCGGCACCGTCCATCCCACCAAGAACAACACCGTCACCGTGCACTACACGGGCTGGACGACGGATGGGAAGATGTTTGATAGCTCGGTGGAGCGCGGACAGCCCGCGTCGTTCGGGCTGGGAGAGGTCATCGCCGGCTGGACCGAGGGCGTGCAATTGATGGTCGTCGGCGAGAAGACGCGCTTCTGGATTCCGGAGAAGCTGGCGTATAAGGGCGAGCGTGCTCCCTATGGCGTGCTGGTCTTCGACATCGAGTTGATCAACATTCGTTAGCTCGCTCGGTACGGCAAATGCGCGAGGGTGATTGTCGTCGACGTGTGCCCAAACACGTCGACGGCGCGCACAACCTTGAACTTGAACAGCGTGCTCTTGCCGAAGCCGTTCCTGCCGATCACGCCGTAGGTGCAACCCTTCGGGACGGACGACACGCCCTGGAGCGCTTCGAAGCTTCGTCCGGCTTCAAATCGCCGACCAGGCTCCCGTCCAGCAACGCCGACTTGAGCGTGGCAAACTGCCGCCGCCGCGCGT
>JBDTMB010000136.1:0-12882 GCA_039934485.1 Vicinamibacterales bacterium
CTGCGCCATCTGCGGCCCCGGACTTAACCTGCGTGATCTGCGCCATCTGCGGCCCTGGACAACGCAGATCGAGCTCTGCGTCATCTGCGGCCTCAGTACTCACCAAACATCCGGCGGATCTCGAGGGGATTCCGCGTCTTCGTGAGCGCCAGCATCAGCAGAATCCGCGCCTTCTGCGGGTTGAGGTTGTCCGCGGCGATGATGCCCAGGCTGTCGTATTCCGGCAGCGCGATCACGCGCCCGTTGCCCGTGCGATTCGATCGCACCAGCACCGGCCTGGTCGCCGCGGGTCGCGAGAGCAACGGCTTCAACGCGTCGCGCTCGCTGGTGGACACCAGGCCCGCGCCGGTTCCCGCAAGCACGATTCCCTCGGCGCCGCCGGCCACCAGCGCCTGGGCCATGATCGTGCTCGGCTGCACATACGAATAGAGGATGTCCACTTGCGGCAGCGCCGTCAGCCCGCGGACATCGAACTCCGAGCGGGTGGTGTGCCGCTTGAGCGACGCCTTGTAGAACGTGACGGCGTCTGCATCGACGTAGCCAAGCAGGCCGAGTTCCCCGCCCTTGAAGGTCTCGACCCGATACGTGTTGGTCTTGGTCACGTCGCGGGCGCCGTTGATTTCCTCGTTCAGCACCACCAGCGCGCCCTTGCCGCGCGCCTCGCGCGACACGGCGGTGCGGATGGCATTCAGCAGGTTCAATGGACCATCGGCGCTGATTGCCGACGCCGGCCGCATCGAACCGACCAAAACGACCGGACGGTCATCCTTGACCGTCAGGTTCAGGAAATACGCGGTCTCCTCGATCGTGTTCGTGCCGTGGGTAATCACGACACCGGCCACCTTGGGATCGGCGGCGTAAATGGCGTTGATGCGATTGGCCAGCGTCAGCCAGTTGGCGATCGTGATGTCGGTACTGCTGACGTTCGCGATCTGCTCGACCTTGACGCTGGCGACCCGCTTGATCTCGGGAACGGCGCTGACCAACTCTTCGCCCAACAGGGCCCCGGACTTGTACTCGGCGAGGCTCGTCGAAGAAGCGCCCTTGCCGGAGATGGTGCCACCGGTTGATAACACCCAGACCACCGGGAGTTCTGCCGCCGCGACGGGTTGGGCCACGCAACGGGCGGCGAACACCAGTCCGGCGAGCTGCAGTGCAACCGCGATGACCACGACACTTCGAAACCGCAACAGCATCGGCTACCTCGTTTGTGCGACCAACCGCGTTTCACCTGGTGTCGAGTCTATCTGCGTGTGTCTATGGCCAGATCTATCTGTGTCCATCTGTGGCCGAATTTATCTGTGTCCATATGTGGCCAAATCTATCTGTGTTCATCTGTGGCTGAATTTATCTGCGTTCATCTGTGGCTGAGTCTATCTGTGGCGTGGGTGGCACGCGCCCTTCAACGGGCAGTTCGCATCGCCAACCTTCTTGCCAAAGCCGCAGGCGTTCATCATGCCGACGTGGCAAATCGAGAAGTCGAACCGCACCGGGTCGATGGGGTCAAGGGCGCGCAGCGACCTGGTGATATCGGCGGCCATGCGCCATCCGGGGCTCCGGTATTTGGTCAGCCGCAGGCACTGGCCGAGGCGGATGACGTGGGTGTCGAGCGGCACGATCAGCAGCGCCGCCCTGACCTGCTGCCACGCGCCCAGGTCGACCCGATCGAGGCGGACCATCCATCGAAGAAACAAGTTGAGCCGCTTGCAGGCGCCGCCGGAGGACGGCTTCGAGAAGAAATAGGCGACGCCGGGCTTCGGCTTGTTGCGGCCGTACACCGCCTTTTGATCGAGGGCCAGCGCGCGGCGGGAGAACGACTCGAGCGCATCGCCCACATCAACCGCGTCCGGCGCCAGGCCGTCGAGGAAGAACCCTTCCATCGATCCGTGTTGCTCCAGCATCTGGTGCAGCAACCACACCAGCGCCGCCATGTCGGCGCCCTTGGTCCAGCGATGCACGAGATGATCGAACGCCCGCCGATCGCGCGCCGGAGCGAAGGCGCGGACGTAGGCGGCCGGCGCCGGCCCCATCACCTTCAGCATGCCCTCGACGGAATTGAGCACGCTCTGCACCCGGCCAAACGCCAGCGCCGCCGCGCAGAAGGCGACGATCTCCTGATCTTCGGGACGCGTGAAGCGACGCACGATCCAGATCGGATCGGAGACCGAATCGGCGAGGTTGAAGTGTTGATAGATCTCGTCCAGGCGGGACTTCAGGTTGGACACGGCTGGGGTTCCCGCGTGCTCGTTCAGAACGTCGTAATCGGCAGGTTGGACGCGCACATCGGACACGTCGCCGCCGCGAAGTTGGGCGGCGCCTTGTATTCGATGAGCGCCACGTTCGGCACGTCGAGCGTGACGAGCGCCTCGCACCGATCGACGATTTCCACCGTGCCGATCACCGTGCCGCCGGCCGCCCTGACGAGGTCCGCGCAGCGCTTCAAGGTGTGCCCCGTGTTCCTCACATCGTCTGCCAGCAGCACCTTGCGTCCCGAGATGAGCTTCTTGTAGAAGTCGCTGAGCGTCGGCTTGCCTTCGCTGTTGCCCATGGGCGCAAACCAGTACGGTGGATGCGTCATCGGTCGGCGGCCGTCGAGCAGGCCGGCGATCGTATGGGCCAGCAGCGCGCCGCCGGTGGCTGGACCGGCCACCACTTCGGCCTCCAGCGCGAACTCCGACGGCATCAACTCGATCAGATCCTGCGCCACGCGCCAGATCGTCGAGGGCAACTGGAACAACTGGTGCGGATTGAGGTAGAGCTTGCCATGAAAGCCGTTGCCGTAGTCGAAGTGCCCTTCCATCACGACGTCAAACCGCCGCAGGTCGTCGAGGGCGCGCCTGCGAACGTCTTCGTGCCGGGCGTTGCTGGTGTTTGTCATCCTGCTCTCCAGGCAAACCTAAAGGTTTGCCTCCACCTCTCCGGGTAAACGCTCTCCAGGCAAACCTAAAGGTTTGCCTCCACCTGCGGGTTCTTGTACACCGTGCGGCCGCCGACGATGGTCGCGGCCACGCCGCCGCGGAACGTCCAGCCGTGGTAGGGCGTGTTCTTCGACTTGCTCTTGAACGTCGCCTTGTCGATGGTCACCGGCAGCTCGGGCGCCAGGATCGTGAGGTCCGCGGGGGTTCCCGCCGCCAGCGATCCGCCGGGCACCCGGAGAATCCGCGCGGGATTGGTAGACATCAACTCCACCATCCGCGACATCGTGATGAGGCCGGTGTGCACCAACTTGTCGAGCGTGATCGACACCGCCGTCTCGAGGCCGACGATGCCGAAGGGCGCGCGATCGAATTCGACGTTCTTCTCGTCGTAGTGGTGCGGGGCATGGTCGGTGGCGATGGCGTCAACGCTGCCGTCGACGATGCCGGCAATCATCGCGTCGCGGTCGCGGGCCTCGCGCAGCGGCGGGTTCATCTTGGTGTTGGTGTCGTAGGCAATCGGCGCGGCCAGCAGGTCGTCGGTGAGGGTGAAGTGGTGCGGACAGACCTCGCACGTCACCTTGACGCCGCGGCTCTTCCCCTGGCGCACGGCCTCGAGCGTCGTCCAGGCGCTCATGTGGGCGATGTGCACGCGGCCGCCGGTCATTTCCGCGAGCAGGATGTCGCGGCCCGCGGTGATCGCTTCGGCGACGCCGGGAATGCCCTTCAGCCCAAGCGCGGAGGCGACGGGCCCTTCGTGGGCGACGCCGTCGGCCTTGAGCGTTTGATCCTCGCAGTGCTCGATCATCGGCATGTCGAACATGCTCGTGTACTCAAGCGCGCGCCGCGCCAGGATCGCCGTCGCCACCGGCAAGCCATCGTCGGTGAACGCCACGCAGCCGGCTTCCTTGAGTTCGGCGATGTCGGCGAGCTCCTCGCCCTTCTGTCCGCGCGAGACGGCGCCGATCGGATAGACGCGCGCGAGGCCGGCCTCCCGGGCCTTCTGGAGAATCAGTTGCGTGACGCCGGCGTTGTCGTTCACCGGCTTGGTGTTCGGCATGCACGCCACGGCGGTGAAGCCGCCGGCCACCGCGGAAGCGACCCCCGTGGCCACCGTCTCCTTGTGCTCCTGCCCCGGCTCGCGCAAGTGCACGTGCATGTCGATCAGGCCGGGGCACACCACCAGTCCGGGTGGCAGCTGGATCACTTCGTCGGCGCGCGAGGCCGGAATGTTGGCGGCGACCTCGCCGATGCGATCGCCCTCGATCAGCACGTCGAACATCCCGTCGATGCGGTTGGCGGGATCGACGACGCGGCCGCCCTTAAGTAAACGTTTCATGATGTGCTTCGAGAATCTGCGGCGTTCGCCGCCCGGATGGTGAGGCTGGTGTCATCTGCACTCTTCTCGGGCTCGCAGGCCCGGGTTAAAGAGACGCACGCAGTATATCAAAAGATCTCCCGGTCACCTCGAAGAGCGGGTTGCCGGCGGGTGATATCGTTGGACCTGCTGAACGGGACCCTCAGCTGTGGAGTTTGCCATGCGATCAGCGTTGACTCTGTTATTGGCGGTCACCGCCGGGACCACGGTCATCGCCCAGTTGCCGCGTGACCTGGGCGGGTTGCTGCGGAAGATGCCGTCGCTCGAAGAGTACGTCAGCGGCACGCCGCCGCTCTCGACGGGCTTCGACGACGCGATCGGGCAGAGTCCCATTCTCGACCGGAAGGACGCGCACAAGGCGCAGCCCCTGCGCAGTCTGCCGCGCACCCGCACCGGGGGGTTTGTCCTCAAGCCGGGCCTGTGGGAAGGCGTCTTGCAGTCCTACTGCCTGAGACCGGCCACCTACGCGCCTGGCAAAGGCGAGGGGTATCTGTACGCGCCCACCAAGGGGTCGCGCGCCGGCGCCATCCGGACGATCCTCTCGGCGTCGGTCGCACACCCGGAGATCGCGCAAACCGACATCCAGATGCTGCTGTGGGCCATCCTCTCGCGCAGCAAGATCGCGACGATGCCCGCGAAGATGCAGGCGACGGCGCACGCGTTGCTGTCGGCGAGCGACATTCGCGCCATCGACCTCGACGCGCTCGGCCTGATCAACGCCGCCGAACGCACGCGGCTGTTCGGCGGCCTGCCCGCTCCGGTGACCAGGACGCTCACGGTCGAGGCCAACCTGCGCGATCGCTTCACCCGGACGACGGTGACCTACGACGAGGTCGAGCGAATCGCGGTGTTGAGCGGCGTCGCGCCGGAAAACGATTCCAGGCGGATCCGTCGTGGGCAGTGGTCCCGCCATCCAGCCGGCTATTACATTCGCTACGATCCGGACGGGTTCCTGCAGACCCGCGTGCAAGTGCTGGTTCCAGATCGAGTCGTCGTGACGCGCGATCGCCTCAACCGAATCACCTCCATTGAAGACCGCCGCGGCGGGCGGACGGAGACGGTCTACAACGACACCGTCCCGGCGAGGACGGCTCCCGGCGACCCGGGCTTGAAGGCCTACGCCTTCAAGACCATCCGATTCGTCAGACGCGGGTCAGGCGGGAAACCCGAAGTCCTGGAATTCCAGGGCCAGGGCTGGACCTTCCATCGATCGAAACCTCGCGCGCGCCAGGCCGCGTCCGCGTCGGGATTGGGCGTCATGGCCGCGATTCGATCGACCGGCCGGTCGATGCTCGAGCTGCTCCAGGAGGGGTCCTTCGATCGCTGGTCGGAGCGCGCCGAGCAGGCCCGCGACATCCATGACCGCTATGAGTTCTACCGTGACCGCGCCGGCCACGCGACCGGCGATCCCGGCGCTGATTCGGTCGATGAATTGGAAGATCGCGATCACTACCGCGATGGCGTCGACGCCGCCACCCGTGGAGACCTCGGCGACCGTCTCGACTGGATCATCGATCACCAGGAGCGCGAAAACGCCGCGCTGGAGCACGCCACTTCCATCCTGGATGGTCTGCCGACGACGTCCACTACCGACGACTCGGTGTTCGATCCACCGTCGGGCCTGGCCGTGCCGTCGGGTGGCGGCCAGCGTCTCGGGATCTCGGGCCGGTTTCGCTAGTCATCGACGGCCTTACACCCGGTTCGTCACGTCGAATGCCAGGACGATCGGGAGCGAGCCGGCCTGGGCAAACCAGGTGACGTGGTTCGCCACACAATCGAGCTCGATCCGGTAAGAGCCGGCCGCTAGTGCCGGCAACGTGACGAGGCACCGCACGGTGTCGCCTGTCGGGATCGCGCGCGGCGGCTCGGTGAGCCGCTCGGTGTGGAAATCAAAATTGAGCAACGCGCCGCCGGCATCATAAAGATGCGTGCCGAGCGAGACACCGCCCCGGCCTGAGTCGGACGCCAGCCACGTGGCCACGCCCGTATTTGTCACAGTGGCATCGACGAGGATGGGCTCACCCGCGGCCGGCCGTGGCGTCGCCAGGGTGGCGCGAATCGAACACCCAAGCCCGGCCGCCGCGCGGCTGTCGGCGCGTTCGGCGCCGGCCTTGATCAGCGTGAAATTCCTGACGTAGCGCAGGAACTTCCGCGTCGACGCCAACCACGCCTCCTGCGCCACGCCGCCGGCCAGCAGGTCCTCGTACTCCTCCAGCGAGACCAGGTGCGGCGGGCCATGAAACACGCACATCCGAATGTCGCTGAACCCCGCGGCCTGCGCCGTGCGCCACAGCGCGTGCACGTCGACGTCGAGTTCGACGACGCCGTAGGCCTGCGATTCGAATTTCGATTTCGGCGCGTCCGCGTGGCGCGGGCCGGGTTCCGCAAAGCCGGCGATGCCGCCGGGCACGAGCACGCGGCCGAACTCGCGGATCACGTCATCGGGATTCGGCGCGTGGTGAAACGCGTCGAAACAGATCACGCGATCGACGCTGGCGTCCGGCAGGTCGATGCGGCGGCCGTTGAACACCAGGAACTCCGGCGCCGGACGGTCGCCAATCACCGGCTGGCGGCGATAGAGTTCGCGGGCCATCTCGAGCGCCGTCGGCGCCACGTCGAGGACCACCACGCTGCATCCCATTTGGGTGAGGAAGTGCGAGAGCCATCCGGAGCCGGCGCCGAACTCGAGCACCCGCATGCCGGGCGTGAGCTGCGCCGCCTGCAGTACCGCGGCAAGGCTGCCGAGGATGGTCGGCGTCTCGTCGGGATTGCTGAAGGGTTTGGCGAGGTGATGATCCCAGCTGCCCTTGAGGGACGCGAAGTAGACCTCGGCGGCTCGGTTGAAGTCGTCGAGTTGGGCGTCAGAAACTTTGTTGGCGTGGGGCTTGGGGCGTGGGGCTTGAGCTCCGGGCAAACCTGAAGGTTTGCCCCCACCAGTTGGTGTGCCCCCACCAGTTGGTGTGCCCCCACCAGTTGGTGTGCCCCCACTTCTCTCGGCGCGTTGCGCGAGGACGATCGCGTACTCGATGTCCTCGTGCGGCTCGAGGACGACGTGGGTGGAGCGGAAGCCGGCGCGCTGGAACACCGGCAGTATGTCGTCGAGCGGATACGCATGGGTCGGGATGAACGGCTCGTCCGGATCCTTCCCCCGCAACTTGTTGGCCACCGCGTTGGCGCCGGCGACGTGCTCGCGAATCCACCGGGATGCCGACACCAGCCCCGATTCGCGCGACGGCAGCGGCCATTGAAAGACGCCCACACCATTGGGGCTGATCAATTCGATCAGCGCCTCGAGCAACGCCGTCGCGTCGGCCGGCGTCAACCGCTGGAGCACTTGATAGCAGACCACGAGATCGAACTTGCGCGGCCTGGCGAACAGTTCCGCCGGGGTTTGAAAAATGATATGGCCGAGGTTCCGGCGCTCCGCTTCCTTCCGCGCCAGGTCGAGCATCACCGGCGATCGATCGACGGCGGTCACCGAGCCGGGCCGCTCCGCCAGCGGCAGCGCCAGGCGTCCCGGGCCGCAGCCGTACTCGAGCGTCGAGACCGGCGCGAACTGCGGCGACAAGCCGGCGTCGATCAGGTTGAGCATCCAGTGCACGAGGTGCTCGCCGCTGGCGAAGAACTCGCGCGCGTGATCGGCGGTCAGGTTGGCGCGCAGAAAACGCGGCGCCGTCAGCACCGCGAAGTAGGGCTCCCGCGCGGCAAACGCCTCCCATTGAGGATCAGGCCTGGGCGGCTTCATTCTCGGCTCCGCCGGCCAGGAGGTAGAGCACCGCCATGCGCACGGCGACGCCGTTGGCCACCTGGTCGAGGATCACGGAAGCCGCGCCATCCGCCACTTCCGAGGCGATCTCGACGCCGCGGTTGATCGGGCCGGGATGCATGATGATCGCGTCGGATTTCGCCTTCGCCACCCGCGCTTCGGTCATCCCGAAGGTGGTGAAGTATTCGCGCAGCGACGGGAAGTAGCCGCCCTGCATCCTTTCGAGCTGGATGCGCAGCATCATGATCACGTCGGCGCCGGCCACCGCTTCATCCACTTTCGTGGTGACGTGGACGCCCATCTGCGCGAGGCCCGGCGGAATCAACGTCGCCGGCGCGCAGACCCACACTTCCGCGCCGAGCCTGGTCAGCAACAGCACATTCGAGCGCAGGACGCGGCTGTGCAGCAGGTCGCCGACGATGGCCACCTTCAGCCCCTGGAGCCGGCCCTTGCGCTCGCGAATCGTGAACGCATCGAGCAGCGCCTGGGTCGGATGCTCGTGCATGCCGTCGCCGGCGTTGACGATCGCCGCCTTGCAGATCCGCGACAGCAGGTGGCACGCCCCCGCCGAGGCGTGGCGCAGCACGATCATGCTCGGCGACATCGCCTCGAGATTCATCGCCGTATCGACCAGCGTTTCGCCCTTGACCACGCTCGACGAGGCGATGGCGACGTTGAGGGTATCGGCGCTCAGGCGCTTCTCGGCGATCTCGAACGAGGTGCGCGTGCGTGTGCTCGGTTCGAAGAACAGGTTGATCACCGTCCGGCCGCGCAGCGTCGGCACCTTCTTGATCGCGCGTTGCCCGACTTCCTTCATCGCCTCGGCGGTGTCGAGGATGAGGACGATTTCCTCCGGGCTGAGGTCGGCGATGCCGAGCAGGTGCTTATGACGGAGCGCGGTGAGCGGCGGCGCGGTGGCGGTCTGTACGGCGTCCATGGCTCACTCCTTCGATTCCAGCAGGACTTCGTCCACGCCGTCGAGCTCGCGCAGGTGCACCTGCACGCTCTGCTGGCGCGAGGTCGGCACGTTCTTGCCGACGTAGTCGGCCTTGACGGGAAGCTCGCGGTGGCCGCGATCGACGAGCACCACGAGCTGGATCGCCCGGGGCCGGCCGAAATCAATCAGCGCGTCGAGCGCCGCCCTGGTCGTCCGCCCGGTATAGAGCACGTCGTCCACCAGGATGATGGTGCGTCCGTCGATCGAAAACGGAATCTCGGTCTTGCGGACCAGCGGCTGGATGCCCACCGCGGCGCCCATCAGGTCATCGCGATAGAGCGTGATGTCGAGCGCCCCGACGGCGACCTCTTCCTTGGTGATTTGCTTGATGTCGGCGGCGATGCGCTGCGCGATCGGCACCCCGCGGCTGCGGACGCCGACGAGCGCAAGGTCGGCCAGGCCGCGATTGTGTTCGAGGATTTCGTGCGCGATGCGGGTGAGCGCCCGGGAGATGCGCTCTGCATCCATGACTACTGACATGCATTACCTCTTTGCGAACTCTCAGGTTCGCGTTTAAAGAAGACTGGGTGAGTATAGCAGAATCTTGCGATCGGGTGATTTGGTGAGCGTGTGATCTGATTTGTTGATCGCTTAGTCTCTTGATCTTATGTGCCGGGTGGCCGGCGTTGCCCGAACCGGGTGGCCTGCTCGAAGGCATATGCCATCTGCAAGACGCCGAAATCGTCGCGATGGCGCCCGACGATCTGCAGGCCCACGGGCAGGCCGTGTTCGGTGAAGCCGGCCGGCACCGACGCCGACGGCCGGCGCGTCGCCGAAATCCAGTACGCGGACTTCATCCACGAGATGTAGGTGTCCATCGGCGTGCCGTCGACGTGCTTGGGCCAGTCGAGCGCCGCGTCGAACGGCGGCAGCTGGCTGACGGTGCACAGGATGAACTCGTATTGCTCCTGGAACAGGCGGACCCGCTCGAGCAATTCCGCGTGGCGCATCATCGCCGCCGCCACCTGCGCCCCGGTGAGCGTCAGGCCCCGTTCGATTTCCGCGATCGCTTCCGGCTTCATCACGTCGCGGTGAGCCGCCAGCAGGCCGGCTTCGACGTTGCCGCTCATCCACGCCCGCAGCGTGAGGAAGATCTCCTCCACACCGTCCAGGTCGGGCGCCGCATCCTCGACGATGCAGCCGAGGGACTCGAAGGTGCGCCATTGCGCCTCGAGGACGCCGCGCACCGAGCGGTCGAGCGGCAAACCGCCCAGGTCCGGGCACCACGCCACGCGCACGCCCTTGAAGTCGCGGTCCAGGGGCTGGGCGAACTGCGCCGGAGTGGACGGATACGATCCCGGATCGCGCGCGTCGGCCCCCGCCAGAACACTCAGCAGGAACGCCACGTCCGACACCGATCGGGCCATCGGGCCCTTCACCGAGAGCGAGACCAATGGGATGGTCACCGGCACGTTCGGCACCAGCCCCACCGACGGCCGGATCGCGACGATGTTGTTGAAGCTCGCGGGATTGCGCAGCGAACCACCAAGATCGCTGCCATCGGCGATCGGCAGCATGCCGCTGGCGAGCGCGACGGCGGCCCCGCCGCTGGAGCCGCCGGCGCTCCGGGTCCGATCGTAGGGATTCAACGTGGTGCCGTACACCTTGTTGTAGGTGTGGGAGCCCATGCCGAACTCCGGCACATTGGTCTTGCCGATCGGGACGGCGCCGGCCGCGCGCACGCGCTCCACCAGCAGCGTGTCGAACGTGCCCATCAGGTCCTTGAAAATCAGCGACCCGCGCGTGAACGGAAACCCCGTTGCCGACTCGAGATCCTTGAACGCGGTCGGCAGCCCGTGCAGCGGCCCCACCTTGGCGCTGCGCGTCAGCTTCGCATCGGCTTCGTCGGCCAGCGCGAGGCATTTCTCGTCGTCCAGCTTGCCGACGATGGCGTTGAGCTCGGGATTGAGGCGGCCGATTTGCGCGAGGTGCGCGGCCATCACTTCGCGCGCGGAGACCTTGCGCAGGCGGATCTGCGCCGCCAGGTCTCGCGCGCTCGCGAAACAGAGGGGACTGGCGGTTACATCCATTTTGCTTTCTTGAATCGAAAGACGAGGTAGATGTCGACCACGACCATCACCCCGAGCGCCAGCGGATAGCCAAACACCCAGTCAATCTCCGGCATGTGCCTGAAGTTCATGCCGTAGACGCCGGCCACCATCGTCGGCACCGCGATTAACGCGGCGTACGCCGCCAGCCGCTTGGTGACTTCGTTCTCCTGCAGCGTGATCAGCGAGAGGTTCATCGAGATCACGGTGGCGACCATGTCCCGCATGCTGTCCACCGACTGCTTCAACCGCAGCAGGTGGTCGTAGACGTCGCGGAAGTACTCATGGAGGCCGCTGCAGATCGGCGGCACGCGTCCGCCGTGCAGCTTGCCCGTCACCTCGAGGAGCGGCACGCCGGCGTCGTCGAGCACCGTCAACTTGCGCCGCAGGGTGTAGAGCGCCTCGATCTGCTCCCGCGTCGTCTGGCCCGTGAAGACCCGCTCCTCCACCGCTTCAATTTCCTCGGTGAGCGCGTCGAGGACGGGAAAATAGCGGTCGACCACCGTGTCCATCAACGCATAGAGAACATAGGCCGGGCCATGCTGGAGCAGTTCTGGCTCCTGTTCGCATCGGCGCCGGACTTCAGCGAAGCCCTGCTGGGTGCCCCGCCGTACGGATACCACGTACTGCGGGCCGACAAAGATGGACACCTCGCCGGTCTGCAGCTCGCCGCCGTTTTCCTCGACCACGTGCAGGACCACGAAGAGCGACGAGCCGTACTCTTCGATCTTGGGCCGCTGGTGCCCCTTCAGCGCGTCCTCGATCGACAGGTGGTGGAGATCGAATTCCTCCGCCATCGCTTCGAGCTCGGCCAGGTCGGGGTCCTTGATGGCCACCCAGACGAAGCAGTCCGGCCGTGTCAGGTTGGCGCGGATCTCGCTGACCGGAATGTCGGCGAGCTTCTGTCCTCGTTGATACGCAACGCAGTTGACCAGCATCAGGTGACTGCCCGCATGATGGCCTGAATGTGGACGCGCGCGCAATCAAGATGCGGGAAATCGGTATTGCCTTCGTTGAAGATGGCCGACAGGTCGGTGCCGGCGAGCAGGACCGCGTCGACGCCGTCGCGCGCGCAGAGCGTCCTCGCCAGCGCGGTCAGTCCGCGACGCTGCTCCTCGCTGCCGGCGCCGGAGCTGGCTATCGAGAAGTAGGTGTGGTGAATGTAATCGACCTCTTCCGGCCGGGGCGTCACCACCTCCACGCCGGGAAGCTGCCCGAACATCCTGCCCTCGACGACGAACCGGGTGCCGAACAGGGCCACGCGGCTCAGGCTTCGGGCGCGCACTTCGTTGGCGATCGCTTCAAGCATGTTGACAATCGGCAGCGGCGTGATCGACAGGAGTTCGCCGATGCACAGGTGCGGGGTCACGGCCGGAATCGCCGCGATGGTGGCGCCGCCGCGCTTCAGTTGCCCAATCACGTCCTCGAGATATCGCGCCAGCCCTGGGGCGTCGCCGGTCGCGGCGTGCTCGAAGATGCGCGTCATCTGCGCGTGAATCATCACCAGCTCGAGCGGCTTGCCAATCGCGTCGTGTGCCGCCGCCAGTTCCCGGTAGTAGTGAATGCCGGCACCCACGCCGAGTCCGCCGACGATGCCAATCATTAGGCGATCATACTTCTCTGCCTGGTCGGCAAGCCTTCAACCGGGCGCCGCGGACGTAAACCCGTCACATCCGAGCCACGGACGTCAACCACACGGACGCCAACCACACGGGCGTCAACTACACGGGCGTCAACTACACGGGCGTCAACTACACGGGCGTCAACCACGGAGCGCA
>JBDTMB010000137.1:0-12858 GCA_039934485.1 Vicinamibacterales bacterium
GCAGTTCGCGGCTGTTCTGTCGTGCTGATACGGACGCTCACCACGGAGGACACGGAGGGCACGGAGCATTTCTTTCTAAAGCCAGGGGCTCGCACCCGCGCTGGCATGTAGAGAAGGATGCCTCGGTGTTCTCCGCGCTCTCCGATGTTCAAGTACGGATCGACTCATCCCGCAACCCGACATCCGCGGGCAGGCGCAGTTCGCGGCTAGACTGTCGTGGCGACACGGACGCTCACCACGGAGGCCACGGTGGGCACGGTCCATGTACGGATCGACTCATCCCGCAACCCGACATCCGTGGCAGGCGCAGTTTGCGGCTGGACTGTCGTGGCGATACGGACGCTCACCACGGAGGACGATTTGAGGATGGGCGGGCCGGGGAGGCTCATAATGAGACCCATGGCCTGGTCATGGAAGCTGGGACGTGCAGCCGGAATCGACGTTTACGTCCACGTCACGTTTCTCATGGTGATCGGCTGGATCGCCCTGGTCTACTGGAATCAGAGCCACAGCTACGCCGCGGTGGTCAGCGGTGTGGGCTACATCCTGGCGCTCTTCGCTTGTGTCGTGCTCCATGAGTTCGGCCACGCCCTCACGGCGGCACGCTACGGGATCCGTACCCGCGACATTACGCTGCTGCCGATTGGCGGCGTCGCCAGGCTCGAGCGAATGCCGGAGGTGCCGATCCAGGAGTTCTGGGTGGCGCTGGCCGGGCCCGCCGTCAACGTGGTGATCGCAGCGGCCCTCTTCCTCTACCTCAACGCGTCCGGCAACTGGGAGCCGGTGAGTGAATTGAGCGTCGCCACCGGCGGCTTCGTTGAGCGGGTGATGCTGGCCAACGTGATGCTGGCGCTCTTCAATCTGCTGCCGGCGTTTCCGATGGACGGCGGCCGCGTGCTCCGCGCCCTCCTGGCCACACGCATGGAGTACACGCGGGCCACCGAACGCGCGGCGGCCATCGGTCAGGGCATGGCCATCCTGCTGGGCTTCATCGGGCTGCTGGGCAATCCGATGCTGATCTTCATCGCGCTGTTCGTCTGGATTGGGGCTGGACAGGAAGCCAGCATGGCGCTGATGAAGTCGGCGCTCGGGGGCATCCCGTTGCGGCGCGCCATGCTCACGGATTTTCGGACGCTGGCGCCGGCGAACACCCTTGGCGATGCCGTCGATCTCCTGCTGGCGAGTTCGCAGCAGGACGCCCCGGTGGTGGCCGACGGGCGGCTCGCAGGGATCCTGACCCGGCAGGATCTGCTGACCGCCCTGGCCCGGGGCGGCCGGACTGCGCTCGTCGGCGAACACATGAAAACGGATTGCCCGACGGCCGACGCGGCCGAGATGCTCGAGGCCGCGCTCTTGCGCATGCAGGGCCACAACTGTCGCACGATGCCGGTCCTCGAACGAGGAGTCATGGTCGGCGTCGTCACGATGGACAACGTCGGCGAGTTCATGATGATTCACGCCGCCGAACAGAAGGGCCGCCCGTCGCTTGCGCCATCGTCGTAAGCGCTGGTGGTCGCGGCCGACCCGTGAATAGCCACCCGGCGCCCAAGTTGTCAAGGAGCGAAAGAGGTCGTATTTAATCCCGCGCGGCGCGGTTCAGCGCCAGGCGAATTCTCGTCGCGGACATTTTCAAAGCAGTGCGAAATTTCCCGCGCTCGATCTCACGCGCCGTCCGCCGTTGATGTCTGCGCGCCATGTCCTTTGGCGCGGAATGAGTCTTGCTCTGGTAGCCGGCAATGCCGGACCACGCAATCGAAAGCGGCGGCTTGTTGGGCCATACCGTCCGTTACGACGATCGCACCCCGCGCCTCTTCTTCGTCGCGGCCATGGTGTGGGCCGTCGTCGGCATGACGGTCGGCGTGCTGATTGCGGCGATGCTGTTCCTGCCGTGGTTGAACCTGGCGCCGTACCTGACGTTCGGCCGCCTCCGGCCGCTCCACACCAACGCCGTGATCTTCGCGTTCTGCGGCAACATCATCTTCGCCGGCACCTATCACTCGATGCAACGGCTGCTGAAGTCGCGCCTCTTCAACGACCGCCTGTCGGCGATCCACTTCTGGGGCTGGCAGTTGCTGATCGTCGCCGCCGCGGTCGCGCTCGTCACCGGCAACACGCAGGGAAAAGAGTACGCCGAGCTCCCCTGGCTGCTCGACATCGTCATCGCCGTGCTGTGGGTCATCTTCGCGATCAATTTCTTTGGCACCATCGCCATTCGCCGCGAGAAGCACCTCTACGTCGCGATCTGGTTCTACATCGCCACCATCGTCGCCGTCGCCATCCTGCACATCGGCAACAGCATGGCGATGCCGTATTCGTGGCTGGGCAGCTACTCGGCCTACGCCGGCGTCAAGGACGCGCTGATGCAGTGGTGGTACGGCCACAACGCGGTGGCGTTCTTCCTGACGACCCCGTTCCTCGGGCTGATGTATTACTACCTCCCGAAAGCGGCGCAGCGGCCGGTGTTCAGCTACCGGCTGTCGATCATGCACTTCTGGTCGCTGGTCTTCGTCTACATCTGGGCCGGGCCGCATCACCTCCACTACACCGCCATTCCCGAGTGGGCCTCCACCCTCGGGATGCTGTTCTCGCTGATCCTCTGGATGCCGTCGTGGGGCGGCATGGTCAACGGCTTCTTCACGCTGCGCGGCGCCTGGGACAAGTTGCGCGACGACCCGATCCTGAAATTCATGGTGGTCGCGATCACCTACTACGGGATGGCGACGTTCGAAGGCCCGATGATGGCGATCAAGTCGGTGAACGCGGTGTCGCACTACACCGACTGGACCATCGGCCACGTCCATGCCGGCGCGCTCGGCTGGAATGCGTTCCTCTCGTTCGGCATCCTCTACTGGGTGGTGCCGCGGCTGTGGAAGACGTCGCTCTATTCCACCAGGCTCGCGACGTTTCACTTCTGGATCGCCACCGTCGGCCTGATCAGCTACCAGGTGTCGATGTGGGTGGCCGGCATTACCCAGTGGGCGATGTGGCGGGCGTTCGAACCAGACGGCCGCCTGGTCTATCCGGACTTCATCGAAACCGTCGTCCGCATCGTGCCGCTCTATGAGATTCGCCTCGCTGGTGGTGCGCTGTTCCTGAGCGGGCTCCTGCTCATGTGCTGGAACATGTTCAAGACCATCCAGTCGGCGCCACCCGACTTCGCCTACGAGCCCGAAGTGCATGCTCCACCGCTCGTCTTCGAGCCGGTCATGGCGCCAGGCGCGGTCACGCCAGCCAACACTTACGACTACGCGTTCTACCGCCTGCAGCACGCGATGAGCCACGGTATCCACCGCATGCTCGAGAGCCGGCTGGTCACGTTCACGATCCTGGTCGCCCTGGCACTCGCCGTCGGCTCGCTGGTTGAGACGCTGCCGATGTTCTTCGACAAGAGCAACGTCAAGGAGATCGCGAGCGTGAGGCCGTACACCCCGCTCGAAGTCGTCGGTCGCGATATCTACGTGCGCGAGGGCTGCTACAACTGCCACTCGCAGATGGTCCGCCCGTTCCGCTACGAGACGGAGCGCTACGGCGAGTACTCGAAAGCCGGCGAATTCATCTACGACCGGCCGTTCCAATGGGGTTCGAAGCGCACCGGTCCGGATCTCCACCGCGTCGGCGGCAAATATCCGTCGCTCTGGCACGTGCGCCACATGGCGCGGCCCGACTCGACGACGCCCGGCTCGATCATGCCGCGCTATCCGCACCTGCTGACCGACGCCTTCGACACCAGCCTGATCGGCGCCAAGCTGCGCGCCCTGCGATCGCTCGGCGTGCCCTACAGCCAGGGCGAAATCGACGGCGCCGAAGCCGCCATGCGCGCGCAGGCCACCGGCATCGCCGCTGAAGTCGCCAAACAGCAGGGTCCAACCGGGCTCGATGACAAGGAAATCATCGCGCTCACCGCCTACTTGCAGCGGCTCGGCACCGACATCGGATGGAAGCGGCCTGAGCCGCAGCCGCCGGTGGCCGTCACCGCTCCGCCCGCGCCCGCGGCGAAGCCGGCCGGCGGGGGAATGAGGTTGCGATGATCCAGGAGCTTGCCACCGACAGCGGCGCCGGCGCCTGGGCGATCGGTTCCCTGCTGTTCTTCATCACCGTCTACCTCGTCATCGCAGTTCGCCTCTACCGGGCGCGCCCCGAGGATCTCGCGGCGCAAGCGCGATTGGTGCTCGACGACGGCGACGAGAAGGCGGGAGCTGATCATGGCGGAGTTTGAAGACAAGGTGCTCCACGAGCTCGACGGCATCAAGGAATACGACAACCCGATGCCCGGATGGCTCCTCGCGATCTGGTGGGGCTCGCTGCTGTTCGCCGCGGGTTACCTGATGTTCTTCGCGCTCAGGTTCGGCGAAGGATCGATCGAAGCCGAATACCGCGCGCAGACACAGGAAGAGCTGACCTCGCAGCAGGCCTATTTCGATGCCCACCCGCTGGTGCCACCGACGCCGGCGCAATTGCTGGCCGGCACGAAGAACGCCGCCGTGATCGACCTGGCCGAAGCGCGCTTCGCGAAGACCTGTGCGGCGTGCCACGGCGAACACGCGCAAGGACTCATCGGCCCCAACCTCACCGACGATCGCTGGTTGCATGGCGGATCAGTCGAGCAGATTTTCCAGACGGTGGCCAAGGGCTGGCCGGCCAAGGGCATGCCGCCCTGGGGCCGCACGCTGAAGCCCGCGGAACTGGCGGCGCTGGTTTCCTACATCAGAAGCCTGCAGGGATCGTCTCCCGCAAATCCCAGGCCGCCCGAGGGCGACCAGGTCGTCCCCGAAGCCATTCCGGAGCGGTGACGATGAGCGCAATCTTCGAGGTGGCGCCGCAGGAGGAACTCCTCTACAGCCTGTCGCAGGACGGGAAGCGCCGCTTCATGCATCCCGTGGTCCGCAAAGGCCACTACTGGAAGATTCGCCGGGTCATCGCCTATGCGCTGGTGGCGCTCTTCTACGGCCTGCCGCTGATTCACGTCGGCGGCGCGCCGGCGGTGCTGCTCGACATGGACACGCGCCGCGTCCACTTGTTCGGCGGCACGTTCCACCCCACCGACAACCTCCTGCTGGTGGCGTTTGGGTTCGGCGTCATCGTCACGGTGTTTTTCGTCGGCGCCACGTTCGGGCGCGTCTGGTGCGGGTTCGCGTGTCCGCAGACGGTGTATCTCGAATTCCTGTTCAGGCCGATTGAAGCGTTGGTGGAAGGCGGCCCGACCAACCAGCGCCACTTGAACAAGGCGCCGTGGAGCGCGCACAAGGCCGCCATCAAGGCCACCAAGTGGCTCCTGTGGATCGTGCTGGCCGCGAGCATGGCGGCGACGTTTGTCGCCTACTTCACGAGCTGGCCGGCGCTGTGGCATGGCGCGACGACCAATCCGCATGCCTGGACCGGCTCGCTCTTCACGATCGTGGCGATGACCGGGCTCATTGTTTTCGACTTCGGCTGGTTCCGCGATCAGATGTGCACGATCGCATGCCCCTATGGCCGCCTGCAAAACGTGATGGCCGATCCGGACACGCTCGTCGTGGCCTACGACACCTCGCGCGGTGAACCGCGGATGGCGCCCAAGCATCAGCTCCCGGGTGCGGTCTACGGCGACTGCGTCGACTGCGGCGCCTGCGTGAGCGTGTGTCCCACCGGCGTCGATATCCGTCGCGGCATGCAGGTGGAATGCATCGGCACCGCGCAATGCGTTGACGCCTGCAACGAGGTGATGATCAAGCTGGGAAGGCCGACGGGGCTCATCCGCTTCACTTCCGAGCGCCAGCAGCAGGGTGGGCCCCGACGCCTTCTGCGCCCGCGCAACCTCGCCTACCTCGCGCTGATGACGGTGGCCTGGGGCACGCTGGTCGCCCTGGTCTTCACGCGCGCCGACGCCCTGGTCGAAGTCGTGCGCGGAGGCCGCGAGCCTTACCGGATGCTCACGACCGGCGAAGTGGCCAACCAGCAGCGGATCCGCTTCACCAATCAGCTCGATCAGGCGCAGCAGTTTGAAATCCGCGTGGCGGGCCCCGGCGGCGCCACGCTGGTGCTCAGCGAGTCGCCGGTCGTCGTCGATCCGCAATCGGTGATGACGGTGAATGCGGTGACGACCGTGCCGCGCCGCCTCTTCTCGGATGGCCAGGCCACGGTGCACTACGTGATCACGTCGGATCGGGGCTTCCGGAGAGAAATGGATTTCCTGTTGCTCGGTCCCTTCGGGACGGGGCAGACGCCATGAAGAACTTCTTCCGCCTGCTCTCCGACTACCGCTGGCCGATCTACATCGGCGGCCACCTGACGATGTCGGTGGTGGCGTGCGGTGTGCTGGTCTGGGTGGCGACGCGCGCCGACGCGCCGCGACCCATCCCCGCATACTACGAGACGGCGCTCGCCTGGGACGCAGATGAGGCCGTCGAGGATGCGAGCCGAAGGCTTGGCTGGACGGTGCACTACGAACTGCCGGGCGACATCCCGCACTCCGGCGGCATGCCGCGGCCGGTGGATGTGACCGTTTCAGATCGCGACGGGCGTCCGGTGTCAGGCCTGGCCGGCCGGCTCTTTGCCGTTCGTCCGGCCGACACCCGCCTTAATCAGACGGGCTCGCTGGTGGAGATGCCGAGGCACGGCAGCTACCGGACACTGATTCGTCTTGATGCCCCTGGCGCGTGGGAACTCCGCATCGACACCACACAGCAGGCCTTGCGGTTCGTCGATGTCGCTCGCATCACCGTGGAACATGACGCCGCCGATGGGCTGGAGGCGGCGCCGCGATGAAGCGCGCCGCCGAACTGCACCAGCCCGCAACCGCGGCAGCCGCCTGTGCGCATTGCGGCCTCGACGTGCCGCCGAATCTCGTGCGCGAAGGCGACAGCGAACAGTTCTGCTGCAACGGCTGCCGGCAGGTCTATTCGCTGGTTCGCGAATGGGGCTTCGATCAGTACTACCAGCTCATCGATCAACAGCACGCGACGATTGCGCCCGCCCGCGTCACTGGACGCCACTTCGATGATTTCGACGACGAGGCGCTGCAAGCGGAGGCGACCGATCGCGTCGGCGCGGACCGCCGGCGGACCCGGCTGTATCTCGAGGGCGTGCACTGCGCCGCTTGCGTATGGCTCGTCGAGAAGCTTCCCGCGGTGCTTCCAGGCGTGGACGAAGTCCGGCTGAACTATGGCAGCGCGGTAGCGGATGTCACCTGGCAGCCTGGGCAGACGACGCTCTCGGCGATCGCCCGTGCCCTCGACGGCCTGGGCTACACCCCTCACGTGCACCGCGCCTCACGCGCGCAGGAGACGCGTCGCGTGGAAGACCGCGCGATGCTCGCCCGGTTTGGCGTCGCCGCCGCGGGCGCGATGAACCTGATGTTCGTCTCGGGCGCGCTCTATGCCGGTGAATACAGCGGCATGGCCACCACCTACGCCACCTTCTTCCGCTGGCTGTCGCTGGTGATTGCCGTGCCCGTGCTCGTCTTCTCGGCGCGGCCGTTCTTCCAGACGGCGATTGCCGGCCTTCGGGCCCGCGTCGTCCACATCGATCTGCCGATTGCCGTGGCCATCACCATTGCGGCAGCAGCCAGCGCCTGGAACACCGTGTGGGGCAGCGGCCCGATCTGGTTCGACTCGCTGGCGATGCTGATCGCGGCGCTGCTCGGTGCGCGTCAATTGCAGCGCAGCGCGCAGCGCCTGGCGCTCGAGCGCGCCGACAGCTTGCGCGGCGTGGCGTTCCTCGAATTTGCCCGCCGGCTCGATCACGCAAGGCCCCTGGCGCCCGCGATTGAAGTGCCGCTCAGCGTGCTCGTGCCTGGCGATCGCGTCGAGGTCCGCTCGGGCGAATTCGTTCCGGTCGATGGCGTGATCGTGTCGGGGCGCTCCTCGCTCGACAACGCCGTGCTCACCGGCGAATCCACGCCGGTATCGGTCGCCGAGGGTGACGCGGTGAACGCCGGCGCCACGAACCTGGGCGCCAGGCTGATTGTGCGCGTCGATACCGCCGGCGCCGCGACCCGCGTCGGCGCGCTGCTCGCCCTGGTCCAGGAAGCCGCGTCGCGCCGTCCGGCGCTGTTGCAGACCACCGATCTCATGGCGCGGCGGTTCGTGCAGATCCTGCTGGCCGTGGCCGCGGCCACCCTCGTGATCGCCTGGTCGCAACGGGGGCCGGAGGTCGCCTTGACGCGGGTCGTGGCGTTGCTGGTGGTCTCGTGCCCGTGCGCGCTCGGCCTGGCCGTGCCGCTGGCCCTGTCGGTCGGGCTGATGCGCGCGGCGCGCGCCGGGATCTTCGTCAAGAACCCGGATGCGCTCGAACGGCTGCGCACGGTCGATACCGTGCTGCTCGACAAGACCGGGACGCTGACCGAGGGCCACGCGACCATCTCGCGCTGGCATGGCGACACGCTGATTCTCGAACTGGCGCGGGCGCTCGAGGCGGAGTCGTCGCACGCGGTGGCGCGTGCGTTCACCACCAATGCGCCCCGGCCCTTGCACCTGGTGCGATCCGTTGCCGGCGTCGTCGAGGTTCCCGGGCGCGGCATCGCGGGACAGCTCGACGGGCACGACGTGCGCGCCGGTAATCGCGAATTCATCGAGGCGGCCGGCGCACCCATCCCGACGCCATGGCGCGATGTCGCCGCCGCCATGATCGGCGACGGACTCAGTCCTGTGTTCGTGTCGGTTGATGGAGCGGTCTCCGGCATTGCCGGGATTGGCGATGTGCTGCGCCGCGACTCCGTCGCGACGGTCGCCGCGCTTCGCCGGCGCGGTCTGCGCGTGCGCATCCTGTCCGGCGATCATCCCGCCATCGTTGCCAGGGTGGCGGCGCAGCTCGGCCTGCCGCCCGACGCCGCACTCGGCGGCCTGACGCCCGAAGCCAAGCGCGACCTGGTCGCCGAGCTTGTCTCCCGGGCCGGTCGCCGTGGAGCCGTGATGATGGTCGGCGACGGTGTGAACGACGCCGCGGCGCTCGCGCTGGCCGATGTCGGCATCGCGGTTGATGGCGGCATGGGTGCGACGATAGTCGCCGCCGACATCGTGCTCACGCGCGAGGGGGTGGCGCCGTTACTCGACGTGTTGGACGGCGCGCGGCGCCTGCGCGCAGTGATTCGCCGCAACATCGCGTTTTCACTTTTCTATAACGCCGCGGCCTCGTCCCTGGCGCTGGCCGGCCTGGTCGGACCGCTCCTCGCGGCGGTGCTGATGCCAGTGTCGTCGTTGACCGTCGTCTTGTCGTCGGCGCTGGCGCGCACGTTTGTCGCCTCACAGCCGGGCGCGGGCCGGGCCCGGCGGCCAGCCAGGAAGGCGGCCTGACATGGAGACGATCTTCGTGCTGCTGCCACTCGCCCTGCTGATCGCCGCGATCGCGGTGGGGTTCTTCATCTGGGCGGCCAGGACCGGTCAGTTCGACGACCTCGAGACGCCGCCCGTTCGCATGCTGTTCGACGATGTGGAGCCGGGCGCGGTGAGGCCACCTGCGCCCAGCGCAGTGCCGACGGGAGTTCACGAATGAAGGTCAGTAAAACCGTGCCCGCCGTGCTCGGGCTGCTCGTCGTGGTCGCCACGCTCGGCGCCCTCGCCTACGCGCTCAGCAATGCGCGCAAAGGCTACGAGCCGCGGCAGCCGATCGCGTTCTCTCACCTGCGCATGGCCGGCGCGCCGGTGTGGCAGGTGGGCGCCCAGGGCGAGAAGGTGAATGCCGGCGGGTTCGGGATCCCCTGCCTGTATTGCCACACGATGTCTTACAAGGGGCGGCACGCGACGATTCCATCGACGGCCGTGTGCATGAACTGTCATTCCACTGTTGGCCTGAACCGGGAATGGGTTCTCAAGATGCGCGAGTACTGGGATCGCGGCCAGCCGATTCCGTGGGTGAAGGTCCACGACCTGCCCGACTTCGTCTACTTCGATCATTCCGTGCACCTCAACGCCAAGGACGCCAACGGAAAAGCCAAGCTGCCGCTCGTGGATGCGCAAGGCCAGCCGATGGTGGCGTGCCAGACCTGCCACGGCAAGGTGGACCAGATGGCGGTGGTGTCGGTGCAGACCAATTTCAACATGCAATGGTGCCTCGATTGCCATCGCCAGCCAGAGATGCAGGCGCCCACCACCTGCACCACGTGTCACCGGTGACGCCCATGAGCATGAACACCAGTCGTCGTGAGTTCCTCCGAGTGAGCACCGCAATGGCAGCGGCCGGCGCGCTGGCCAGCGCCGGCTGCCAGGTGCCGCAGGAGTTGACGGTGCCCTTCCACGACATGCCCGAGAACCTCGTCGACGGCATGGGCCGCGCGCGCTTCTTCCGCACCGTGCTGCACGGCTCGCCGGTGCTGGTGCGGACGCGCGAAGGCCGTCCCATCCTCGTGACGCCGAGCCTGAACGATGCCAGCGGCCGCGGGTTGAGCGCCCGGCATCACGCGGCATTGATGGACCTGTACGATCCCGATCGCGCACGTGGGCCCGTGACGGCACGGCGGGACTCGCGCGTCACCGTCGCGTCGTCCTGGAGTGCGATTGGCACCGACGTGGTCGCGCGCCTGAAGGCGGCGGGGTCGAAGGCCGTGCTCCTCACGGGGCCGATCGATAGTCCTGCCACCACGGCGGCGATCGCCGCGATTGCGGCGCGGACCGGCCTTCGCCACGTCACCTGGTCGCCGCTGGCGAGCGACGCGGCCACGATGGCGTGGAAGCAGGCGTTTGGCGACGGCAGGATTGCGAAGCCGCTGATCGGCAAGGCCGACGTCATCCTCGGACTTGGCGCCGAGTTCATCGATCGTCCGGAAGACGGATTCGAGCGCGAGTTCGCGGCGCGGCGCGCGCCGGAGCAACCGGCCGGCGGCCGCATGAACCGCTTCATCCAGCTCGAGAGCCGCCTCACCCTGACGGGCGCGAATGCCGATCGGCGTCTTCGCGTGCGGGATTCGCAGCTGGCCGCGGTGGCCAGCGCGATCGCCAACGAGCTGATCGTGATGAGAAAGCTTGGACCACTGGCCAACGACACGGCAGTGGCCAATGCGCTGGCGCCCTATGCCATCGCCACCGTGGCCGCTCGTGCCGGCATCGATCCGCAAGCGTTGCTGTCGCTCGCCGCCGAACTGGCCGCGGCTTCGGGCAGGACGCTCGTCGTGGCCGGCGGCTCGGCCAGCACGGCAGCCTCGGGCCCCGCCCTCGAATTCGCCGCGGTGTTGCTCAACCTCACGCTCGGCGCCTTCACGGCCGGCCTGTTCGACGAGGCGGCGGCGACTGAATCGCCGACCGGCAGCACGGCTGCGCTCGAATCGCTCGTCAGCGAAATGAATGCCGGGGGCGTTCAGGTCCTGATCGTCGCCGGCGCCAACCCGGTGTACGACGCTCCAGCTGCCATCAGGTTCAGCGACGCGATCGGCAAGGTGCCGTTCGTCCTCTCGCTGAACGATCGGCTCGACGAAACCTCCGTGATGGCTGATGCGCTGGCGCCGATCAGCCACCCGTTCGAGTGCTGGAGCGATGCGGCGCTGCCGAAGGGCCTGTTCGCGGTTCAGCAGCCGGTGATTCAGCCGCTGTTCGACACGCGCGGTTTCCTAGATGTGGCGGTGGACTGGGCTGCCGCCCTCGGCGATGCCGCCGCGATGGCCGTCGTCGCCGACGCGACCGCGGCCACGCCCGCCCCGGCGCCATCCACCGCGCAGCGCGCACCCGGCACGAGCCTTGGCTGGCGCTACTTGCGTGCCCTCTGGGCCAAACGGCTGGCACTCGATCCCGCCACCGCGGCGTTCGAAACCACGTGGAACGACGTCCTGCGCACCGGCCAGTGGCAAGGCCCTGCGCCAACGCCGATGAATCGCACGCTGGCACCGGCGGCCCTGTCCCTGCTCGCCTCTGCCGGCGCCGACACCCCGAAGGGCCTCGAGTTGCAGCTTTATCCGCATCTCGCGCTCGCCGATGGCCGCGCCGGCAACAACGGCTGGCTTCACGAGCTGCCGGATCCGATCACCCGCATCACATGGGGCGGCGCCCTTTCGATTGCGCCGCGACGCTTCGACGAGATGCTGCTCCTGAACGGCGACCTGGTTGAAGTCGATGCGGGTCACGTGAAGGTGATTGCCCCGGCGTATCGACATGCCGGGATGCACATCGATCAGGTGGCCTTGCCGCTTGGCCTCGGCCGCACCGCCTGCGGCGCCATCGGCGCCGGCATCGGCCCCAACGGCTTCCCGATGCGCGACCTCCGCAATGGCGTCCTCGTGTCGTCGGGCCTGCCGGTGACCATCCGCAAGGCCGGCGGCAACGAACCGCTGGCATTGGCGCAAGGGTCCGACGTGATCGATCGTGAACGCCGTCCCCTGGTGCCGGCGACCACGCTGACCGCTTACGAAGCAGACCCGAAGGCCGGCACGGAGCAGACCGAAGGCGGTCCCTCTGCGTGGCCGGTGCACGAGTATCCGAACGCGCGCTGGGCCATGGCCATCGACCTCAGCAAGTGCAACGGTTGCGGCAAGTGCGTGATCGGCTGCCAGGCTGAGAACAACATCCCGGTGGTCGGCCGGGACGGCATCCTCGACGGCCGCGAGATGTCCTGGATCCGGATCGATCGCTATTACGACGCGCCGAAGAAGGACGGCGGCTGGGACGCCGAAGTGTGGGACGGCCCGCTGGCCGTCGTCGAGGAACCGCAAACGCTCTTCGAACCGATGCTCTGCCAGCACTGCGAGAACGCGCCGTGCGAAACCGTGTGCCCGTTCGCGGCGACGATGCATAGCGACGAGGGGCTCAATCAGCAGATCTACAACCGCTGCGTCGGCACGCGGTATTGCGCCAACAACTGCCCGTTCAAGGTGCGCCGCTTCAACTTCTTCGAATACGGCAAGGCGCAGGAGAGCGCGTTTTTCCAGTGGCTCGTGCCCCGCATCGCCCGCAATGGCGA
>JBDTMB010000138.1:0-12849 GCA_039934485.1 Vicinamibacterales bacterium
CGGTCGTGGCGCTCAGAAGCGACTGACAGGCCTGTTTCTTGCAGTCTGCACGTTGAGTCATGGCACTCGACGTGGTGGACCGCACCGAAGCGGTGTTTTCCGCGCATAACCTCACCAAGGTCTACCCGATGGGGGAGCTCGAGGTGCAGGCGCTCAGGGGGGTGGATTTCTCCCTGTTCGCTGGGGAATTTGTCGTGCTCCTCGGGCCTTCCGGCAGCGGCAAGTCCACGCTCCTCAACATCCTTGGCGGGCTGGACCTGCCGACCTCGGGCGAGGTGGTCTACCGCGACCACAACCTCACGACGGCGGGTGAAGCCGCGCTCACGCTCTACCGCCGCGAACACGTGGGGTTCGTGTTCCAGTTCTACAACCTGATTCCGAGCCTCACGACCCGCGAGAACGTGGCGCTGGTCACCGAGATTTCGACCAACCCGATGACGCCCGAAGAGGCGCTCGACCGCGTCGGCCTCGGTGATCGCCTCGACCATTTTCCGGCGCAGCTCTCGGGCGGCGAGCAGCAGCGGGTGGCGCTCGCGCGGGCGATCGCCACGCGGCCCGACGTGCTGTTGTGCGACGAGCCCACCGGCGCGCTGGACATCACCACCGGCATCGTCGTGCTCGAGGCGATCGCGCGGGTCAACCAGGATCTCGGCACCGCCACGGTGGTGATCACGCACAATGCGGCCATCGCCGGGATGGCCGATCGCGTGGTGCGGCTGGCCGACGGCCGCGTCGCGGGCATCGAACGCAACACGACGAAGATCACCCCGCGGGAGCTGTCATGGTGAGCCGCGGCTGGCGCATCGCGGCGCTCGACCGCAAGCTCCTTCGGGATCTGTGGGCGATGAAGGGACAGGCGCTGGCGATTGCCGCGGTGATCGCGGCGGGCGTCACGATGTTTGTGACCTACCTGTCGAACTTCGATTCCCTCGAGCGCACGCTCCGCAACTACTACGAGCGGGAGCGCTTCGCCGACGTGTTCGCCAACGTGATCCGCGCGCCGGAGCGCCTCGCGATCCGGATCGCGGCGATCCCCGGCGTCGCCGTCGTCGACACCCGAGTGGTGGCCGACGTCACGCTCGATGTCCCGGGCCTGGCCGAGCCCGCGACGGCCCGCCTCGTCTCGATTCCGGTGCGCACGCCGCCCGTGCTCAACGCGGTGTCGCTGCGGCGCGGCAACTGGCCGGATGCGTCGAGGCCCGACGAAGTGGTGGCGAGCGAGATCTTCTGCGAGGCCCACGGCTTCGGACCCGGCGACCAGGTGGCCGCCATCATCAACGGCCGCCGCCGGACCTTGACGATCGTCGGCATCGGGCTGTCGCCGGAGTACGTCTATGCCATCAAGCCCGGCGAGATCTTCCCGGACAACCGCCGCTTCGGCATCTTCTGGATGGAACGCCGCGCGCTGGCGAGCGCCTTCGACATGGAAGGCGGGTTCAACGAGGTGTCGTTGAAGGTGGCGAAGGGGGCATCGGTGGATGAAGTGATCGAGCGGCTCGATCGCCTGCTCGAGCCCTATGGCGGCCGTGGCGCCTACCCGCGATCGTTGCAGGTCTCGGCGTGGACGATCTCGAATGAGCTCGTCCAGCTGCAGACATTTGGCCTGGTGACGCCGCTCATTTTCCTCGGTGTGGCGGCCTTCATCCTCAACATCGCGCTGACGCGCGCGCTCGCGCTGCAGCGGATCCAGATCGCGGCGCTCAAGGCGCTTGGCTACACCAATCGCGAGATTGGATGGCACTACGTGAAGTGGGCGCTCGCCATCGCCCTGGTCGGGGCCACGGTCGGTGTCGCGGCCGGTGACTGGCTCGGCGCGAGGATGGCGGTGCTCTACAACGTGTACTTCCGCTTTCCGATGCTCGACTATCACCTCTCGGGCGGCGTCGCCGCCGGATCGATCGCCGGGAGCCTCCTGGTGGCGGCGCTCGGGGCGCAATCCGCGGTGCGGCGCGCGGTGAGCGTGCCGCCCGCCGAATCGATGCGGCCCGAGTCACCGGCGCGCTATCGCCAGAGCATCGGCGAGCGCTGGCGCATCTTCGGGAGGCTGTCGCACGGCACCCGGATGATCCTGCGCAACCTCGAGCGCCAGCCCGCGCGCGCGGCGATGTCGATCGTCGGCATCGCGCTTGCCGGCGCGGTGCTCGTCGTCGGGTTCTCATTCCTCGAGGTGATGGAGGTGCTGATCGAAGAGCAGTTCATGCGGGCAATGCGGCAGGACGTGACGGTGAGTTTCGCTGAACCGCGGTCCGCCGACGCGGTGCACGCGCTGCAGCACCTTCCCGGGGTCATCGGCGTCGAGCCGATGCGCGTGGTTCCGGCACGCTTGCGGGTGGGCCACCGGCAGCGCACGCTCGCGATTACCGGCCTGGTCGCCAGGCCCGCACTCAACCGTGTCGTCGAACGATCGGGCGGCGTGGTGCCGCTGCCGCCGGAGGGCCTCGTGCTGTCGAAGATGCTCGGCCAGATCCTCGGGGTCGGCGCCGGCGGCACGGTGCGCGTGGAGGTCCTCGACGGGGCGCGCCCGACATGGGTGTTGCCGGTGGCCGCGCTCGTTGACGACAGCCTCGGGTTGCAGGCCTACATGGAAATCGACGCGCTCCGCCGGCTGATGCGCGAGGGCGGTACCGTGTCTGGCGCGGCGATGATGGTGGACCCCGGCCAGATCGCCGCGCTGAATGCGCGGGTGAAGCTGCTGCCCGCCGTCGCCGGCGTCGCCGTGCGCGACGCCGCATTGCAGAGTTTCCGGCAGACGATGGCCGAGCACATGAACCTGATGATCTTCATCAACGTGTTCTTTGCCGGCGTCATCGCCTTCGGCGTGGTTTACAACTCGGCCCGCGTCTCGCTCTCGGAAAGGAGCCGCGAGCTGGCCAGCCTGCGCGTGCTCGGCTTCACGCGCGGCGAGATCGCGCTCATCCTGCTCGGCGAGCTCGCCATCGTCACGCTGCTGTCGCTGCCGATCGGCGCGGCCATCGGCTACGGGCTCGGCGTCTTCATCATGACGATCTTCACCAACGAGGTCTACCGGCTGCCCTTCGTCATGACCGTGCCGATGCTGGCGTGGACGTTTCTCACCGTGATCGCGGCGACCGCAATCTCGGCGCTGGCGGTACGCCGGCAGTTGGATCGGCTCGACCTCGTGGCCGTGCTGAAATCGAGGGAGTGAGCGATGTGGGGCATCCTGAAAAACCGCCGCGTGTGGATGGGCACGGCCGTGGTCGCGGCGCTGCTGGCGATCGCGCTGCGGCCGCGGGCCGTCGCCGTCGACACCGGGGCCGTGACCCGGGGGCCGCTGGCGGTGACCGTGGACGAAGAAGGCGAGACGCGCATCCACGACCGCTTCGTGGTGTCGGCGCCGGTCGCGGGACGCCTCGAGCGCGTCGAACTCGAGCCAGGTGATCCCGTGGTCCGCAACAAAACCGTGATCGCGCGGCTGCGCGCCGATGCCCCGGCGCTGCTCGACGCGCGAGCGCGCGCCGAAGCCGAGGCCGCGGTGGAATCGGCGAAGGGCGCGCTCGGCCGCGCGCAGGCCAAAGAGCAACGGGCGCGGGCGGCGCAGGACTTTGCGGCCAGGGACCTCAAGCGCGAGCGCAACCTCGACCTGTCGGGCCTCACCACCAAGCAGGCGCTCGACACCCGGCTGGCGGCGGCGCAGAACGCCGACGAGGCCGTGCGGGCCGCGACCTTCGCCGTCGCCGCCGCCAGTTCCGACTACGAGCGCGCCCGCGCGCGCCTGATGCCGGCGACGCTCGACGCCGGCTCCCGCGTGCTCAGCGTGCTGGCGCCCGTCGACGGTGTGGTCCTCAAGCGGCTCAAGGAAAGCGAGCGCGTGGTGCCGGCCGGCGAGCCGCTGGTGGAGCTTGGCGATCCGCGGCATCTCGAGATCGTGTCGGACCTGCTGTCCACCGACGCCGTGCGCGTCAAGCCCGGGATGCCGGTTCGCGTGGAGCAGTGGGGCGGCGATGGCGCGCTGTCCGCGCGGGTGCGGCGCGTCGAGCCGTCGGGCTTCACCAAGGTGTCGGCACTCGGCGTGGAAGAGCAACGCGTCAACGTGCTGATGGATTTCGACGCCGCCAGCGACGCGTGGCAGCAGCTCGGCGACGCGTTCCGCGTTGAGGTGCGCATCGTCGTGTGGGAGGGCACCGAGCTGATCAAGGTGCCAACGGGGGCGCTGTTTCGCGCCGGCGATCGATGGGCCGCCTACCTGGTGGACGCCAACCGCGCCCGCCGCGTGTTGCTGGAGCTTGGCCAGCGGACCAGCGAGGAAGCCGAAGTCCGCTCGGGCCTGACCGCCGGACAGACCGTGGTGCTGCACCCGAGCGACCTGCTCAACGACGGCTCGCGCGTCGTCGTCCGCGTGCCCTAGCACCTACCCTTGCGCTTCACGGCGCGTGCGGTCAGTATCGCTGGAGGAGAGTGCGATGCAGATCGGCATGATTGGACTCGGGCGCATGGGCGCGAACATGGTGCGCCGGCTCAAGCGCGCGGGACATGTCGCGGTGGCGTACGATCGGGCACCGCAGGCGGTGGCCGCAGTGGTGGCCGACGGCGCCGTCGGCGCCGCCTCGCTCGAGGAGTTCATCACGAGGCTCGAGGCGCCGCGCACGATCTGCCTGATGCTGCCTGCCGCGTTCGTGGACGCGACGATCGCCGAGCTCAAGCCACTGCTGGCGCGCGGCGACACGATCATCGACGGCGGCAATTCCCACTACCAGGACGACATCGCCCGCGCCAAGGACCTTTCCGCGGCCGGGTTGCACTACATCGACATGGGCACCTCGGGCGGCGTGTGGGGCCTCGAGCGCGGCTACTGCCTGATGATCGGCGGCGAGACCGAGATCGTGCGCCGGCTCGACCCGATCTTCAGCACGCTGGCGCCCGGTCCCGGCGAGGTGGCGCCGACCGCTGGGCGCGAAGCCGAAGGCCGGACCGCGGAGCGCGGCTACCTGCACTGCGGCCCGGCCGGTGCCGGCCACTTCGTCAAGATGATCCACAACGGGATCGAATACGGCATGATGGCGGCGCTTGGCGAAGGCCTCAACATCCTGCGCCACGCCAACGCCGGGAGCCTGCACGCGGAGAAGGACGCCGAGACGGCGCCGCTCAGGAACCCCGAACACTATCAATACGATTTCAACCTGGCCGACATCACCGAGGTGTGGCGGCGGGGCAGCGTGATTAGTTCGTGGCTGCTCGATCTTACGGCGGCGGCGCTGGCCGACGACCCGGCGCTCGATAAGTTCAGCGGCACGGTGTCGGATTCCGGTGAGGGCCGGTGGACGGTGCAAGCCGCCAACGACGTCGGCGTGCCGGCGCACGTGCTGACGGCGGCGCTCTTCGAGCGGTTCGCCTCGCGCGGCCACGATGAGTTCCAGAACAAGGTGCTCTCGGCGATGCGCTTCGGCTTTGGCGGCCACACGGAGAAAGGTGGGGGCAAACCAGCTGAGAAGGGTGGGGGCAAACCAGCTGAGAAAGGTGGGGGCAAACCTTTAGGTTTGCCCAAGCCATGAGCGCGGAGCGCGAACCAAGTGATGCGCTGGTCTTCTTCGGCGCGACCGGCGATCTTGCCTACAAGAAAATCTTCCCCGCGCTGCAGGCCATGGCGCGGCGCGGCAAACTCAACATCCCGGTGGTCGGGGTCGGCCGATCGGGTTGGACGTGCGATCAACTGGTCGAACGCGCCCGTGCCAGCATCACCGAGCACGGCGGCGTCGACGAGGCCGCATTTGCGATCCTCACGGCGCACCTGCGTTACGTGGATGGCGACTACAACGACGCCGCCACGTTCACCAGGCTCAAGTCGGAGCTCGGCGCCAGCACGCGGCCCGCGCACTACCTGGCGATTCCGCCCAGCATGTTCTCCGTGGTCGTCACCCACCTGGCGGAGGTCCATCTCCTCGCCAACGCCCGCGTCATCGTCGAGAAGCCGTTCGGGCGGGACCTGGCGTCGGCGCGTGCGCTCAACGCCACGCTGCACCAGTTCGTCCCCGAGGAGCGCATCTACCGCATCGATCATTTCCTCGGCAAGGAACCGGTCCAGAACATCCTCTACTTCCGGTTTGCGAACGCGCTGTTCGAGCCGGTGTGGAACCGGCACTTCGTGGAGAATGTGCAGATCACGATGGCCGAGTCGTTCGACGTCGCCGGCCGCGGAAAATTCTACGAGGAAGCCGGCGTGATTCGCGACGTGGTCCAGAACCACCTGCTCCAGGTGCTCGGCTTTCTCGCGATGGAGCCGCCCTCGAGCACGCACCCGGAAGCGATTCGCGACGAGCAGGTCAAGGTGTTGCGCAACCTGCGGCCGATGGATCCGAACGACCTCGTGCTCGGTCAGTACCGCGGATACCGCAACGAAGACGGTGTGTCGAGGAGGTCCACCGTGCCGACCTATGCGGCGCTTCGGCTGCAGCTGGATTCGTGGCGCTGGCAGGGCGTGCCGTTCTTCATCCGCGCCGGCAAGAGCCTCAAGACCACCTGCACGGAGGTGATGGTCGAGTTGAAGAACGCGCCGCCGGTGGTCTTCACCGAAGCCGCGGCGGCGAGGGGCAACTACGTGCGGTTCCGCCTGGGCCCCGACGTCTCGATCGGCATCGGCGCGCGCGTCAAGACGGCCGGCGATCGGCTCAAGGGCGAGCCCGTCGAACTATCGGTGATGCATCGCGACAGCGCCGACGAGATGGAGCCCTACGAGCGCCTGATCGGCGATGCGATGAAGGGCGACCCGCAACTCTTCGCCCGCCAGGACGTGGTCGAAGCGGCCTGGGCGCTGGTCGATCCGTTGCTGACGATGGCGGATGCGGATCCGATCGAGTACGAGCGCGGCACGTGGGGACCATCAGAAGCGGATCGCCTGGTCAGCGATGTCGGCGGGTGGAATACGCCGAACTAATCTCGAAGGCCACACTTGAAATGCCGGGCGCGGCCTTGGGCCTTGGGCCGTCGCAGGACGCCGCTGATCGGCGCCTCTGCATCAGGCTGTCCGCTCCGAAAACCGCCGGATGGAGGAGCTATCGCTGGAGGTTCCCCGGGTGAACCTGCCCACGGTTTTCTCCGCGAACAGCCTGATGCAGCGGCGCTCCGTGTGCGGCGCCCGGCTCGTTGCTCGATGACGGGAAAGACTCACGAAGCGGCAAATGAACCTTCCAGGAAGCGACGAATCTCCGGCAGCCGCAGCGCCGCGTCCTTCTCGCCCATTTCGATCAGCCGCTGCACGTAATCGGCCTGGAACATCACGAGGCTCAGCATGTCGTTCGAGCGCGCTTCGCGCGTGCCCAGGCCGCGCGTCATGAAGCGGAAGGCGCGCGGCAGGTCGGCTTCGTAGGCGTTGGCGAGCCGCCCGAGATCCTCCGACGGCCGCACCACCAGCAAATCGATTTGGCGCAGGCCGTCGCGTTCGCTTTCCGGCCGGCCCGCGATCAGCGTGTTGAGCTGGCGCAGGTGCAGCGCATCGGTGTCGAGCTGATCGAGGAAGACGGCGTTGAACAGGACGCCAGCCACCTGGGCGGGCGGCGGGTAGTTGGAGATCAGCGGACGGTCCGCTTCCTGGCGCGAGCGCGCGTACCTGGTCGATACCGCGAGGATGCGGGTGGCGCCCAAGTGGATCGCCGGCGACAACGGCGTCGTGAGGCGGATGCCGCCGTCGCCGTACCAGGCGCCGTCGACTTCGATGGCGGGGAAGAAGAACGGCAGCGACGCCGAGGCCATCACGTGGTCCACGCGGAGCGCGCACATCTCGCTCTTCCGTTGCGGACGCTCCCACGCCGGGAGGCCGCAATTCTCGTGCGCCTGCACCCACGTGATCGACTGGCCGGTCGTGTAGCTCGAACCGGTCAGCGCGACGGCGCGCAACCATCCGGCACGAAGGCTGTCCTGGATGCCGACGAGGACGCCGTCGCGCGCCTCCAACTCGCGATCGAGGAATTCGCGCAGCGGCGTCGTGTCGACGAGGCTCTTGGCCGGCGGCAGCATCGACTTCCCACCCGACATCAGGCGCCCGCCCCATCGCACGGTGCGCGACGCCAGATCCCGGATGTCGGCGCGGAAGACCTGGTCGATGTGGAGGGTGCTCCACATCTCGGTCAGGCGGTCGACCTTCTCCGTGAACGGCTCCTGCCGCGTGGCCAGGAACGCGGCATTGATTCCACCGGCCGACACGCCGGTCAGGATGTCGGGCACCACTCCCGGACACTCGCGGGCGAGCAGGCGCAGCACCCCGACCTGGTACGCGGCGCGCGCGCCGCCGCCGCTCAGGACCAGCGCAAGACCGCTCATCGCGGGTTGCGTTTGAGGAACGATCCCGCGCCGGCCTTGCCGGTGAACGTGCCGCCGTCGATAATCACCTTCCCTCTCGACAGCACGGTCTCGGTGACGCCGGTCACCTGTCGCCCCTCGTACGGGTTGTAGTCCACCTTCATGTGATGCGTCTTGGCCGACAGCGTCGTCTTTTTCTCCGGATCGAAGATCACGATGTCGGCATCGGAGCCGGGCGCGATCGTGCCCTTGCGCGGGAACATCCCGAAGATCTTCGCCGGCGAAGTGGAGGTCAGCTCGACGAAGCGGTTCATCGAGATCCGCCCGGTCCGCACGCCGCCATCGTAGACGAGGCTCATGCGCGTCTCGACGCCGGGCGCGCCGTTCGGGATCTTCGAGAAGTCGTTGGCACCCAGGTGTTTCTCCTTCATGCAGAACGGGCAGTGGTCGGTGGCGATCGCCTGCAGGTCGTTGAACGCGAGCCCGCGCCAGAGGCGGTCCTGCGTGCTCTTGTGGCGCAGCGGCGGGCTCATGACGTACTTCGAGCCGCCGAAATCGGGCTCGTCGTAGTTGTCTTCCGACAGAAACAGGTACTGGGGGCAGGTTTCCGCGAACGCCGGCAGGCCGCGATCGCGCGCCTCGGTGACCATCTCGAGCGCCTCGGCCGCGGAGAGATGCACGATGTAGACGGGAACGTCGGCGATTTCCGCAAGCGCGATGGCGCGGTGCGTCGCTTCTGCTTCGGCGCGGGCCGGCCGCGTGATTGCGTGATACTTCGGCGCGGTGTGGCCTTCGGCCAGCGCCTTCTTCACCAGCACGTCGATCACGCCGCCGTTTTCCGCGTGCATGCAAATCGTGCCGCCGTTCTTGCCCGTGCGCAGCATCGCCCGGAAGATGCTGGCGTCGTCCAGCATGAACACCCCGGGGTAGGCCATGAACAGCTTGAAGGAGGTGACGCCCTCCTTCACCATCGCGTCCATCTCCGTCTCCACCTGGTCGGAGAGGTCGGTGATGATCATGTGGAAGCCGTAATCGATCGCGGCCTTGCCCTCGGCCTTGCGCATCCACGCATCGCGCGCGTCGTGCAGCGTCTGGCCCTTGTACTGGATCGCGAAGTCGACGATGGTGGTGGTGCCGCCGAAGGCGGCGGCGATGGTGCCCGACTCGAAGTCGTCGGCGGAGGTGGTGCCGCCAAACGGCATGTCCAGGTGGGTGTGGACGTCGATGCCGCCGGGGAGCACGTACTTGCCCTTGGCGTCGATCACCCGGTCCGCCGGCATCGTCAGCGCGGTCCCGATGGCCGTAATCCTGTCGCCGTCAACGAAGACGTCGCCGACGTATTGGTCGGTGGCCGTGACGATGGTGCCGTTCTTGATGAGGATGCTCATAAGGATGCGGCAAGCCTAGCGTGACCATCGTGCCGAGGCAAGCCGGCAAGGGCACTACAATGCGGCAGCCACTGTCATGTCCCTCCCCTCCGGCACGCGCTTCGGCCCCTATGAGGTCCTTTCCCCGCTCGGCAGCGGGGGCATGGGCGAGGTCTACAAGGCGCGCGACACCCGGCTCGACCGGCTCGTGGCGATCAAGATTCTCCGCCGCGACGGTGCGATCTCCTCGGAGACGCGCGAGCGGTTTGAGCGCGAGGCGTGGGCGATCTCCCGGCTGTCGCATCCGCGCGTGTGCGCCCTCTTTGACGTGGGCCACGTCGACGGCACGGCCTACCTGGTGATGGAACTGCTCAGCGGCGAGACGCTCTCGGCTCGCGCCGCGAAGGGGCCGATGCCGATTGCGCAGGTCCTTCGCATCGGCGCCGAGATCGCCGACGCGCTCCACGCCGCGCACCGCCAGGGCATCGTCCATCGCGACCTCAAGCCGGCCAACGTGATGCTCACCGGTTCCGGCGTGAAGCTGCTCGACTTCGGCCTGGCCAAAGGTGTCGAGGGTGCGGTCGCCGCCGACCTTTCCGGCGACGTGCCCACGGCCGCTCCCGTCACCGCGGCCGGGACGTGGATCGGCACGGCGCCCTACATGTCGCCCGAACAACTGCTCGGCCAGCCGGCCGATGCGCGCACCGACCTGTTCGCGTTCGGCGCCGTGTTGCACGAAATGGTCACGGGGCGTCGCGCGTTCGATGGCGATACGGTTTCGCAAATTGCCTCGGCGGTCATCCACCGGGAGGTCCCGCCAGTGTCGTCGCTGCGTCCCGGCGTCCCCGCCGCACTCAGCCGGTTGATCACCGAATGCCTGGCCAAGGAACCGGATCGCCGGTGGCAAGATGCGCACGACGTCGCGCTTCAGCTGGCCGCCATCGCTGATGACCCCGGACAGACAGTGCCTAGGTCGAGGCTGAGCACTCGCACGGCCGTGATCGGCGGGGCGGTGGCGGGACTCGTGGTCGCGCTCGTGCTCGCGCTGGTGTTGTGGCCAGGCCGCGGATCAGCGATCGCGCCTGGCCAGCTGACACTCGAACTGGTTCCACCCGCTGGGAGCACCTACGCCTCCTCGTTCGAGACCGTGACGTTTGCGGTGTCTCCTGATGGCAGCGAGTTGGCGTTTGTCGCACGCAACCCCGCCGGTGTTCGGCAGGTATGGCGGCGTCGGCTCAACTCGATTGACGCGACGCCGATCGCCGACACCGATGGCGCCGGCTCCGTCTTCTGGTCTCCGGATGGCCAGTCGATTGGCTTCTTCGCCGGTGGGCAAGTGAAGCGGCTCGACCTCGCATCGAGTGCCGCGGTGCCACTGTGCCCGGCGCCACAGGCCGTCGGTCTGACCGGGACCTGGAGCGACGACGGACGAATCCTGTTTGCCACCGTGGATGGCAGGGACATGTTCTCCGTGTCGACAGCCGGTGGTGCGGTGACGACGGAGTTCAAGCCCGACGAGGCGCAGGGCGAAGCCCGGGTGGCGTTTCCCACATTCCTGCCTGACGGACGACGGTTTCTGTATCTGCTTCGCATGAAGGACGGCTCCGGGTGGCTGATGCTTGGAGAGTCCGGAAAGGCCCCACGGCGCGTGATGCCGATGGATTCGAACGTCCAATTCGTCGAACCGAACCATCTCGTGTTTGCTCGCGGCGGGACGCTGATGGGCCAGGCATTTGATGCCGTGAACGCGACGACCACCGGTGAGCCGTTTGCGATCGCGCCGGCGGTTCGCTTTTTTCTCACCACCGGCCTCGCCACATTCTCGGCGTCCCGCCAGGGGGCGATCGTGTTCCAGTCGTCGCTCGACACCTCACGCCTGTCGTGGGTCGACCGTGCCGGCCACGACGTCGCGGATGTCGGTCCGTCGAGCCGCCACCTTGACGTGTGGCTCGCCCCATCGGGCCGCGAGGCACTGCTCAGCCGCGCCCTGCCGGCGACCGGCACCTGGGACATCTGGTCGCTGGATCTCGCGCGCGGTACCGAGACCCGGGTGACGGTTGACGACACTAAGACGGAGTTCGGAGGCCTCCTCCTGCCAGGCGGGCAGGAGATGATCTACTCGTCGCCGCGAGGCGCCTCGCCACGGCTCATTCGCAGAAACCTCTCGACTGGCGTCGATCAGGTGATGCTCGAGGGTCAAGCGTTTCAGGACGTCGAAGACGTATCGCCTGACGGAGGCGTGCTGGCGTACAACGAGCGAACACCCAGCGGCGTCTCCAATATGTGGACGCTCAGGCTCTCCGGTCCACCCAATCCCGTCATGCTCCGGCCATCGCCATTTCACCAGGCCGGCGTCAGGTTTTCCCCGGACGGTCGCTACTACATCTATATTTCCTACGAGTCCGGGCGCCCGGATCTGTACGTGTCATCGATGTCGGGAGGAGTGGCCACGCGGGTCTCGAAGGATGGTGCGCTCGTCGCACGCTGGAGCCGGGACGGGCGCGAGCTGCTGTTTCTTGCTGGCGATGGCCGGATGGTCTCGGTCCCGATCCGCACGACCCCGGCCCTCGAGCTGGGCGCCCCTGCCACGTTGTTCGGTGTCGGCAGGCGATGGCTCGACTTCGAAATCGCGCCCGACGGCAAGCGCTTCCTGGCCTTGATTCCCGCGGTCGTCGCCGACGAACAACCGCTCCAGGCGATCGTTAACTGGTCGCCGAAGCCGTAGCGGCCGGCTTTATAATCGGCCAATGAAGCCGGACCTCTCGGTCACATTTACCGGGCTCAAGTTCACGAACCCATTCTTGCTGTCCTCGGCACCGCCCACCGAGTCGGAGAGCAACATCATGCGGGCCTTCGACGCCGGCTGGGGCGGCGTGGTCACCAAGACGATCGGCCTCCACCCGGTGACCAACGTCGCCGGGCCCAAGACCAAGTTCCTCCGCTCGACGCTCGACGGGCGCTTGTCGATGCAGAAGAAGCCCGACACCGCGCTGCACTCGTCGTGGAACTGGGAGCTCATCTCCGACAAGCCGCTCGACTGGTGGGTGCCGAAGCTGGCGGCGATCAAGAAGGCGCATCCCGATCGCATGCTGATCGCCTCGATCATGGCCGGCTCCGGAAACGACAAGGAGCTCCAGGCGTGGCAAACGCTGGCCAAGGCGTGCCAGGAGGCGGGTGCCGACGCGTTCGAGCTGAACCTGTCGTGCCCGCACATGGACCGCAAGGACATGGG
>JBDTMB010000139.1:0-12839 GCA_039934485.1 Vicinamibacterales bacterium
CAGATGATGCCGTCGTGCGACCAAATCGGAGTGCCCATCCACTTCCACTCCTCGATGACGTCGGGGTCGGCTTCCTTGATGAGCTTGCGCATCCTGCCGAGGGTTTCGCCGCGCCAGTCCCCGAGGTCGGCGATTCTCTTCGAGATGAGCTCCGATGCCGACTCGCCCAGGCTGGCGCCCGATTTTTTCATGTTCTGATCCTAAAGGCCTGCGCGCTATGGGCCTCGATCTCCGCGAGGACCTGTTCCGCCGGTCCACGCAACACGAGATCAACGTGCCTGGACGCGGGCGTCGCTTCCGGATTGATCTCCACCGTGAAGGCTCCGTGCTGTCGCGCCAGATCCACAAACGACGCCGCAGGATAAACCACGGACGAGGTGCCGACGGTGAAAAAAATATCGCAACTGGACGCCGCCGCCGACGCGCGATCGACAACCTCCGGATCGAGCGACTCGCCAAACCAGACGACGCCGGGACGAATCAATCCGCCGCAGTGCGGACAACGTGGAGGAATCTGCGGATAGAGCGCCGTCTCGTCGCGCCATCGCGGTGGCGACGCCGCGCAACGGTCCCGGCACTGCACTTCCCAAATCGAGCCGTGCAGCCGAATCGGATCTGCAGCGCCGGCCCGCTCGTGAAGGCCATCGACGTTCTGCGTGATCAGGCGGAAGTTGGGAAACCGCGCGCTCCACGCCGCGACCACACGATGCGCGGTGTTGGGCTGGCACGCCGCAATCCTCTGCCGCCGCCAGGCGTACCATTCCCACACCAGTTTCGGATCGCGCGCGAAGGCTTCCGGCGTGGCGAGGGCTTCGGGCTTGAACTGCTTCCACAGCCCGTCGGCGCCGCGAAAAGTGGGAACGCCGCTGGCCGCCGACACGCCCGCGCCGGTCATCACGGTGATACGGGTGGGCAAACCTAAAGGTTTGCCCCCACCTCCAGGTTGGCCCCCACCTCCAGGTTGGCCCCCAGCCGTCATTCGCGCGACGAGCGCCCCGGTGTTCACTGCTTCGAAGAGGTGTTCGTGGTGCCCTTCCGTTGAGCAGACATGAAGTCGAAGGCTTTCGCGAGGTTCGGCACCACGACGTCGGTGTGGCTGCCGCCCGGCACTTCGATGTAGGTCACGTCGATCCCCGCCTGCTTCATCGCCGCCACCATCGACCGCGAGCCGCCGACGTTCACCGTGTTGTCGGCGTCGCCATGGACGACGAATTGCGGGATGCCTTTCATCTTGTCCACCGTCGCGGCGCTGCCGGCTCCGGAGAACGGCACGATGGCGGCCCAGATGTCGGGATGCGCGGCGCCGAGATACCAGGCGCCGATCGCGCCCATGGAGTGGCCAAGGAGGTAAATGCGCGACTCGTCCACCCTGTAGTAGGTCTTCATCAGGCGCAGCACTTCCATCACGTCGTGTTCGCTGTACTCGGCGCGGCGCTTCGACGCCACATCGCTCCCGCCCATCATTGGCGAGCCGTAGAAGCCGTCGCTGCGGTAACCGAGGACGCCGGCCATCAGGAAGCCATGCTGCTCGGCAAGCTGGGGCGCCAGTTTCTGGTAATTGTCGAAGAAGCCGTCTTCCGTGCCGCCGAGCCCGTGCAGCGCAATCACCAGCGGCATCGGCTTCGCGTCGGTGTAGGCCTTCGGCACGTAGACGCGATAGGGCATGATCTCGTTGGCGCCGGCGAGCGGATAGTGCCGTTCCATGTCCCCGGTGCGGCCCTTGAACGGGTCCTTGCCGCCCTTCGCCGCCGTCAGCACGGCTTCGGCGGCGGCCACGTCGATGGCGAGGTTGAAGGTGCCGATGCCGACCCGGCTCCGGTTGACGTTGCGAATGAAGTCAACCGGATAGAGCACGTCGGCCCGCGCGGCTTCGGGGAGTTTGGCGGCGCCGGCTTCGAGCGCGCGCAGGCGGGCGTCGAGCCCTTTCTGCAGCACCACGCCGAGGCTGGTCTTGCCGAGGGACGTGGCGCGATCGAACACTTCGGCGTCGATGAAATACGGGCCGTCTTCGGCGGCGGCCATTTCCACGTCCATGCTGAACGGCGATTCGCGCAAGTCGCGGCTCACCGCGTCGAAGGTGCCGAGATCGCGCGCCGGCGTTTCCGGCGGCGCCGCGGCGCCCGGGGGCGTCGGCGGCACGCGCTTGCGCAACGACATCTTGGCCGTGAGGGCGGGACTCAGTTCAATCGAAGGGGTGTAGATCTGCTCGAGCCGCAACGTGTACGGCTGCGTGGAGTCGACGACGATGCGCTCGGCACGGAGGGCGAGCGAGTTCTGGTAGTCCAGCGCGGGTGTCCACGCGCTGCCCGCGAGCAGCGCGCTGCCCCTGGCAATCTGGCGGCGAACTTCGCCGGCCTGGCCGAGCCTGGCGGCGTCGGCGATCGCCTTGTCGATGGCGTCGAGTTGCGCCTTGAGTTCCCCTTCCGCCTTCGCCGCCGTCTTGCGCGTGTTGTAGCCCACGCGCAGCGAGTTGAGGTTGGGCAACGCTTGCGCGAAGGCGAGCGACGGAAGGAGAAGCGCCAACACCAGGAAAGGCAAGCCTAAAGGTTTGCCTCCACGCAGAGGTTTCATCATGGTTACGACCCCAGGGAATAGGCGACGAGCTCCGCGGTGGTTCCACCACCGGCAGCCACGACAAGATACTGCTTCCCGTTGAAGAGATATGTCATCGGCGATGCCAGCGGACGAACCGGCGTCTGGAGGGAGAACACGAGGGCGCCGGTGCCCTTGTCGTAGACCTGGATCGCGGTCGGCTCCGGCGACACCGGCGGGCTGGGCGGCCGGCCGCCCACCGCGACATTCTTGCCGCTGCCGAGGTTGCCCTGGCCCATCGCCACAAACAACAGGGTCTTGGTGACCAGCGGCGCGCCGCGAATGCCCGCGCCGAGCGCCGGCAGGTTGAGATCCTTCAACACCGCGTGGTTCCGCGGCCCCTCGCCAAACGCCGACGTCCACGTGATGTCGCCGCGGTTCAGGTCGATCGCGGTCACGCGGCTGTAGGGCGGCTTCAGGATCGGCAGGCCGTCGATCGTGGGCGGCATCATCACCCCGCCGCGGTTATACAAGAGGTTACTGCTCGCCGGATTCGGCTTCACCAACTGAATCACGATCGGGCTCGTCAGTGACGGCACGTAGAGCGTGCCGGTGTCCGGATCGAACGCCGCGCCGCCCCAGTTGGCGCCGCCGACCCATCCCGGGTTGGCGATCGCGCCGCGTTCCGACGGCGGCGTGAAGAGCGGACCGTAGTCGAAGTCCTTGATCGCTTCGAGCGCGGCGGCCTTCAGTTCCGGCGTGAAGTCGATCAGGTCGTTGTCGGTCACGCCCTGGCGCTCGAATGCGGGCGGCCTGGTTGGAAACGGTTGCGTCGCCGACGTTCGCTCGCCGGGAACCTTCGACTGCGGCACCGGACGTTCTTCGATCGGCCACACCGGCGTACCGGTCCGGCGATCGAACACGTAGGTGAATCCCTGCTTGCTCACCTGCGCCACGGCCTTGATGTCCTTGCCGTTCACGGTGATGTCGACGAGGAGCGGCGCCGCCGGGAAATCGTAGTCCCACACGCCGTGATGCACGGCCTGGAAATGCCACTTGCGCTCGCCCGTGCGGACGTCGAGCGCCACCAGGCTCTCCGCGAACAGGTTCGCGCCGGGACGATGGCCGCCGTACCAATCGTCGGTGGGCGTGCCGAAGGGCAGGTAGACGTAGCCGAGTTCTTCGTCGGCCGAAATGTTGGTCCACACGTTGGTGCTGCCGGTGTAGCCGGCCGAATCATCGGCCCACGTCTCGGTGCCGAACTCACCCTTTTGCGGAATCGAGTGCAGCGTCCACAGGCGCTTGCCGGTGCGCACGTCGAAGCCGCTCACGTCGCCGCGCGGCCACTCCTTGTTCGTCGGGCCGTCGTGAATGCTCGCGCCGACGATGATCACGTCGCGGCAGACGATGGGCGCCGCGGTCACGCCGTAGTTGGTGGCCCGCACCGCGTACGACAGGCCGGCCATCAAGTCGACCTTGCCGCCGTCGCCAAAGCTGGTGTCGAGCGCGCCGGTTGCGGCGTCCACCGAGATCAGGAACGCATCACCGGTGCCGAGCAGCAACCGCTCCTTTCCGCCGCCCGCCCCGAGCGAAGTCGAGGGGTCGCTCCAATACGCCAGCCCGCGATGCACGAATCCCAGGTTGCCGGGACGGCCCGTCTTCCAGTTGCCTGGGTCGAACGTCCAGATCGCCTGGCCCGTGCCCGGGTTGATCGCCGCGATCTGTCCCAGCGAGGTCACGGTGTAGAGCACGCCTTTGACCATCAACGGCGTGTCGGCGTAGCCGCCGGGCCGCGACAGCGGGTTCGCGGCGACCACGGCGTTGTCGGGCGACGCCCATCGCCAGGCGATCTTCAGTTGCGCGACGTTGTCCTTGTTGATTTGGTCGAGGGGGGAATACTTCAAGCTGGCCGCGCTGCCTGAATAATGCGTCCACTCGCCGCGCACCTGGGCCCCGAGCGGGCTCGCCATCACCACCGCCACGCACGCCGCGCCGAGCAGACCCCATGGACGCATTCGCTTGGCCCCCGAAACCGGCGCCATCCTAGCACGCGCTGTCCAGTCTGCAGGCTTCGGGCTGCAGCCTTCGGGGGCTGCCGACTTCGGGGGCTGCCGACTTCGGGGGCTGCCGACTTCGGAGGCTGCCGACTTCGGAGGCTGCCGACTTCGGAGGCTGCAGCCTGAAGTCCCCGAAGCCTGCAGTCTGTAGCCTGTAGCCCATTTACGGTACCCGGATCGAGACCACGACGTCGCCACGGGTCTCCGCCTCTTCACAAAAGAGGATCAGCCCGTCAAGGTCGCGTGCGACGAGGTCCTCGAGGCGGGAAGGCGAGAGCGCGGGGTGGGCCTCGAGGCGTTGGCGCAGCGTGTGCCAGATCTCGCGGATCTCGGGGTCCTTGCGGCCGGCCAGCCGCTTGAGATGCCGAAGCCCGGGCAGCACCGCGGCAGGCTCGAGGCAGTCGCGCGGCGAAAGACTGCGTTCAGGATGCGAACGCTGACCCACCTCGGCCGGCTCGGTCCACTCGAACACCACCTCGTCAGTTTGGGCGCGCCGGTGATCGATCGCCTTGGCGAAATCGAAAAGCAGCCGTTCGGTGTCGAGCAGGAAAAAGGACGTCTGCTTCAGCTTGCCGCCGGTCCGCTGGCTCATGGCCAGGAACATGAACACCGCACTCATCTCAGCCAAGTATGCAGAAATGGGCAGTTTTTGCGGCAATCCATCGATCACGAGATTGCTTCCGTTACAAACCTTTACGTTATACGATGCCGCCGATTAGCCCCAAGGAGGGTCTCGAGATGCGTTCGATTTTTCGTGCAACGGTCGTGATGGCAATCGTCGCCGGGGCAATGGCGGTCTCCCCGGTTCTCGCCCAGGGCGTCAATGTCACGGGCACGTGGGCCTTCAACGTCACCACCGACCAGGGCGGCGGCACCCCAACGATGAACTTCAAGCAGGACGGCGAAAAACTGACCGGCCATTACGAAGGCCAATTGGGTGCCGCCGATCTCGCCGGCACCGTCAAGGGCAGCGCCATTCACTTCACCTTCACCCTTGACGTCCAGGGTCAGCAGGCCCCGGTGACCTACGACGGCACCGTGGAGAAGGACACGATGAAAGGCACCATGAACATTGCGGGCATGGTCAACGGCACTTTCACCGGCACAAAAAAATAGGGTATATGCGCGCTTGGAAGTGGTGGCTCACGCGCCGTGAGCGTGTTTGAGGTCGGGAGTTTGTAACTTTTTTGGAGGAGGAGCTGGTGATGCGTACGCTCACGGTCCGGAACTTCGTTATTGCAGTCTTATCTCTTGTACTCACGCCGATACTTGCATCGGCCCAAACAAGTGCCATCTCGGGCACTGTGAAAGACGCTTCCGGCGCGGTGATGCCAGGCGTAACCGTTGAAGCGTCCAGTCCGGCGCTAATCGAACAGGTTCGCTCGACCGTGACCGCCGGCAACGGCCAGTACTCCATCGTGGCATTGCGGCCCGGCACCTATAAGGTCACGTTCACGTTGCCGGGCTTCGGCACCGTCGTCCGCGAAGGCGTGGAGTTGACGTCCGACTTCACCGCCCAGATCAATGCGGAGCTCAAGGTCGGCACCCTCTCCGAGACCCTGACGGTCACCGGCGAATCCCCCATCGTCGATACCCAGAGCATCACCCAGCGCGTGGTGATGACGGCCGAGGTGCGCGAGGCGCTCCCGACAGGCCGCAACATCCAGGCGGTCGGCATCATGATTCCCGGCACCTCGCTCGCGCAGGGCGGCGGCGGCGCGCTGTCGCGCGACGTCGGCGGCTCGGGCAACCTGCAACAGTCGCCGCTTCAGTACCGCGGCTCCGGCGATACGGTCCAGACCATCGAGGGTCTTCGCCTCAACAACCTGTGCGCGCAGGGCGCGTATAGCGGCGTTTACTGGAACGACTCGAGCTTCGAGGAATTCAGCTACGTGACCGGCGCCGATTCGGCGGAAGTGGGCCAGGGCGGCATGCGCGTCAACATGGTGCCCCGCGACGGCGGCAACACCTTCCGCGGTTCGTTCATCGCCAACTATGCCGGTGAAGGTTTCCAATCCGACAACTGCGGATCGGCGGGCGTCGGCCAACCCTGCAGCCGAACCAACCTGGGCGGCAGCAAGACCTTCAACCCGAACAACACGCTGACCAACGTCGATACGATCAAGAAGATCTGGGACGCCAATCCCCAGATTGGCGGCCCCATCGTCAAGAACAAGTTGTGGTTCAACTACACCTTCCGGCACTGGGGCTCGACCAAGACCAAAGCCGATGCGTATTTCGACAAGAACCCCTCGCAGTTCGTCTACGACCCGGATTTCACCCAGCCGGGTCTTGACGACGGGCACATCGTGAGCAACGCCGGCCGGATCCAGTGGCAGGTGTCCAGCAAGGATAAAATCTCGATGTACCACGACCAGCAGCACAAGTACCGCAACCACTGGGGCATCGCCTCGACGATTCCGCCGGAGGCCGCCGGCGTCCAGGTGACGCCCACCAGCTTCGTCAACGTCACCAAGTGGACACGGACCCACACCAACAGGCTGCTGCTCGAAGGCGGCATCGGCATTTACGACCAGGAATACACCGAGCTCTACCAGCCGAGCGTGACGGGCGACGAAAACAAGGTGTGGAACGTCGACGCGATCAGAAGCTCGAAGGTCTACAACGTCGTCGATGCGTCGAACGGCCGCCAGGCCAACGCGTGGCCGAACCCGGCGGATCACTTCTCGGTGCTGCGCACGTTCATGGGCGCGGCGTCGTATATCGCCGGCGCGCACAGCCTGCGTTTTGGCGCGAACCTCTCGAATGGCGACTGGCGCCTGCTGACGATGTGGACAGGCGACGTCCAGCCGATCACCTACACGGCGGGCCGGCCGACCTCGGTGACGCTGCGGTTGCCGTCGGACCGCAAGAACGGCATCAAGAGCGACCTCGGCCTCTTCGCGCAGGATCGCTGGACGATGGGCCGCATCACCTGGAACCTCGGCCTGCGCTTCGACCAGTTCATCGGTGAATCGCGCGAGAGCACGATTCTCGCCAACCGCTTCACCGGCGCCAGCACGTTCGGCGAGCGCAGCGATGGCACGGTCGATCCGGGCGACCTCTGCACCGGCCAGGTGCAGAACTGGAAGGACATCTCGCCGCGCGTCGGCTTCGCGATGGATGTCTTCGGCGACGGCCGCACCGCGGTCAAGGCGAGCTACGCGCACTACGTCGCCGGCCAGGCGATTGCGGTGGCCAACCAGGTCAACCCGATCGGCGCGCTGACCGCGTCGGACACCCGCGTGTGGACCGACGTCGACGGCAACGGACTGCCCTTCGACGCCAACGGCAACATCCAGCTCGGCGAACTCGCGAACTCGGCATCCACGCCGACGTTCGGCAAGCTCACGGTGCCGACCACCCAGTACGATCCGAGCGTGCTCAACGGCTGGGGCAAGCGCGGCTACAACAACGAGGTGACGTTCTCGATGCAGCACCAGCTGGGCGATCGGATGTCGGTGAACGGCGGCTACTATCGCCGCACGTTCGGCAACCAGACGTTCACCGACGACTTGCGCTATGACGCGAACAGCTATGACTCGTTCTGCATCAACGCGCCGAGCGACCCGGACCTGCCCGGCGGCGGCAGCTACCAGGTGTGCGGCATCCAGGACCTGAAGCCCGCGGTGTTCGCGCAGGGCCTGCCGGCCAACAGCAAGATCCGCTTCTCGAAGGACTTCGGGGGTGAGACGAACCTCTACCAGGGCTTCGACCTCAATCTCGAGTCGCGGTTCAAGCGGGGCGCGTTCCTCAAGGCCGGTCTCGCGGCCACGGCGCGGACCTTCGACAACTGCAACCTGATACAGGCCGGCCTTGATGCCGTCAACACTGCCGGCAGCTTCACGGGCACCGAAATCTACGCGGACGGCTCGAAGGCGTGCCACCGCGACTATGGGTATCGTCCTGACCTGAAGATGTCGGGTTCCTACACCCTGCCGCTGGATATTCAGCTGGCCGGCACCTACCAGTTCAGCCGCGGCATCCAGACCGGCGGCGCCGGCCCGAGCCTGTTGGCCAACTGGTCGGTCACGAGCGCCGTTGCCGCCGCGACCCCCACGATCGGCCGCGCGTGGACCGGCGTGGCGTCGCGCATCGTGGGCCTGATCAGCGAGGGCCAGGACTACGGCAAGTACAACCTCAACCAGCTGGACATGAAGCTCTCCAAGCGCTTCTCGACCGGCAAGGCCCGGCTGCGCGTGGACTTCGACCTCTACAACCTGTTCAACAGCAGCTGGCCCTACACGGTGAGCAGCACCTATTCGAATGCTGCCAGCTCGAACTGGCAGCGTCCGACCAACGTGCTGCAGAACCGCTTCTTCAAGCTGGGCACGAACATCAGCTTCTAACGGAAGTTAGAAGTTAGAAGTTAGAAGGGAGAAGTGAGAAGCTAAGGGCACGGCCCTATGCGTCTCATTTCTCCCCCTTTCGTACTCCCCTTCCTTTTCACTTTTCACTTTTCACTTTTCACGTCCGCAGGTGTGGCCGCGCAAGGCGGTCCCGCGCAGTCGCACGCGCATGCGGTCCCGGTCATCCCCCAGGAACTCCTCGAACGACCCGTCGTCTTGCGCACCGGCATTGGCAAGGCGCACGATGCGGTGACGACAAAGTCGGTCGAGGCGCAGTCGTTCTTCGATCAGGGCCTCGCCTACCTGCATTCCTACGTTTGGATCGAAGCGGCGCGATCCTTTCACCAGGCACTGCGGCTCGATCCCAAGCTGGCGCTGGCGCACGTCGGGCTCAGCTACGCCTACGTGGAGCTGAACAAGCCGGCGGATGCCAGGCGCGCCATGGATCAGGCGCGCGCACTGCAGGGCGGCGTGTCCGATCACGAGCGGCGCCATATCCAGGTACGGGGGCTGCAGATGGCGGCGGAGGACAGTGCGGCGGACGCAACCAAGCTCGTCGCCTATCGCCAGGGCCTCGACGCGGCGATTGCGGCGTTCCCCACCGACGTCGAGCTGGTGCTTCACCGTGGCATCGCCGAGTCGCCGGATCCAGCGGACCGCGGCCAAGGGTCCACGGCGGCGTCAATTCCGTACTACGAACGCGCGCTCAAGGCCGCGCCGGACAATTTTGCGGCCCGTCATTTCCTGGCGCACGCCTACGAGAACACCGGACGAATGACCGAGGCGCTGGCGAATGCCGCGGCCTACGCGACGCTGGCGCCGGCAATTCCCCACGCCGTCCACATGCACGGTCACGAACTCCGCCGCGCCGGCCGCGTCGCCGAGGCGATCGCGCGCTTCGAGGCCGCGGACAAGTTGCAGGCCGCGTATTTCGCGCGCGAGAAGATCGCGCCGGAGTTCGACTGGCACCATCAACACAATCTCGATCTGCTCGCCACCTCGTATCAGTACGTCGGCCAGATGAAGAAGGCGGAGGCATTGCTGAAGCAATCCTTCGGCATCCCGTCGAACCTGCTCGTGCAGGTGGTGAACAAGCGCGAGTGGCCGGTGTTCCTGCTGGCGCGCGGACGCGCCGCGGAATCGCTCGCCGCGGCCAACGATCTAGTCGCTCACCCGAATCCGGTGGTCCAGGCCACCGGACAGATCGAGGCCGGCTTCGTGTACCTGGCCACCACCCGCTACGCTGATGCCGCCTCGGCGTCGAACGCGGCACTCCGGTTGTTGCGCGGCGCCGCCGACGGCCAGGGGCTGGCGATGATCCCGCTCGAGGTGTTGCAGGGTGAATTCCTGCTGCGGACAGGTCAGCGCGACAAGGGCCGGAGCGTGATGGAGCGCGCGGCGCAAAAGCTGCGCGCACTGCCCGGGCCGGACGCGTGGACCCAGTCGCTGTTCCGGCTCGAAGCGATGGCCCGCGCCGCGCGCGAAACCGGCGACTGGCTGCTGGCCGCCCGGATGGCGGCGCTGATGAATGAACACGACCCTGCTTACGCGGGAACTCACTACGCCCTCGCGCTGGTGGCTGCACACGACGGCAACGCCGCGACCGCCAAGCGAGAATTCGCCCTCGGCGACACGGCGTGGGCCGGAGCGGATGAAGGGTTGGTGGAAGTTAGAAAGTAGGTCGACGGCGACGGACGTCCGTGGTTAACGGTCGTGATCACCAAATCAACCTTTTGCCCCCTTCCCCTCGTCTATGGAGTGGAGGGCGACGGCTTCAGCCGTCGCCGGGGAGAGCAAATGACTCGCAGGATTTTTACTGGATTAGCCCTGATTGTCGCCCTGGTGCTGGCTTCTCCGGTGGCGGCGCAGAACCGGGACCGGGACAGCGACCGCGACCGCGGTCCCCGTGAGACGGAGACGGTGGACCGCACCCTCACGATGCAGCCGGGCGGAACGCTCAAGCTCAACACCTTTTCGGGCCGGGTCCGCATCACCGGGGCGGCCGGCACCCAGGTGGTGATCCACGCCGTCCGGCGGGCGACGCGCGAGCGGCTCGACGACATCAAGCTCGAGGTCACCCAGAGCGGCAATCGCGTCGAGGTCGAGGCGCACCATCGCGTCGTCGAGCGCCGCAACGACAACGTTGTCGATACCGACTTCGAGATCACCGTCCCGTCGCGGACGACGCTCGAGCTCAAGACCTTCAGCGCGCCGATCACGGTGATCGGCGTCGACGGCCCGCAGAACATCGACGGCTTCAGCTCGGGCATCACGATCGAAGCCAGGGAATGGACCGACGGCAACGACCTCGACATCCACACCTTCAGCGGCGAGATCAACCTGCGCCTGCCCGGCGACGCCCGCGGCGCCATCGACTTCAACAGCTTCAGCGGCGAATTCCAGAGCGACCTGCCGGTGACGCTCACCAGCAGCAGCCGGCGAAACTTCCGCGGCGCGCTCAACGGCGGCGGCAATACCGACTTCCGGCTGAAGACTTTTAGTGGCGGGGTTAACATTCGGAAATAGTCTCTCAAGGCACAAGGCAAAAGGCACAAGGCACAACGTTTTGCCTTCTGCCTTCTGCCTTCTGCCTTATCCTTGCTGGCAATGCTTTCCCGCATCCTCGCCCGCGCGGGCCTGGTCACGCCAGAACAACGCGCGTGGGCGTGGTATGACTTCGCCAACTCCGCCTACTTCACCACCGTCATCACCGCGGTCTTCCCCGGGTTCTACGCCACCTATGCTGCGGCGGGCCTCGAGCCGGCACAGGCCACGGCCCGCTTCGGCGCGATCACCACGGTGTCGGTGGCCGCGGTCGCCATCGCCGCGCCCCTCCTGGGCGCGCTGGCGGACCACAGCGGCATCAAGAAGAAGCTCCTCGGCGGTTTCCTCGCCGTCGGCGTCCTCTCCTGCGCGCTGATGGTCTTCATCGGCGAGGGCGACATCGGCCTGGCGTCGATCCTCTTCTTCGTCGGCAACATCGGCGTTTCGGGTTCGCTGGTCTTCTACGATTCGCTGTTGCCGCACGTGGCGAAGCCCGAAGAGACCGACCGGGTCTCGGCGGCCGGCTACGCGCTCGGTTACGTCGGCGGCGGCGTGCTGCTGCTCGTCAACCTGGCGTGGATCCTGAAGCCCGAGCTCTTCGGCTTCGCCAGCACGGTCTCCGCGATTCGCGCGTCGTTCTTTTCCGTCGCGGTGTGGTGGGCGGTCTTTTCCATTCCGCTCTTCCGCGTCGTGCGCGAGCCGCTCCACCGGCCGCCCGCGGCGCACGAGTCCAGCTCCGCCATCGTCGCCGCCTTTGGCCGGCTGGGCGTGACCTTCCGCGAGATCCGCAAGTACCGGCACGCCTTCGTGCTGTTCATCTCGATGCTGCTTTACCAGGACGGCATCCAGACCATCATCCGCATGGCCGCCGTCTACGGCGCCGAGGTGGGCATCGTGCAGACCTCGCAGATCGCCGCGTTCGTGATGGTGCAGTTTCTCGGCATCCCCTTCTCGTTCCTCTTCGGCGCCCTCGGCGCCCGCATCGGCACCAAGCGGGCGATCTTCATCGCCATCGGCGTCTACGCCACCGCCACGGTCCTCGCCTATTTCATGAAGACGGTGACGCACTTCTTCATCCTCGCCGCGCTCATCGCCACCGTCCAGGGCGGCGCCCAGGCACTCAGCCGCGCGCTCTTCTCGCGCATGGTGCCGGCGGACCGCACCTCGGAGTTCTTCGGATTTTTTGCCGTCGCCGAACGCTTCGCCACGATCCTGGGCCCGGCCGCGTTCACCGTGAGCGTGATGCTGACGGGATCGAGCAAGACCGCGATCCTCGTCATCCTGGCGTTCTTCGTCGCTGGAGCGGGGTTGCTCTCGACGGTCGATGAAAAGGCGGGCGAACGGGCTGCGCAAACAT